>CAMOUQ010000003.1 GCA_946626595.1 uncultured Prevotellaceae bacterium | reverse complement strand
CGAAAAACATTCTCTTCATGCTGCGAAGATACTATATTAATCTGTAAAATGCAAAACATCCGGCCGTTTGTTTTGAGCAATCACGTTTGCACTCCCCCTAATTCCATATATTGGGTACGTGCTGAAGATGGAGCCTGCTCATTATGGACTCTTCATAGTAGCAATAGGGGGCGGCAAATAAGCAGGGGTGTCGTATATTGCTAAAATAGTGTCAATTTGTTGTGTGTGAAAGCATTATCTTTGCAGCCGAAATCTCAATTAACCCTATTAACAAATAAATCAATGACAAAAACTTTACTTAGTTCGGCATGGCGCAAGGTAGCCATGCTGGTGGCCCTCGGGTGTTGGCTGGGCCTTGCCCCTGCGGATGCAAAAGACCAGGTGACGACGCTGTGGGAGGGCGATTACACCGACAACATCGCCATACCTGTGGCAAAGTTGCAAACTGGTGGCACGGTGACGGTGCATGTGACGGCCTATGAGGGCGGAAGCCTGCATTTGTTCTACATCCAGAATAATTCGGGATGGACGCAGAAGGCGTTTGACGAAAACGGTGGTACGATAGGCCAGTGGCCCTGGGTGAACAAGGGCGATGCATCGTATCAGTTCACCATCGCTGCAGCCGACATGGACATACTGAACGACGACACGGAAGAAACAGGCTCCAGAGGACACCTGATGATTGGAACGGTGGATGCAGCGAAGGTCGCCATCAACAAGATTACCCTTACCACCAGTGGCGAGGACGAAGAGGGTGATGCGACGACGGTGTGGAGCGGCTCGCACGACTTGGCAGGCTGGAACGGTCTGGCCCTGACGGGAACGGCGGAGCACAATGTGCTGAAAGGTGCCAAGAAGGGCGATGTCATCCGCATCACCTATACGGCCGATGAAGCAGGCCAGATAAACGTTTGTTACGGCAACTGGACGGGCATCGAAGGCGGACACTACGAGGTGGCTGTCATAGATGAGCCTGCAACCATAGATTTTGAGATTGTGACGGCTGCCATACTGGAACAGGTGCAGAACGGAGGCATCGTGCTGAATGGTACCAATGCCCTGCTGAGCAAGGTGGAACTGCTGACTTTCGCCTCCAGTTACGATGCTGTGCCACTGACCATTGGCGAAAGTGGCATCACTACGTGGAGCAGCATGAAGAAGTGCGACTTCACGGGCACCGGACTGACCGCTTATTATGTATCGGAAGTGGCCGCTGGCAGCGTGAAACTGAAGCAGACGGATACCACGTGGGACTGGTGTGGATACGTAGTGGTGGGCGATGCCGGAACTTACGACATTCCCGTGACGGACGAAGCATCCTATCCCAGCGCCACGTATCTGAAGGCGCAGATCGTCGAGGGGACGGTGGTGGCCTCTGCTGCCGGCAAGTATCACTACGTGCTGGCCGCCAAGATGGCAGACAACAGTGCCCTGGGCTTCTACCGGCTGACTGCCGACCAGGCAATGGCTGCCCACAAGGCTTATCTGGAGACCGACACCGACATAGCATCAGCCGATGTGCACCACGTGAGCATCGTGTTCGATGACGATGCTATGGGCGTGAGCGACCTGCTGGTGGAGAAGAGTGGACATGCTGTTGCGCCTGCCTACGACTTGCAGGGCCGCCGCGTCTCTTTGTTCTCGAAGGGCATATATATAATAAATGGTAAGAAGATTGTGAAATAACCCTCAAAAAGATTCGGAACAATGAAAAAGCAATATATGAAGCCTGCTATGGAGATGGAGACCATAGCAATGGATGAGAACATTTTGGCCATCAGCACCCTGGACGTAATGGGAGACTACGACGACACAGAATACAGCATCCTGTCGAGAGAGGAATCTTCTGAACTCGATTGGGAATAGAATCGCCTGACGGAGATAGCGTAAGTATCAAGAAACAGTATAATAAAACCAAATTGAAAACTATGAAAAAGTTATTTATCTTGTTGCTCACTATACTCTTGGGAGTAGGGAGCGTGAATGCAAAAGACCAGGTGACGACGCTGTGGGAGGGCGACTACACCGACAACATCGCCATACCTGTGGCAAAGTTGCAAACTGGTGGCACGGTGACGGTGCATGTGACGGCCTATGAGGGCGGAAGCCTGCATTTGTTCTACATCCAGAATAATTCGGGATGGACGCAGAAGGCGTTTGACGAAAACGGTGGTACGATAGGCCAGTGGCCCTGGGTGAACAAGGGCGATGCATCGTATCAGTTCACCATCGCTGCAGCCGACATGGACATACTGAACGACGACACGGAAGAAACAGGCTCCAGAGGACACCTGATGATTGGAACGGTGGATGCAGCGAAGGTCGCCATCAACAAGATTACCCTTACCACCAGTGGCGAGGACGAAGAGGGTGATGCGACGACGGTGTGGAGCGGCTCGCACGACTTGGCAGGCTGGAACGGTCTGGCCCTGACGGGAACGGCGGAGCACAATGTGCTGAAAGGTGCCAAGAAGGGCGATGTCATCCGCATCACCTATACGGCCGATGAAGCAGGCCAGATAAACGTTTGTTACGGCAACTGGACGGGCATCGAAGGCGGACACTACGAGGTGGCTGTCATAGATGAGCCTGCAACCATAGATTTTGAGATTGTGACGGCTGCCATACTGGAACAGGTGCAGAACGGAGGCATCGTGCTGAATGGTACCAATGCCCTGCTGAGCAAGGTGGAACTGCTGACTTTCGCCTCCAGTTACGATGCAGTTCCCCTGTCCATCGGAAGTGATGGCATTTGCACTTACGGCAGCAGCAAGAGCCTGGACTTTTCGGGCTTTGCTGGCGTGGCCGTACCTTATTACGTCTCGAGTGTTGCAGAGGGGACTGTCAATTTGACCTCTGTCTCAGTTACTCGTGGCTGGGCTGGCTACATCGTTCAGGGAACACCGGGGACATACGATATTCCTGTTGCGGGCGCAGAACCAGACTGGACAGATGCCTTCCAATATCTTCGTTATGCAGGTGACTATAATGGTAATTGGGTATATCGCTCACATTACTCGGATTACTCTGCCGGAGGTGAAGACGAAACGAAGATTAAGACGTATTATCGTTACATCTTTGCAAAGGATGGTTCCGATAATAATATAGCCTTCTATAAGTTGGCTGAAGATTATGATAATGAAGGAAAGGCATATCATATACTCAATGCCCACAAGGCATATCTGGAGACACCCACGGACATAACTCCCACTGGTGGAGCAAGAGGTATCAACCTCGTATTCGAGGACGAGACTACGGGCATCAGCTCCGCAGAACTGGTGCAACCCAGGGACGAGGCCATCTACACACTGAGTGGCATGCGCGTGAACAAACCTGCAAGAGGGCTGTATATCACAGGCGGGCGCAAGGTGCTGGTGAAGTGAGATTGGTAAAAGGCTTATTTTTCCCCAAAAAGAATAGAACACATGAAACAGATATATTTTTCTCCTTCAACGAAGGTAGTAAACGTTCATAACGTGAAGTCAATCATGTCGACTAGCACGGTCGGAGTTTCTTCACAGAGTTACAGCGAAGGCAGCATGACTGACCTTGCTCGCGAAGAAACCTGGAACATCTGGGGCACCGACAATGATGATTAATCACGACAAATACATGATGTATGTATAGAGGAAAGACTGTTGGTTAGTTAGTTTTGTATGAGAGAGGAAGCATCAGATGGCGCAAGCGTTTGGTGCTTCCGATTTTATTTCGTAACTTAGCACCGACTTTATTAACCCTAAAGCTGAATGGGTCATGAATAATAGTGGAGAACGCGCGCACGAGCACGCCCCGCACATCATGCGCGAGATTACACCCCTCTCGGAGGGCGACTGCTTCTACATCGCCGACCGCCACAAGTCGGCCTTCGACTACCCCATACACTGCCATCCGGAGTACGAACTCAACTTCACGCAGAACGCCATCGGCGTGCATCGCATCGTGGGCGACTCGGAGGAGACTGTGGGCGAGTACGACCTGGTGCTCATCACCAGCAGCGACCTGGAACACGTGTGGGAACAAGGGGAGTGCCAGCGCGGAGACATCCGCGAGATAACCATACAGTTCGACAAGGGGCTGTTGCCCGACTCGCTGCTCCGCAAGAATCAGTTCGACAGCATCCGACGCATGCTGGAGAGGGCCCAGTGCGGACTGGCATTCCCCCTTACGGCCATCATGCGCGTCTATGCCAAGCTGGACAACCTGGCCCACCACCGGACGGGCTTCCACGCTGTGCTCGACCTGCTGGAAATCCTCTACGAACTGTCGACCTGCGACGATGCCCGCCAACTGAGCAGTTCGGCCTTTGCACGCATCGAGACGCAGAGCGACAGCCGACGGGTGGACAAGGTGCAGAAGTACATTGCCCGTCACTTCGGCGAGAACATCCGACTGGAGGACATGGCCCAGATGGTGGGCATGACGCCCGAGTCCTTCAGCCGATACTTCCGCCAGCGGGCGGGGCGGACGCTCTCGGAGTACATCATCGACATACGTATCGGGTCGGCGGCGCGCATGCTGGTGGACTCGGCCAACACGGTGGCGGAGATTTGCTACGACTGCGGATTCAACACGCTCTCCAACTTCAACCGCCTCTTCAAGCGCAAGAAAGGCTGTACGCCCAAGGAGTTCCGCGAGAACTATCAGAAGAAAAAGGTCTTCGTGTGAGGCATGGAAGTGGCGGGTGTGCAATTTTTTGCTAAAATTGTGTCAGTGTTATAGGATATGTAGTTGTAATTTTGCAGACGAAACATTGTAGAACCTTAAAAACGAATGGTTATGAGAAGAATCTTTACATGTCTGTTTGCAATGTTCCTGACCTTGGCTGCCGGAGCCAAGGTGGACATCGACTATTCCTCGCGATTCGAGGAGGGTACCAACACCATCCACTGCGCCGAGGCCTGGGGATGGTATAGCGTCATGCTGGGCAGCACCTACCAGGTGGCCGAGGCCGAGTACCTCTACATCCAGTACGAGGCTTCGTGCAACTTCAACCTCATCCTGCAGGACCAAAACTGGCAGAATTGCTACGCCGCGACCTGCAGCGCCGACGCCAAGGAGGCGTACATCAAGTTGACGCCCGGGGCCTATCCCGAGTACAGCTGTGTGGTCATACAGAACCACGCTGCGGGTGAAATCACCATCAAGAAAATCTACTTCTGCTCGGAGGAGGAGTTCTTCAACCCCGCTCCAGACGACCCCGACGAGGCAAGGCAGAACTTGGTGGACATCTACATGCGCTACCAGCCGTTGCTCGACACCTTCCCCCTGGGCACTGACTATGGGCAGTATCCGGTCGAACTCTATCAAGCCTTCGTAGAGGCCATGAATGCGGCACTCATCCTGGACACCGACGAGGGACGGAACCTGACCGTAGAGCAGCTGAACGCCATGTCGCAGAAGATTGTGGACAGCTACAAGGCCCTGCTGGCCGGCAAACGACTCTACCTGCCTGCTGACGGATATTATAGATTCGTGTGCGCGCGACAGTTCAGCGAGGGCGACGATGAAATAGGCTGGACACCCGTGGCGAAGGCCATGTACAGCGACAACACCGGCGCCAACCAGTGGAAAAACATCGACCGCGAAGACCCCGCCTTCCTGTGGACGCTGACCCGCCAGCCTGACAATAGTTACCTGTTGCGGAATGCCTCGAACAACCTGGTGATGACCAGCGCCGAGCGGTCGACCGACCAAGAGAAGTTTATCGCCATCGACGCAGTGCCCAAGGTGGACGGCGCCTACCAACTGAGTTGGCCCGTGAGCACGGAGGACAGTGTCGTCATCTTCAACTTCCGCTTCAGCACCGACGCCGCCAACGACTATAAGTACATCCATATGAACTGGCACAACGGCGGCACCGGTTGGGGAGGCCCCATGACCCAGTGGTGCAATACCACCAACGACAGCGGTGCCAGCGAGTGGTACCTGGAACCCGTGGACGAAAGCGTGGCTGAGGAACTGCTGAATGCCAACAACTACGGATTCAAATTTGCCCAGATGCTGGCCGATGCCAAGGCGAAGTCGGCCATTGCCAACGACATGATTCGCGAACGGCTCATTACCGAGGCCTCCCAGTTCAGCAGTCCCTTCAGCCAGAACGACCTGGGCAACCGTGACGGAGGAAGCCTGAGCGAGGGCGTGCTTCTGGACAACGACAAAAGCACCTACTGGCACTCATACTGGGAGGGTGGCAATGCCGAATCCGGCTCGCACTATCTGCAGGTGGAGATGCCCGAGGAGATTAGCGGTGAACTGGAATTCACCTTCTCGCGCCGCATGTGGGCCAGCGACGACCACGTGACCCAGTGGGGCGTGTATGGCGGCAACCAGTTCTCCGGCGAAAAGTATGACTACGAATGGATTGCCGACCTGGAGACCCCCTACGGCTCGAACGACGAAACCCTGACTGCACGCTTCACCATCGAGGAAGGCAAGCAGTATCAGTACCTGCGGTTCTATGCCGAAAGCACCACCTCCGGACGCGGCTACTGGCACGTCAGCGAGTTCCAACTTTACAGTCTCTCGGAGAATCCCACCAACCAGGCTCGCAACATGGGCGACGTCTACACACGCCTCGTCGAGGCCATTGCCAAGGCAGAGACCGTTGACGCCAACGCAGTCAGCAAGGCCGACTACGATGCCCTCAAGGCTGCCTATGACCCCTTTATCGAGATGTTTGTCGACCCGACGCCCCTGCGCCAGGCACTCGACGTGGCCGAACCTGCCATCGAACTCTGCGATATCGGCACGAATCCCGGACAGTGGAGTCAGGAGAACTATGACGCATGCGTGAAGCTGATAGAAGAAGCCCGCGCCTACGACCAAGCCGGCAAGTACACCCAGGCACAGACGGATGCCTACGTAGCCCAGTTGGGTGACGGCAAGTCGATGGTGCTGGCTGCCGCCAACAAGGTTTCGCCCGACAAGTTTTACACCCTGCGCTTTGCCAGCGAAGACCTCTACGTAGAACAGGGCTGGAGCACCAGCAACGTCGTGAGCGAGGAGTGGGGCGACCTCTACGACACCTATCTCTGTGCCGCCGATGCCGAAACGCTGGAGACCATGCCTGCGACCGACATCCGTCAGGGCAGTTCCATCTTCTTTACCACCGACAACAAGGCTGACATCGCCTTCCGCTTCGTCCCCGTTGGCGACGGCAAGTTCATCATCCAGCACCAGGCCAGCGGACTCTTCATCCACTGCTACGGACGCAACAGCTGGACGGGCCTCACGCTCACGCCCACCTTCTTCACCGTAGAGGCCGTGGGGCATGGTGAGAACATCATCCGAGCCACCGACTATGCCGGTAAGGACCTTGCCTGCCTGCATGCGCAGCTCAACAACCACCGCCTCGTGACTTGGCAGGATGACTATGCAGGGTGCAACTCCGCACTCATCATCGAGGAAGTGGATGCCGACGCCACCATCGGACAGCCGCTGGCCGACTACCAGGCTGGAGAAATCACCACGATGTGCTATCCCATAAGTGTACAGCCTCGCGTGGGCACGCTGTATACCGTTGCTGGCACCTACGCCGCTGGAGAGAAGACCTACGTGGCCCTGAATAAGGTGGACAAGGCCGACGCCGGACAACCAGTTGTCTATGTTGCCGAAGGCACCTTCGACGCTGAGAACGAGGCCGACGTCCAGACCGTCAGCCTTACGATAGGGACGGATGTTGTCCTCGAACCCATGAACCAGGGCGCACTGCAGGGAACCTACGAAGACCTCGACCTGGAGCAGTCGGCCATCATCTTCGACGGAAACAAGTGCGAGATGAGCACAGAGGAGAAGGCACGCGTATGGGCCAACCATGCCTACGTGGTGCCCGGTATGGCGGAGGCTGACGCCCAGGCCAAGTACGACCTCGTGCTGGAGGTGGGCGGCGAGTTTACGGGCATTGCCGACGTCGTGAAGCGCCTGTCAGAGCGTGGTGACCTCTACAATGCAGCCGGACAACTCCTGCGCCGCAATGCTACCCTCAACGAAGTGCATGCACAGCCTCGCGGATTGTATATTCTGAACGGTATTAAAATTCTGGTGAAATGATAAAGACTAATCGTAAACGTTTCTTTTCAACTTCATTGCAGGCTCTCTTCGGAGGGCTTGCAATGCTGCTTTCTGTCGCACCGGCCAAGGCACAGGTGCAAAACATGGTCATCCACACGGCCGACGGTGCCAAGATTCGGTACAATGTGGCACAGATTGACAGCATCACAATTGAGAACATTCCGCAGTGGGCCAACCGCTCGGAGGAGGCACGCAAGTTGCTCGCATACCTGGAGGAGGGAGTGGGCAAGCGCATGCTCTCAGGCGTGCATGCCAGCGTCAACTACAACACCAACGAGGCCGACTGGGTGTACAAGCATACCAAAAAGTACCCGGCCATCAACTGCATCGACTACATCCACGACATCTACTCTACGTCGGGCGGATGGATAGACTACAGCAACGGCGGCGTCTGGCGCAACTGGACGAACAAACGCGGCATAGTGGCGGCCATGTGGCATTGGAACATGCCCACCAACGACGGCAAGGACTATACCTGCACCCCCGGTTCGGCCGATAAAGAGACGGGATTCCGTCCGTCGGCCATCTTCGACCCCTCGAGTGAGGGCTACAAGACCATGATCAGCCGCATCGACCAGATAGCCCTCTGGATGAAGCCTTTGGCTGCCGCTCGAGTGCCCATCCTCTGGCGCCCCCTCCACGAGGCACAGGGCAACTGGTCGGAGCAATATCCTGGCACCAGTTGGCACAAGGCGTGGTTCTGGTGGGGCATTGATGGGCCTGAAGCCTTTGTCGAACTATGGCGCGTGATGTACGACCGCATGGTGAACCACCACGGACTCACGAATCTCATCTGGGTCTATAACTCGGGTGATTCGATGAAGTGGTACCCCGGCGACGAGTATGTCGACATCGTGGCCTACGACTTCTACAATGCATCTTTGACTGATATGCGCAAGTGGTACAACTTCTTCAAGAAGAACTTCCCCGACAAACTCTATGCCATCAGTGAATTCGGCAACATCCCCAAAATATCCAAGCTGTGGGCTGACGGACAATACTGGAGTTACATGATTCCCTGGTGGGACAATGGCCGCACGGGACAGCCCTCCAGCGAGGCCTTCAACAGTACCGACCACAACAATGCCAACATCGAATACTGGCAGGATGCCCTCGACCAGGAATGCATCATCACCCGAGACGAACTGCCCAACTTCAGATAATACAAGAATATGAAGCGAACGTTTCTCCTTTCCCTCATTGCCCTTCTCGCTGTTGCCGGGAGGGCACAAGGCTTCCCCGATTTCTCGAAGATGAACTTCGGGTGTGACGGCAACAGCATCACCTCGGGCAACCAGTGGTCGACCACCGTCGTCAGTCAATTGGGATTTGCCACACACCACAATGTGGCAGTGGGGTCGGCCACATGGGCTTGCTACCCCGACACACAGGATTATGGATGCGAGGGCTTCTTGGGCATTTCGGGCGGGTGGCAACCTACCGAGGATGCCCGCGAGATGAGGATGCGGCACAACAATACCTCGAAGGTGCACATCCAGAAGTTCATTGCCGAGGTGGACGAGGGGCTCTTTCCCGAACCCGACGTCTTTGTTTTCTCCATGGGCACCAACGACGGCAACCTGGGCTCTGCAGTGGAAGCACTGAGGGGAAAATCCTTGGCCGACGTGGACGTGACCACGATGGCTGGCGGTGCACGATGGGCCATACAGACCATCATCGAACGCTTCCCCAAGTGCCGTGTCTTCGTCTGCACACCCATACAGACAGCCAATGTTGGCCATAACGAATTTAACCAGAAGATAATAGAGATTCTGCGAGAGATTTGCCGTGCACTGTCGGTGCAACTGATTGACTGCTACGGTGAGTGCGGCATCACCGAAAAACTGGAGAACGGTCACGGTCAGCGCTACCTGCGCGACGGCCTCCATCCTGCCGAGGAAGGCCAACAACTGATGGGCCGCTACATCGCCAAGGAGATACGAAACAACTACTTCTGACACTATAAACCTAAATACGACAATGAAACGATTCCTCTTGACCCTTTTTATTGCAGCAAACGTTGTGGGTGTACAAGCGCAATGGCGACGGAACGTATCCCCTGGCGACACCATCCGGAGTATCGTCACCAATCCGGACGGTTCCACCACATTCCGCATCTATGCTCCGAAGGCCGAGTCGGTGACCCTTGGTGGTGACTTCGCCGGACTCAAGGCTCAGTTCACAAAGGACGACAATGGTATCTGGACTGCTGTTGTACCACGTGTCTCGACCGATGCCTATCGCTACCATTTCGTGGTTGACGGCGTCAGGGTGATTGACCCCCGTTACCGGCTCTATTCCGAAATAACTCCCGTGGCCCTTATCACCAACGGCGAGGACATCTTCTGGGCACCACGCGACGTGCCTCATGGACCGATATCGCAAATCTCCTATAAATCTTCGACAACCGGAACCGCACGTAGTATGCACGTCTGGATGCCAGCAGGTAAGGCTGCTCAGGAGCCGTTGCCCGTGCTCTACCTCATTCATGGAGGTGGCGATAATGATGCATCGTGGACATCGGTGGGTTGTGCAGGCAACATCCTCGACAACCTTTATGCTGAGGGCAAGATTACTCCGATGATTGTGGTGATGCCTCATGGCGGAATGGACACCAATAAGTTTGTTGACGAACTGGTGAAAGATGTGATGCTCTGTATCCAAAATCAGTATCGCATAAAGACCGGACCTAAGAACACAGCCCTTGCCGGGTTGTCAATGGGCGGTTTGGAAACGCTCAACTGCTTCATGGCTCATCCCGAACTCTTCGGCTACATCAATGTGATGAGCTCCGGATGGTTCCGCAGCAATGAAGCCGATAGGAAGGCCAAGACTGAGCAATTGCGCAAGATTGCTCCTACACTGAAAAAGACGGTCAATTTGCTGCGCTTCACTATGGGCGGAAAGAGTGATATGGCATACGAAAGCTGTCAGCAAACACTCAAGTGCTTCGATGAAGTGGGTATTAAATACGAGTATAATGACACTCCAGGCGGTCACAGCTGGCATGTTTGGCATTACGACTTGCGCGACTTTGCTCCTCGCTTGTTCAAATAATCTCCTGAAAAGAACGAAAACTATGAAGAAACTCACAATCATCGTTGTCTGCCTGATGGCATTTCTGCCTCTCCGGGCGCAAAAATGGGAAAAGATAGGCGATCGCCCACAAATGGGGTGGAGCACATGGAACAAGTTTGCTGGCAACATCAACGAGGAGGTCATCCGCACTATGGCCAATGCTATGGTGGAATCCGGCCTGAGCGAGGTGGGATATCAGTACATCAACATTGACGACTGCTGGCATGGTAAACGCGATGCCGACGGGTTCATTCAGCCCGATGCAAAGAAATTTCCCGCAGGAATGAAAGCACTGGCCGATTATGTACATTCCAAGGGGCTGAAACTAGGCATCTACAGCGATTGTGGAACAGCTACGTGTGCTGGGATGCCTGGTAGTTTGGGACATGAGTATCAGGACGCTCTGCAATATGCACGATGGGGTGTCGACTATCTGAAAGAGGACTGGTGTAATACGCAGGACGTCAATGCGGTAGGTGCTTACCGACTAATGAGCGAAGCCCTACGGGCCGCTGGAAGGCCCATCTTCCTAAGCATGTGCGAGTGGGGCGGAAACAAGCCTTGGCGATGGGCACGCGATATCGGGCATAGCTGGCGAATAGGACCTGACATCTGGTGCAATTTCGACTCCACACGTGTGCATCCAGGCTTTACGGATATTGGAGTGATACAGTGCATACGCTTGAACGAAAACCTTCGCACCTATGCAGGTCCGGGACATTGGAACGATCCCGATATGCTGGAGGTCGGAAACGGTATGACGGTGAACGAGGACCGCGCCCATTTCACCATGTGGTGCATGATGGCATCGCCACTCATCCTCGGCAATGACATTCGGAACATGAGTCAGGCAACGAAGGATATCATCATGAACCGCGAGATGATTGACATTGACCAGGACGAGATGGGCGTGCAGGGTCTGCATTACAACAACGATCAGGGTTTGGAATTCTGGTTCAAGCCCCTCCACAACGGCGACTGGGCAATGACCATCCTGAATGCCACCAAGGCACCCATCGACTACGAACTGAACTGGCAACACTTCAACCTGACCGATACCGAAGTGAGCAAACAGAGCACGAACTTCGACACTAAGGTGTATAAGGTGAGGAACCTCTGGAGCCATAAAGACGAGGGTAAAACCACCACCAAGGACAAGACTTGGCGAAAGCTGACTGTGCCTGCTCGCGATGTTGTATCCTACCGTCTGATAGCGCAACCATAACTAACAACTAACGTATATGTAGAAAGTCATAGCTGGTGGCGACGAAATGTTTTCTCGTAGTTAATAATTAGAGTTGGTAAGTTAGCCAGTGGCTTTATAAATTAGAATATGGTTAGTTAAAGGTAAGCACGTTAGCTGCCGGCTATGACTTCTACAGAAATAAGGTATGATGAAACGAATCCGATTCATAGTTATTCTGGTGTCCAGTGTCTTTGCCATCACGGCGTGGGCACAGCAAACGCCTTCTTCTGCACAGGAGCAGATACAGCCTCAACTCATCGACAAAGAGGCGACTGGAGCAACGCGACAACTCTATCGCTATCTCCGTGAGGAAGTGTGGGGTAAGCAGGTGCTTTCGGGATGTCAGGCTCGGTGGGACTATAACACGACAGACGCCGACGGCATACGTGAACGAACGGGTAAATATCCCGCCATCAACATATTCGATTTCCAGCACTTCCGCCAGCGCAACCTCAATTATATGGGACCAACGGCAAAGGATTGGAACGACGCAGGTGGTATTGTGGGTTTCATTTGGCATTGGAGTGTGCCCATCAGTACAGACCTGTCGCCGAAGGAGGGCTTTGCCTTCTATTCTCCTTCTGGTGCACAGGGTCGTCGGGGTACACTCTTCTCACCCCGTCGAGCTGTGCAGACAGGTACGCCAGAGAATCGTATCATCAACGAAAACCTGGACACCATCGTCAAGTATTTCCTGCACTATCAACAACAAGGAATTCCCATCCTGTGGCGTCCCTTCCACGAGGCGGCGGGCAATAGCAATCGTGGTGGAAAGGCTTGGTTCTGGTGGGGCAACGATGGTGCTGAGGCCTTCAAGCAACTGTACCTCTATGCCCAGCGCTACCTCATGGATCGAGGGGTGCACAATCTCATATACATCTGGACGTCGGAACTGGACGACGACGATTGGTATCCGGGCGACCAGTACGTCGACATCGTGGCGCGCGACCAGTATCATCAGGCTTCGCCCCACGGTTCGTTCAAGAAGCAGTTCGACCTTCTGCGCCAAAAGTATCCCACAAAGATGTGCGCACTGGCCGAGTGCGACTGTGTGCCCAGTGCCGAAACCATGCAAGCCGACGATGCCCGTTGGCTCTTTGTGGCTCCATGGACGGTGCCCTTCGTTTTCAGCGAGCAGAACAACGATGCCTTTTGGCGCAAGTTCCTCTCCGAGAGGCTCGTCTTGACGCGCGACGAAGTCAATCGCAGTGCCGACTACCGGCTCGAAATCGACAACCCGAGCGGTGTGTACGGGAAAGGTCAGCGAGTCGTTGTCAGTGGCCATACTAATGTGTTGCCGTTCGACTCGCTACTCGTACGCGTTCATTATAATAATAGCTTGAGACGCGAGTTCCGCATCCTTCCTTCCTCACACGATTTCGTCGTTCTGGACGAAAAGGTGGATACCACCTGCGCCGTCATGGTGGAGATGAAGGAGAATGCAGGACGTCCTGAGAGTATCGGGTTTGTGGTGTCTCCCGAGGGCTTCCGTCCTGGATACGACGAACCAGCCGACCTGATGTCGTACTGGGAAGTTCAGAAGCGATTGCTCAAGGCCTTACCCATGCAGGTGAAGACCACACCTTTGGATGTCCCTGCTCAGCACCAAGGCAAATACGTTTGTCAGGATGTGGAGATTAACTGCCTCGGCCCTGCCCCCGTTCGTGCCTATATGGCCAAACCGGCTAAGGCCAAGAAGCGCTCCTTGCCCATCATCATCCTATGTCGGGCAGCTGGCGTCAGCGGGCAGTGGTGCCGTTGCCAGGTGGACGAATGTGTGCGCAATGCTGCCCTTGGCAACGGTGCCCTGAGCCTCGACATCAATGCACACGGCATGCTCAATGGACAGACGGACGACTACTACAGAATGCTTGAAGGCGGCATGCTTTGTAACTACTACGACCACAATGCCGCCGATCGCGAGACCTATTATTTCCGGGGGATGTACCTGCGTCTCTTGCGAGCCATCGAATATATGACCCGCCAACCCGAATGGGACGGCCGACGCATCATGGTCATCGGCGAGAGCCAGGGTGGGGGACAGGCCGTTGCCGCAGCAGGATTGGACAACCGCGTAACGGCCATCGTGCTCAATGTGCCAGCCATGCAGGACTTGGGCGGAGCACGCGCAGGCAGGCGCAGTGGGTGGCCGCAACCCATCGAGAGCCACCAGAACCTGAGTCAGGAGATGCTGGATGCCACACTGCCATACTTCGACGGGGCGCTGCTCATCCGCCACTCCCGGGCAGAGATATACTGCGAGATGGGACTCATCGATACCACCTGTCCGCCATCATCCGTTTGGGCTTCGCTCAATGGTGCACACGGGCGGAAGACTGTCAACTGTGTGCCCTATCGCACGCATGCCTGGCCATCAGGCACCTGGCGGCAGCACTGGGAAAAGAATTATTATTATCCCCGCCTGGCTTTCATCGAAAATTATCTGAAGTAAATAACCATCAGGATAATGAACATAATAACATACATCTCTCCCTATGAAAAAGACCCTTATGACCAGCCTCTTAGCAACCGGCCTGATTGTAGGCAATGCCCAACAACCGCCCATTCCGCGTGACGAGAAAGTAGAACGACAGGTGGAACAAACCTTGGCGCGCCTCTCCCTTGACGAGAAGATAGGCCAGATGTGCGAACTTACCATCGATGTCATTACGGACGGGCAGAGCCCCGAATTCCGCCTCAACGAGGATGCCCTAAAAAAGGTCTTCGGCCGATACCACGTGGGCAGCATACTGAACGTGCCAAAGGGCGTGGCACAGCGTCCCGAGGTGTGGGGTTCGCTCATCCGTCGGTTGAATCAAATCTCTGCAGAGACATCCTCCGGCGTGCCGCAGATTTATGGCGTCGACCAGATACACGGTGCTTCGTACACCTGGGGGGCAACCCTCTTTCCGCAAGAGATTGGTCAGGCGGCATCCTTCAACCGCCAGATACCCCGGCGAGTCAGCGAGATAGGTGCCTACGAAAGCCGTGCCTGCCTCATACCCTGGGTATATTCGCCCGTCATGGACCTCGGAAGGCAGCCTCTCTGGAGCCGCATGTGGGAGAGTTACGGTGAGGATGTATATCTCAGTTGCGAGATGGCTCGCCAAGCAGTTCTCGGCTATCAGGGCGACGACCCTAACCACATACCGCCCCACCGTGTGGCTGCTTGCATCAAGCACTATATGGCCTATGGCGTACCCGTGAGCGGCAAGGACCGCACACCCAGCAGCGTCACCGATCGTGACATGCGCGAGAAGTACTTCCAACCCTTCCGAAGTGCCATCCTGGCAGGTGCCCTGTCGCTGATGGTCAATTCCGGAGTGAACAACGGTGTGCCCTTCCATGCCAATCATAAGTATCTGACAAACTGGCTGAAGGAGGAACTCGCCTGGGACGGCATGATTGTGACCGACTGGGCAGACATCAACAATCTCTGCACGCGCGACCACGTGGCAGCTACCAAGAAGGACGCCATACGCCTGGCCATCAATGCTGGCATCGATATGTCGATGGTTCCCTATGAGGTGGAATTCTGCGACCTGCTGAGGGAACTGGTTGACGAGGGACTCGTCTCTCAGTCGCGCATCGACGATGCCGTGCGTCGCATTCTCCGACTGAAGATTCGCCTGGGGCTTCTGGACAAGAAGACGTGGGACAAGGATGCCCGCCTACTGGCCAAGGAGTTTCCCGACTTTGCCAGCCAGCGCTTTGCCAAAGAGGCCGTACAGATGGCAGAGGAGTGCATGGTGCTGCTGAAGAATGAAGGGCTAAGGGTGAAAGGGGAAAAAGTTTTGCCTCTGAAGAAGGGAACGAAGATACTTGTTTGTGGCCCCAATGCCGACAATCTACGTGGTATGAACGGCGGATGGAGCTACACCTGGCAGGGCGAACGCACCAACGAACTGGCACCCCAGATGGGGCACTATCCCACCTTCCAGGAGGCTTTGAAGGAGCGCTTCGGTGCAGATAACGTCCGATACCTGCAGGGGGTGCGATGGGACAGCCGCAATTTCGACCTCGACCATCGGGCTGAAGACTGGAACCAACTGATACAGGCAGCACGCGAGGCCGATGTCGTCGTCAGCTGTGTGGGCGAAAACTCGTATTGCGAGACACCGGGAAACATCAACGATCTCACCCTGAGCGACAACCAGCGCGAGATGGTGCGCCGTCTGGCTGAGGCGGGCAAGCCCATTGTGCTCGTCCTGACCGAGGGGCGTCCTCGCATCGTGCGCGACATCGCCCCCCTTTGTGCCGCAGTCGTACACACCTTCCTGCCCAGCAATTACGGAGGCACGGCTCTGGCACGCCTGCTGGCCGGCGACGCCGACTTCACAGGTCGCATGCCCTACACCTATCCCAAGTACACGGGAGCTTTTGTCACCTACGACTACAAGCCCTGCGAGAACATGGGACAGATGGCCGGCAACTACAATTACGATGCCGTGATGGACGTGCAGTGGCCCTTCGGCTACGGCCTCCACTACACTACGGTGGAATACAGCAACATGCGTGTGGACAAAACCACCTTTAGCGAGGGCGATGTGCTCAACGTCAGTGTGGACGTTTGCAACACTGGTCACATGGCCACTAAGGAGAGCGTGCTTCTCTACGCGAGCGACCTGGTGGCCTCACTGACACCAGATAACCGCCGCCTGCGCGCGTTTGAGAAGGTGCCCTTAGCGCCAGGCGAGAAGCGCACTGTGAGGTTGCAATTGAAAGCCCATGACCTCTCGTTTGTCGACCTCGACGGACGCTGGGTGCTGGAGCCTGGCGACTTCCGCCTGTCCGTTGCCAACCAACATGTGATGGTGAGGAAGATAAATTAATAAAACGACATAAATCATATGAAAATCAGATTGCTATCCCTTTTTGTATTGGCCGTCGGGTGGGGCAGTGCCTCGGCACAGACGGTCTGCCTAAGCGCAAAGTCCACAGGCAAACAGTTCGACGGCATCGGAGCCGTCAATGGTGGTGGAGCTACCTCCGTCCTTCTGAAGGACTATCCCGAACCCCAGCGCTCACAAATCATGGATATGGTGTACCGTCCCATGTTCGGAGCATCAGTGAGTGCCCTACTCGTGGAGGTGCCGGGCGATGGCAATTCCACCCAGGGCAGCATGCCCAGCCACAGCCACTATCGTGGCGATGCCAACTTCCTGCGTGGCTACATGTGGTGGGTGATGCAGGAGGCCAGGCGCAGGAATGCTGCCCTCTCGTTGGATGCCACCAGTTGGAGCGCACCTGCCTGGGTGGGCAACTTCTGGTCGGATGACATGGTCGACTACTACATTGCCTGGATGCAAGGCCTTCGTCAAGTGCACGGCTTGGAGCTGGACGCTCTGGGATGTCACAATGAGAAGGGCTGGAGCGGCGACTTTGCCAAACACATGCGGCATGCCATGAACGAGCGTGGATTTCGCAATGTCATGCTTCACGGCTTCGGCAACTGGGGAAATCAGAAGATGGACTTCTTACGACAAATGCAGGAAGACCCCGAACTGGCCGCCGCGCTGGATGCCGTGTGTGCCCACACCTTCAGCGAGATACAACTCACGCCCGAACAACGTCGCGCTGCAGAGGAACTGGGCAAGCCTATCTGGAACAGTGAGGATCATGTCTATCGGCCCGGCTTCGACTGTCTAATCAGCATCGTCAAGTGCTTCAATGCCAACTACATCGTCAGCGGTGCTATGAAGGTTGTAAACTGGTACGACATCGGTGCCACCTACCCTCTGGAACCCTACAGCAAGGAACCGCCCATGCTGCTGGCTCAGGAGCCCTGGAGCGGCCACTACTCCGTGAGAGAGGCCCTGTGGGGCTATGCCCACTACGGACAATTCACCCGCGTTGGATGGCGATACATTGACGACGGTTGTCTCAATCTGCCCCAAGGAGGTTCAGTGGTGAGCCTGCGCGACCCCCTGTCGGGTGACTACAGCATTATAGCAGAGACGAAGGGAGCAAGCAAGGCACAAACCATCAGGGTGCGCGTGGGGGAAGGCCTTTCCCACGGGCAACTCTGCGTCTGGTACAGCGATGCCCGGCAACAGTTTGTGCGTCTCCAGGATATAAAACTCCGTGGCGGCGGCTTCTCCATCACGCTGAAGCCCGATGCCGTATATTCCCTCTCCACAACGACCGGACAACAGAAAGGCACCTTTGCTGACATACCAGCTTCCCAGCCGTTCCCCATACCCTATGGTGAGGACTTCGAGCAATACCGCAATCCCGCAGAGTGGGGCTATCTGCCGCACTATCTGGCTGACCTCATCGGATGCTTCGAACTGGTGGATCAGCCCGTCTATAACCCAAGAACACCGACCGCAGGCAAAGCCTCGGCGCCGATGGCCGCAAGCCCCTCCAGACGATGCATCCGTCAGACGGTAGGGACGCACACCCTCAGTTGGGCTCCCGAGTGGCATCACTACACCATCCTGGGCGATGCCGCGTGGGAGGACTATGAGGTCAGTGCCGACGTCTGCCTAAATCCCGGCGACGAAGCCGGTGTGATGGGGCGTCTCTGCGACGTGGGCACAGGCTATGGTATTTGGGCCAAAGGCTACTATCTGAAAATTGATGATCATGGGCACTGCTACCTTATCCTGACCCGCGGCAAGCGCGACCAGAAGGAACTCATCGGTGACAAGGAGCAGCAAGCCCTCATTCTGGCAAGGAAGGACGTTGAAGTGGGAGGTGAATACACGCTGGCCGAGGCCTGTGTTGAAGGCGTAAAGGCCATGCAATGGCACAACCTGAAGCTGCGTTTCCTGGGCAACGAGATAACAGGCTTCATTGATGGCGTGGAGGTGGTGCGTGCCACATCCGACCACTACGGCCGTGGTATGGCCGGCCTCATAGCTCCGCTGCATGGGCGATACGTCTCAACGCCCTACTTCGACAACCTGCTGATTACCCCCTTGGGCCGTACCTCTGCCACATCGACAACTATCCCCCCTGTGCAACCCCTCTATCCCATGCAGGGCATCAAGGAGTCAGGCCGACAGAAGCTGATGGACCGACTCCAGCAACTGAGCAAAAGAGGCATCATGTTTGGTCACCAAGACGATCCCTTCTACGGCCTCGGATGGCAGTGGGACCGCGGACGGTCGGATGTCTTGGCCGTCAGCGGCGACTATCCGGCCGTGATGGGCTTTGAACTTGGAGGCATAGAGATGGGCGATGAGAAGAATCTGGACAGTGTGCCCTTCCAGCGTCTGCGCGAGGAACTGCTCGCCCACGTACGTCGTGGCGGTATAGCAACCCTCTCGTGGCATCCGCGCAATCCACTGACGGGCGGAACGGCGTGGGACAATAAAAGTCGCGAAGTAGTGCGCAGCATACTGCCCGGTGGGGTGCAGCACCAGAAGTTCGAGCTCTGGATACAACGTCTGTCACACTTCCTTCAGTCGCTCCGTGACGAACACGGACGCCCCGTGCCCTTTATCTTCCGTCCCTGGCACGAGAACAGCGGCGGATGGTTCTGGTGGGGGTGGGGTCTGTGCACACCGCAGGAGTTCAAGGCCCTGTGGAACCAGTTGCAGGACCGCCTCCTGGCCGACGGTCTTACGAACATCGTCTGGAGCTGGAGTCCCAACTACGGCTATCCCAGCCAGATATTCGACACCTATCCGGGCGACGACCGCGTGGACATCATCGGCCTCGATGCTTATCAGCAGAAGGGCGGTGAGCAGAACTTCGTGCGCACGCTCAACCACGACCTGACCGAGCTCTCCGCCTATGCCCGCAAGACCAACCGCCTGTTGGCCCTCACGGAATGTGGTTATCAGAATCTGCCCGACCCCACGTGGTGGACGCGTGTCCTCCTGCCGCAACTGCGTCAGTACCCGCTCTGCTACTTCCTCGTCTGGCGCAATGCCGACCGCCATCAGTACTTTGCGCCTGCGCCAGGTACAGCGGATGCTCCGGATTTCCAGCGCATGGTGGCCGATCCGCAAACGCTGATGCTACGGGATATCGAGAATACGAAATGATGATTTTCTACCACGAATCTCACAAATTAATAATGTAAGGTATAACGTAAAGATATTATTTAAGTCATGAAATCGAAAATCTGTCTATTGTTGCTGTCGCTGGCAGCGCTGGCGGCACAAGCCTGGGAGGGCGACGTGGCCGTGGAGACTCCCAACAATATGCTAATCCTGCATGCCCGCGAGGGACAGGACCTGCGCATGGCGTATTATGGGATGCGAGTCACCGACCTACGCCAACTTCGTGATGCTGGCGCCGACCTAAACTCTTCCCTATTGCCCGCCTTTGGCACTGTGGACATGGTGCAATTGCCTGCCCTGCAGGTGATGCATGCCGATGGCGACCTGAACCTTGAGCTCACCACCACCGACTACACCTCGCGCACAGAGGGCGATGCCGTGCTACACACATTCACGATGCGCGACCGTCTGCAACCTGTTACCGTGCGCCTGCACCTGAAAGCCTACCAGCGGGTGGACATTATCGAGATGTGGACGGAGATAGAAAACGGCGAGAAACGCCCCATCACGCTGAAACGCTACGACTCGGGTCACCTCACACTGCGACAGGGCGAAGTTTGGATAACCCACATGCATGGCAACTGGGCTGCCGAGGCCGAACCCACGCAGGAGGCGTTGACACAGGGTGTGAAGATAATTCGCAACACCGACGGCGCCCGCAATGCCCACCTGGATGCTCCGGAAGTGATGATATCGCTGGACGGACGTCCGCAGGAACTTACTGGGCGCACCATCGGCGCAGCCCTCTGTTGGAGTGGCAACTTCGAACTCCGATTCAATACACAGTCGCATCGCGAGCACCACTTCTATGCAGGTATCGACCCGCAATCCTCCGAGTACATCCTCGACCCGCGACAGCGACTGGAGACGCCCCACTTGGCGCTCACCTTCTCCCAGGAGGGCCTGAGCGGTGCCAGCCGTAACTTCCACCGCTGGGCACGCACCGAAGGCATGCTGCATCGTGGCATGAAGACGGGCGACATACTCCTCAATTCGTGGGAGGGCCTCTACTTCGACATCAACGAGGAACGCATGCTCAGGATGATGGATGACATCTCCAGTTTCGGAGGCGAACTCTTCGTCATGGACGACGGATGGTTTGGCGACAAATACCCTCGTCGCGATGACACATCGAGCCTGGGCGACTGGGTGGTGGACAAGCGTAAACTTCCCAACGGTCTGAAGGCACTGACCGATGGGGCAAGCCAGCGTGGCATCAAGTTCGGCATCTGGATAGAGCCGGAGTGTGTCAACACAACGTCTGAACTCTACGAGCGCCACCCCGAATGGGCACTGCAGGCCAAGGGACGCCAGCTGAAACTCGGCCGAGGTGGCACGCAACTGGTGCTCGACATGACCAACCCCGAGGTGCAGGACTTCGTGTTCGGAGTCGTAGACAACCTGCTTACCCAGAACCCCGACATCGCCTACATCAAGTGGGACGCCAATGCCAGCATCCAGAACTTTGGTTCCACCTATCTGCCCCGCAATCGCCAGCAGAACCTCTACGTCGACTACCACCTGGGCCTTGTGAAGACCCTCCAGCGCATACGCCAGAAGTATCCTGACATCGTCATCCAGGACTGTGCCTCGGGTGGCGGCCGTGCCAACTATGGTCTCTTGCCCTACTTCGACGAGTTCTGGACCTCGGACAACACCGACGCCCTGCAGCGTGTCTATATCCAGTGGGGCACCAGCCTCTTCTTCCCTGCCAACGCTATGGCCTGCCACATCAACCACTGCCCCTACTGGAATACGGGTGGGCGCGTCGTCCCCATCAAGTTCCGCTGCGACGTGGCCATGTCGGGCCGCCTGGGCATCGAACTGCAACCCCGCGACATGACTGATGAGGAACGCCAGCAGACAACCACCTGCGTCCGCGACTACAAGCAGTTGCGCCCCATCGTGCAGACGGGCAACGTGTATCGCCTCCTCTCGCCCTACGAACGCCGTGGCGTGGCCTCGCTGATGTATGTCGATGACCATCGTCGTCAGGGCGTGCTCTTCGTCTACAAGGTCGACAATTACTATGACCAGCCTCTGCCTCGCATCCGCCTGGCCGGACTTGATGCCGATGCCACGTATACCCTGACGGAGAAAAACGTCCGTGTGGGTCAGAAGCCCTGTTGGCTCTCAGGTAAGCGCTTCACGGGGCGCACGCTGATGGAGGTGGGCATCGAAGTGCCCCTGCGCGAGGACTACGCCAGTCGCGTCTTTGTTCTGGAGTAGCCAGTGCTCCGCTGAAAAATGGAATCATCGGAGCTTCGGAGAAACACATTGGGCGACCATCGTAATGATGGTCGCCCAAGTTTTTTAATGGCCTTAAGGGCTTTAGATACTTTAAGGGCTTTAGAGGCATTATAGGCTTTAGAGACTTTTAGGGCCTTAAGTTTTTTAGGGGATACTGTAAAACATGGGAGTCCAGGATAGTCCTTCCAGTCTACCTTTCCGACCACCTCAGACGGTGTTCACAGGGTGGCCGTCGATGAACGCCTGCAGGTTGTCCACTGCCGTGGTTATGAGGCGCTTGCGGGCCTCACGGCTGGCCCATGCGATGTGGGGCGTCAGGTAGCAGCGCGGAGCCGTGAGCAGGGGATTGGAGGGCTGA
The DNA here is from genome assembly GCA_946626595.1 of uncultured Prevotellaceae bacterium. Classification (GTDB taxonomy): domain Bacteria; phylum Bacteroidota; class Bacteroidia; order Bacteroidales; family Bacteroidaceae; genus Physcousia. The sequence goes on along the minus strand of CAMOUQ010000003.1, from coordinate 56,246 downwards.
GGCGGTTCTTCGGAAAGTACGTCGGCACAGTAGGCACCCAACTGGCCCTTGTGGAGGGCCTGGGCCACGGCGGCCTCGTCCACCAGGGGGCCACGGCCCGTGTTGATGAGTATGGCTGTGGGCTTCATCTGGCTGAGAGATTGGGCATTGATGATGTGGTGTGTATCAGGCGTGAGCGGACAGTGCAGCGAGAGGACGTCGGCCAGGCTGAGCGCCTCTGCCCACGACATGCGGTTGACGCCCTTGGGCAGGTCCGTGCGCCCAGTGACGGCCACCACGTGCATCCCCAGTGCCTGTGCTACACGCGCCACTCCCGTGCCTATGTTGCCCATGCCGCGTATGACCATCGTCTTGCCCGAGAGTTCCGTCACAGGGGTGTCCATCCACAGGAAGTCGGGGCTCTGGCTCCAGCGTCCCTTTTGGTTTTCGTGGGCATAGTGCGCCACGCTGTTGGTGGCGTTGAGCAGATGGGCCATCGTCAGTTGCACCACGGAGGGCGTGCTGTAGGCCGGAATGTTGGTGACCACGATGCCACGTCTGTGAGCCTCCAAGGTGTCCACCACGTTGTATCCCGTGGCCAGCACGCCGATGTAACGCAGTCGGGGCAACTGGGCCAGGGCTTCGGCTGTGAACACAACCTTATTGGTCAGTACGGCTTCGGCATCCTGGCATCGCGCCGTGGTTAGTGTGGCAGGCGTACGGTCGAAGATGTTGACTTCGAGGTTGGGCGTCTTGCTCAGCTGGTGCCAGTCGAGATCGTTCTGCGTGACGGAGAATCCGTCGAGGATGGTGACTTTCATATGATGTTGACTTCGGGGCGTATGTCGATACCGAACTGTCGGGCTACGTCGTCACGGACGGCGTGGCACAGTTTCAGGATGTCATGGCCAGTGGCTCCACCGAGGTTTACGAGCACCAGTGCCTGGCGGTCGTGGACAGCAGCAGGTCCGAGCCGACGCCCCTTCCATCCGCATTGCTCTATCATCCATCCGGCCGGAATCTTCACTCCACCGTCGGGGGCGTCGTAGTGGGGCATGTCGGGGTAGAGGCGTGCGAGGGCTTCGTATTTCTCTCGAGGCACGACGGGGTTCATGAAGAAACTGCCGGCGTTGCCCTGCACCTTGGGATCGGGCAACTTCCCCTGGCGGATGTCGATTATCGTCTGTCGCAACTGGCTGGCTGTGACCGTCTCGGCTGGGATGCCGCGCTGCTGCAGTTGGAGGCGGATGCCGCCATAGTCGAGCCGTGGTGTGAAAGTGAGCGAGAGGCGATAGTGGACGTAGAGCACAGCCCAGCGTCCGCGTTCCTCTGGAGTCTTGAAGATGCTGCGCCGATAGCCGTAGTGGCACTCCTCGTTGCTGAACGTGCGCAACTGGCCCGTCTCGAGGTTCATGCACTCCACCTGGGTGATGTAGTCCTTGGCCTCGGAGCCGTAGGCACCGATGTTCTGCACGGCCGAGGCTCCCACTTCGCCAGGGATGAGCGAGAGGTTCTCCAGACCATACCAGCCGTGGGCGATGCTTTGAGCCACCAGGTCGTCCCACACCATGCCGCTGCCCACGCGCAGGAGGACGTCGTCCCCCTGGGTGCTGTGTTCCAGGGTCTGTATGGCCGAGTGCAAGACGGTGCCCTCGTAGTCGCCCAGAAAGAGCAGGTTGCTGCCTCCGCCTATGTGTAGCAGAGGCCGTTGTCCCAGGATGGTGCGGAGTTCGTCGGCCGAGGTGTATTCGACAAACTTACGGCAATGGGCTTCGATGCCGAAGGTGTTGTGCCGCAGGAGGTTATAGTTATTCTCAATTCTCATACGCTGTCAGTTTCCATCGCCCGTCCTCGTGGCGGAACGTGAAGATGTCGAGCATGCCGTTGGACAGACCACACTGCAGGAAGTAGATGCGATGGGGGTGGGGGAAAGTCTGTCCGAAGTCGATGTTCACAAACTCCTCGGTAGGCATGACCGGTCGGAAGCTGGGCCACTGGTCGGGTTCGATGATGCCCTCAATGCCACCCATGTCAGGGTCGTCCATAGAAAAGAAGAGTTCGCGCGCAAGGCTCTCCTGCTGGAAGAGTGAGTCGGTGGAGAAATGGCTGTAGAAGGTGAGGAAGTCGCTGACGTAGGGCTGCAGGGCCTCGCATCTGCGGCTGGCGAGATACCAGCGTCCGTCGGTGCGGGTGAAGTGGTAGTTGACGGCCTTGTGGTGTCCCAGTCGTATGTGCTGTAGGGTGACGGCGTGCAGCGCAGAGTCGTCCTGCAGCACGTCCATCTGGCTCTTGTCGCCCAGGATGAGGGTGTAGTAGTCGTTTCCAGGGAGGTTAAATTCCTCACGGAACTGGCGTCCGCTGCGTATGGTGCTCTCCTGGCCCTCGGCGTCGGTCACGGGCAGCGGGAAGCGTATGCGCTCGGCCTGGAAACGGCCGCTGTGTGTGAAGGCGAAGATGAAGTCGGCAAAGGCCTCTGTCTTCTGCCTTTCGAGCGAGAGACCTTCGTCCTCCTCCTCGAAGAAGAGGACGCTGTCCTCCTCCACGCTGTCTTCCACCGCTACGCTGTCGCTGGAACCCAGGTCGGACAGCGTGCGTCCTCGTCCGCACGATATGCACGTCACCATTGCCACCATCAGGGGCAAAAGACTCACAGACTTGCTCTTCATTGTCAGTGTTGCTCAGAAAAGTTTCGCAAAATTACCATTTAATTATGAATTATGAATAATGAATTGAGAAATATTTTGTACCTTTGCGTGAATTTTATCGAAAACCACTATGATTGAAAGGATTCAGAAACTGATAGAAGAGGTGAATGCGCTGCACGCACAGAACGCCGAGGAGGTGGAGGCACTGCGCATCAAGTACCTGAGCAAGAAGGGAGAAGTGAACGCCCTGATGAACGACTTCCGCACTGTGCCGGCTGAAATGAAGAAGGAACTGGGCATGCGCATCAACGAACTGAAGGCTTGCGCGCTGGAGAAGATAAACAGCCTGCGCGATGCACTGCAGGTGGCTGAGGTGGCTGGTGGCGACATCGACCTCACTCGCACGCCCTATCCCGTACGTCTGGGCACGCGCCATCCGCTTACGCTGGTGAAGAACGAAATCGTGGACATCTTCTCGCGTCTGGGCTTTACGCTGGCCGAAGGGCCTGAGGTGGAGGACGACTGGCACGTCTATTCCTCCATGAACTTTGCCGACGACCATCCTGCTCGCGACATGCAGGACACCTTCTTCGTGGAGGCTCACCCCGACATCATCCTGCGCTCGCATACGAGCAGCGTGCAGGCACGCACGATGGAGCGCCAGCAGCCTCCCATACGTGTCATCTGCCCTGGCCGCGTCTATCGCAACGAGGCCATCTCGGCACGTGCCCATTGTTTCTTCCACCAGGTGGAGGGCTTGTACATCGACAAGAATGTCAGCTTTGCCGACCTCAAGCAGGTGCTTCTGCTCTTTGCCCAGGAGATGTTCGGCACGGACACGAAGATTCGTCTGCGTCCGTCGTACTTCCCCTTCACGGAGCCTTCGGCCGAGATGGACGTCTCGTGCACCATCTGTGGCGGCAAGGGCTGCTCCATGTGCAAGGGGGCAGGCTGGCTCGAGATTCTGGGTTGCGGCATGGTGGACCCCGCAGTGCTGGAGGCCAATGGCATCGACAGCACACAATACACGGGCTACGCCTTCGGCATGGGCATCGAGCGCATCGCCAACCTGAAGTATCAGGTGAAGGACCTGCGCCTCTTCTCAGAGAACGACGTCCGATTCCTCGACGAGTTCCAGAGTGCCAACTGACGCCTATTTGCCCCATTTTTAGCCTTTGGACAATACATATTTTGACATACATCAAGAAAAGAGCGCATCTCTGCAAAAAAAGGTGCGCTTTTTTTGTCAGTCTCGGAAAAGGCAGTACCTTTGCATCGAAATCAAAGAAAGGTTAGTTAGTTTTTAAGGTAAGTTAAGATTGTTTTCATGATTCAGCCATCCGTCGTCGCGAGGACGATGGATGTTTTTTTTAATCCCTAATCCCTAATCCTTAATCTCCTGTTCCCCCAATCCTTCCTTCGATGATGTCGTGCATCAGGGCGATGTCGCTGTCACTCTTGCCCAGCGAGGCGAGCACAGGCGCGTCCTGGTCGAAGGGGGAGAGGGCATCCTTGGCCTCGCGGTTGGCCATGAGGTAGCGAGTGGTGTATTCGTGATAGAGTGGCAGGGCCTCACGGATGTTGCCACTGCACCACAGGGCGTGGGCAGCATTCAGGTAGTCCTCCCATCGGGCCTCCTGACGGTGTTCGTTCAGAATGCGTTTGTAGTAGGTGGTGGCCTGGGCGATGTCGCCCTGCCGCAGGGCACACCAGGCGATGGAGCGCATCGAGGGTAGTACGCGCTGTCCGTGGAACTCCATCTTGTAGAATCGCTTCTGGGCCTCCGACCAATGCTCCATCTGCATGAGGCAGAGCCCCACTTCGGTCAGCACCTTGGGTTCGTCGGGGTGCCACCCTTCCAACTTCAGCAGGCAATCCAGCTGCTCCTTGTAGCGCCCCATCTGGGCATAGCAGTACTGCATGCGGTAGATGAGTGTCTCCTGGTCCTCCACGCCCAGCATGTCGGCCTGCCGATAGTAGTCGATGGCACGTGCGTAGCGCCCCTGTCCCTGCATGCACAGGGCCAAATGGAGCAGGAGCTGGCTGTCGCTGCCCTCCCGCTGGGCCAACCATTGCAGGTGTCGTTCGGCCTCGTCGTAGTGCTGATTGCGCAGCAGCATGTCCGACATTTTGCGCAGATACTGCGTGTGTGTCCGCAGGGCCTTTCCGAGGAAGGGATTCTCGGCCAGCATCATGTTGGAGAAGACGTCTGTCCAGAGGCCGTTCCAGGGCGAACGCTTCAGCAGTCGGTAGAACTTCTGCACCACGTTCTGGCAGTCGTCCATGATGCGGTTTTCGTCCATCATGAAGAGTTCGTCGTGGTTCTCGAGCATCTGGGTCAACTGTTTCCGCTGTTCCTCGGAGACGTGTTTCAGCAGGAAGGCCACGGAGTATTTGTCGCTGTCGCACAGCGGCAGGTGGTTGATGGGTTCGAAGTTGGGCAGTTCGGCTTGCGTGGGGTCGTAGGGTGCCAGCCAGTTGCCCACCTCGCGGAAGAAGGGGAACGACTTCAGTGAGGTGAAGGTCTGCAGGTTGAGGTCCATGCCCTGGCGATAGAGGCGTTCCATCTGGAACATGCCCTCGACCAACTTGCGTCGGACCTGCTTGCTGATGTTGGGTGTAGAATCAGGGTCGCTCAGGTCGATGTCCATGTCCTCGAAGCCCATTTTGATGCGTTGGCGCGTCATTTTCAGCAGTGTAGGCAGAATTACCTGCTCCATCTTGCGCTGCATCTTCTCGCTTTCACGGTACATCGACACGTGGTATTGTATGCGGGTCAGAACCTCCAGCATGGCCTCCGTCGAAGTGCAGCGCTCGGCTATCTGCCTGCTGAGGTTGCCGTACAGGGGCAGCACCTTCTGGTGGAGGTGCATGGCCACGGCGATGCCAAAGAGGGCGCATGCGGAGAGTTTTCCCCTGGCATCGTCGACCTGTGTGAGCAGCAGTCGCACCTTGACCACGTCGAAGTAGTGGAACAGGGCCAGCGTGAGTGCGCAGAGCATGTGGCTGACCGTGAGTTCGCCATGTGCCGCCATGGCCAGGCGCAGTTCCTGCTCGGCGTCGGCACTCAGTTGGGGCGACGTCCAGATGTGGTTGAAGAGTTCGTTTCCGCTTTTCTCCTCCAGCGAAGTGTCTGGCATCTGGTGCGCCGTCTTCGTATAGATGTTGTCCAGGGTGGACAGGTCGTAGTCGCGCTGGATGTCGAGCAACAGGCGATGGGCCTTCTCCACCAGTCGGCGATAGACCTTCTCGCGCATGGGGTCGTCCATTCCCTGACTCATGTAGTGGAGCAGGCGGGTGTAGTTCTCGCGGATGTCGGTGAGTTCGGCGGCAGTGCCTTCGTGCCAGATGGAGCGCACGGGCGATTCCACGATGTGCGAAACGACGTCCAGCGCCACGGACAGGTGGCCGCCGATGAGTTCCGCCTCGGCGTGTGCCGAGAGCTGCTGCATTGTATTACGGTCTATGGGAATGGGGGTGTTCATCGTATGATGGGTAGGTTCGACAAAAGGTTAGGTAGGCTTTCGCCAGGCAGGTTCTGCCTAAAACAGGCTCAGGAAGAGCGAGTCGCGCTGTGCCTTGCGGATGCGGCGTTCGCGCTGTATGAGCCAGCGCATGGCCAGGTCGGCATCCTTGGCTTGCGGCAGGGTGGCCTTGGGGAACTGGGGCAGGCTGACGGAGTCGGCAACCTCGCGCGGCAGTTTGTAGACGCGTGTCCAGATGGCGGACAGTGTGTCCGCTGGGTAGGTCTTGCCGTTCAGGGCCTCCGCGGCTTTGTCGTAGGCCTTCAGGAGGGCCTTCAGTTGCTGGTTGCGGTGGGCGTCGGTGACTGTCTCCTTGCGGATGGCCAGGCAAGCCCATGCGGTGGCCGAGTCGGAGGGCGTGAAGATGCAGTTGTGCCCTTCGAGCTTAGCCTGTGTGACGTAGGGTTCGGGCAGAATGGCTCCGTCCACCAATTGGTCGTGCAGCATCGTCCAGCGGAGTTGGACGTCGTTGATTTGCGGCCGGTAGATGGCCGTTCGCTCCAGTCCTGCCTGTCGCATGATCTCGTCGCTCCAGTAGTCGGATTCGCTCAGACGGTTCAGGGCAATCATGCGTTCGTCGAGGTGCTTCAGCGCGCGTATGCGCTTTTTCTTTGTCGTCAGCAGACTGAGCTTGCCCCTCATGCCGGCCACCACGCGCACGGGCAGGCTGTCGCCCTGCATCTCCAGGGCATGGGCCAGGTCGGTGTAGACGATTTCCATGCGTCGGCTGAGCAATGCCGTGTCGGCATCCATCTGTGCGCCATAGAGGTGCAGGCGCACGTCGACCCCTTCGGCATCGAAGATGCCCATGCGCTGTGCGTAGAAGAATGGCAGGCAATCCATCACGGGCATCACGCCGACGTGCAGCGCCAGCGAGTCGATGCGTGCCGTCTCCTCTGGCGACTGGGTCACCTGTTCCTTGCGGCAGGATGTGGGCAAGGCCAACAGGAGGAATAGGGCCAGGGATGGGGTCAGAGATGAAAAAAGTAACCCCTTCCCCAGACCTCTTCCGAGGGAGGGGAGTATATAATCCGTCCACGTGTGCTTCTTTTTCATGCCTTAAGTGTAAAATCTATATACTCCCTCCCCTCGGGGAGGGCTGGGGTAGAGGTCTCTCCGGGTAGGGTCTTAGCCCTTGATAGCAGCTACGCCAGGCAGAACCTTGCCCTCGATGGCCTCGAGCAGTGCGCCGCCGCCGGTGGAGATGTAGCTGACCTTGTCCTCAAGGCCGAACTTGTGGACGCAAGCCACAGAGTCGCCACCGCCGATGAGCGAGAAGGCACCTTCGGCAGTTGCCTTGGCCACAGCCTCGCCTACGGCGCGGCTACCAGCCGTGAACTCGTCGCACTCGAAGCAGCCGGCAGGACCGTTCCACAGGATGGTCTTGGCGCCCTCGATGGCCTTGGCAAAGGCCTCGCGGCTCTTGGGCCCGGCATCCAGGCCGTCCCATCCGTTCTCGATGGCGTTGGAGGGGAACACCTTGATTTTGGCACCGGGCTTCACGCTGAAGGTGGAGAAGTCGTAGCCTGTGCAGCATACAGAGTCGGTGCCCAGCACCAGTTCCACGCCGTTCTTCTTGGCCATTTCCTCAACGCCCAGGGCTACGTCCAGCTTGTCCAGCTCTACGATGGAGTCGCCGATTTCACCGCCATGAGCCTTAGAGAAGGTGTAGGTCATGCCACCGCAGAGGATGAGCTTGTCCACCTTGCCCAGCAGGTTCTCGATGATGCCGATCTTGGTGCTCACCTTCGAACCGCCCATGATGGCAACGAAGGGGCGCTTGATGTTGTTCAGTACGTTGTCCACGGCCTTCACTTCCTTCTCCATCAGGAAGCCCAGCATCTTGTGGTCGGCGTCGAAGTAGTCGGCAATGACGGCCGTCGAGGCATGCTTGCGGTGAGCCGTGCCGAAGGCGTCCATGACGTAGCAGTCGGCATACGAAGCCAGCGTCTTGGCAAATTCCTTCTGGGTCTCCTTCAGGGCCTTCTTGGCCTCGTCGTATTCGGGTGTGCCCTTCTCCAGGCCCACGGGCTTGCCTTCCTCCTCGGGATAGAAGCGGAGGTTCTCCAGCAGCAGCACTTCGCCCATCTTCAGTGCGTCGGCCTCAGCCTTAGCCTTGGCGCAGTCGGGGGCAAACTTCACGTCAGTGCCCAGAGCCTTTGCCACGGCGTCCTTGATCTGGCCCAGCGACATCTTGGGGTTGACTTTGCCCTTGGGCTTGCCCATGTGCGACATGATGATAAGTGCGCCGCCCTGCTCCAGGATGTGCTTCAGCGTGGGCAGAGCACCGCGGATGCGTGTGTCGTCGGTGATGTTACCGTTACCGTCCAGGGGCACGTTGAAGTCAACGCGCACGATTGCCTTCTTACCGGCAAAGTTGAAATCTTTGATTGTCATAATGAACTTGTTTTTAGATGTTGAATTTATGTGTATCTTGAATTTGTTGCAAAGATACAAAAAAATGGCCACATAGTAAACCTAAAGGGCACAATTTTTTATATTTTCTGTCGGCAGATGCCCAGCAGGCCGCATCCTTCGCACTTCGGACGGCGTGCCTGGCACACATATCGGCCGTGCAGGATGAGCCAATGGTGGGCCTTGGGGATGAGGGCCTCGGGTATGTGCTTCACCAGATGGCGCTCCACGGCGTAGGGCGTGGTGCAACTTTTGGGCACCAGGCCTATGCGGTGACTGACGCGGAAGACGTGGGTGTCTACGGCCATTGCCGCCTTGCGGTAGACGACGGCCTGCACCACGTTGGCCGTCTTGCGGCCTACGCCGGGCAACTTCACCAGTTGCTCCAATGTATCGGGCACTTCGCCCTGGTAATCAGTGAGTAACATCTTGGCCATGCCCACCAGGTGGCGTGCCTTGCTGTTGGGGTAGGAGACCGTGCGTATGTAGTCGAAGATGACCTCCGGCGTGGCCAGTGCCATGGCCTCGGCCGTGGGGTAGTCGTCGAAGAGGCGTGGCGTCACCATGTTCACGCGTTTGTCGGTGCACTGCGCGCTCAGTATGACGGCCACCAGCAGCTGGAAGGGGCTGCCGAACTTCAGTTCCGTGTCTGCCTCGGGCATCATTTCCGCCAGGCGCTCCAGCACCTGGCGGTATAATTCGCTTTTCTTCATGCTTTTCAATATCTCGCTTAGAAGTCTCGTTATCGTATTCGCTGTGCAAAGATACGACTAAGGAGGCAATTTTCCAAATTTTGAAGCAGCTAACCCTACCGTCTCCGTACTGAGTACGATATATCTTTGTAGTGAAGGTACAAATCGGGGACTATTAATAAAGAAAATGTAGAAATAGTAATGCGAGTGCACGTGCGTTACAGAGAAGAGGCTGTGTCATTTGTCTGACACAGCCTCTTTTGCTTGTTTGTCCTCTGGCTTACTCCTCGCACAGCTCGGTGAGGATGCCGCAGGTCGACTTCGGATGCAGGAAGGCGATGTGCAGGCCGTCGGCGCCCTTGCGGGGAGCCTTGTCGATGAGGCGGATGCCCTTCTCGTCGCACATGGCGAGGGCTTCGCTCACGCCGTCCTCAACCTTGAAGGCTACGTGGTGGACACCACGGCCGCCGTTGTCGAGGAACTTCTGCACTGTGCTCTCGGGGCAGGTGGGCTCCAAGAGTTCCAGCTTCACTTCGCCCACCTTCAGGAAGGCGGTCTTGACCTTCTGGTCTTCCACCACTTCGGTCTTGTACACTTCCAGGCCCAAGACGTCCTGGAAATAGGGCAGTACGGCGTCGATGCTCTGTACGGCAATGCCCAGATGTTCGATTCTTGAAATCTTCATGGTTAGTTGAAAATGATTTATTAAAAGTAGTTTTTAATGTTTAAGTGGTGCAAAGATACAAATTAGTGGGCGAATAAACAAACAGAAATGGGCAAAATACCATCGGACTTGCATAAAGTGGCGGCGCATTTTTGTTTTTACGGCAAAAACATGTAATTTTGCAGGCTGTAAAACCATATACACGATATATTATGAAGATGAAGAATTTCAGAACACCCGTATTGGTGGCCCTGGCCATGCTCTCGGCTGCCTGCGGCACCACCAACACCGTGCCCATCACGGGGCGCAAGACGCACCTGCTGGTCGACGATGCCCAGATACTCAGCCTCAGTTCGCAGCAGTATCAGGACTACATGAGGGGGGCACAGCTCTCCACCAATGCCTCCAACGCTGCCATGGTGAAGCGTGTGGGGCAGCGCCTGGCGACGGCCGTAGAGACGTATCTCAGGAACAATGGGTTTGCCAACCAGTTGCAGAACTACCAGTGGGAGTTCAACCTCGTTGCCAGCAAGCAGGCCAATGCCTTCTGCATGCCTGGCGGCAAGATTGTGGTCTATGAGGGCATCCTGCCCCTGACGCAGGACGAGAACGGGCTGGCCATCGTGATGGGGCACGAGATTGCCCATGCCGTAGCCAAGCATTCGGCCGAGCAGCTCTCGAAGCAGATGCGCCAGCAATATGCCGCGCAGATAGGCGGCACCATGCTCAGCCAGGCTGCACAGGCTGGGGGCTGGGGCAACACGGCCTCGCTCATCAATCTGGCCGGTCAGTTGGGCTTCAACTTTGCCAACCTCAAGTATTCGCGCGACAACGAGACGGAGGCCGACCACCTGGGGCTCATCTTTGCCGCCATGGCTGGCTACGACCCGCAGTTGGCCATCCCCTTCTGGCAGCGCATGTCGCAGCTGGGGGGCAGCAAGAAGAGCGAAATCTTCAGCGACCATCCCTCCGACGCCAAGCGCCTTGCAGCCCTGCAGAAACTCATGCCCGAGGCACTGAAGTACTACAAGCCTGTAGCCGCCTCGACGCAGAAGAAGGCTGCCACGACAAAGAAGAAGAGCACTACCACAAAGAAGAGGTAATTGCCTCTCGATATTATATTTATTTTATCAAGAATTAGAGAATTAGAGAATTTTTTAATATTGTCAAGGCTGGAATTATCAAGAATTTGAGAATGGTTTTTGCATGCAAAAACCTTCTTCCAATTCTCATCAATCCAGTAACAAGGTAAAATTCTCTAATTCTCTAATTCTTGATAAAACATAGACCTCAGCGGCTGTTTGCTGCTATTGTTCCAACCGGTAATCAGTCGGGTCGGGTAATCAGAACTCGATGAGGAAGCGACCGTTGATCATGCGGCCCGTCAGATAGTTGGGGACGGCAAACTGGCTGCCCTGGATGTCGGTGACCCAGTAGTAGCCGGAGACGTTGGAGAAGCCGAAGATGTTGAAGCAGTCGAGCCCCAGCCAGATGTTCCGGACGGCATTGTGGCGCAGGTGGCGGTCTTCGTTGTTGAGGGCGCGGAAGTTCATGCCGATGTCGATGCGCTTGTAGGCTGGTGCACGGAACACCTGCTTCTCCAATCCCGTGTGCGGAGGTCCGAAGGGCAGTCCGTCGGCAAAGGATGCCTTCAGGTTCATGCGCCATCGCGTGGTGCCGGGGAAGAAGTCGGAGAAGAAGAAGTTGAGGTTCCATCGCTGGTCGGTGGGCTGGGGTATCTTCTTGCCGTCGATGTTCATCTGTGCCTTCATGAGGCCCAGGCTTATCCAGCTGTCGGTGCCCTCGGTCAGTTGTCCGTATATCTTCAGGTCGATGCCGGTGACGTATCCCTTGGCCATGTTTTGTCCGTAGTAGACAATCTTCACGTTGTCCACGTTGTAGGGGATGATGTTGCCCTGTGCCTTATAGTAAACCTCGGTGGAGAACTTGAAGGGGCGCTTCAGGATGCGGAACTTGTACTCCATGGCTCCCAGGAGCTGGAAGGAGCGCTGCGAACGTATGTCGCGGTTGAGGCGCACGCGTGTGTTGCCCTGTGTGGTGATGGTGTCGCGCAGTTCCTTGTAGAAGGGGCGCTGGTAGTAGAGACCCGTGGCCAGGCGGAAGGTGAAGTTGTCGTTCTTCTCTGGCACGTAGCCCATGCTGACGCGTGGCGAGAAGAGCCACTCCGAGTTCCACGACCAGTAGGAGAGGCGTGCACCGTAGTTGACGCTCAGTATGCCCAGTTTCGACTCCTTTCGCCAGGTGTCCTGGAGGTACATCTCCATGTGGTTGGTGGAGATTTCGTTCACGCTCTTCAGGTTGTAGATGAGCATGAGGTCGCGCCCTGTGTGGGGGATGCTGTAGCCGCTGGAGTCGCGGCTTTCCCATTCGCGGCTGTTCTCCCAGATGCGGTCGTGGCTCCAGGAGAGGCCTGCCAGCATGGTGTGTCCGCGTCGGCGCAGGTCGTACTCCAGCTTCAGGGTCTGCGTGCTGCTGGTCAGCAGGTTGCGGGCGTGTTCCATGTATGTGCCCACGGCCAGCTGGCTGCCCACGATGGCGTCGTCCAGCCAGTATTGTCCCTGTATGTCGTAGGTCTCGCGTTCCTTGGTGCTGAAGGCGCTGAAGGAGAGGCTCAGGGCCGACCGTGCATTCAGTCGGCGTGTCAGTTTGGCGGTGCCGAAGAGGGTGCGGAAGAGGTCTTCCTCCTTGCCGTCGAAATATACGCGGAACGACTTGATGTCCTCCATCGTGCCGAAGCGCGTCTCGCGGTCCTTGGGCACAAAGCGGTAGCTGTTCTTCGAGATGTAGCCGATGACGTCCAGCGACCAGTTCTTCGACGGCGTCCACGAGAGATAGGCCTGGTAGTCGAGGAATCGCGGACGGTATTCGCCCTTTGTCTCCAGTGCGCCCAGCATGTACTGCATGGTCTTGTAGCGCAGGCCGTTGGAGAAGGCGAACCGCTTGTTGCCATATCCGGCATAGGCATTGGCGCCAAGCAGCGAGCCCTGCAGCGAGCCTTCCCATCCGCGTGGCTTGCGGTAGGTGATGTCCAGCACGCTCGACATCTTGTCGCCGTACTTGGCCTCGAATCCGCCTGCCGAGAAGTCGACACGCTCCACCATGTCGCTGTTGATGACCGAAAGGCCCTCCTGCTGGCCTGAGCTGATGAGCAGCGGGCGATAGACCTCGGCTCCGTTGATGTAGACGCAGTTTTCGTCGAACGAGCCGCCTCGCACGTTGTACTGGCTGGAGAGTTCGTTGTGCGTGGAGACGCCTGCCTGTGTGGCCACCAGTTCCTCCACGGCGTTTCCTGTCGTCGAGGGCAGTCGCTTCATTTCCTCGGTGTTGAGTGTCTGCGTCTGCGACATCTGTCGGCGCAGTTCCACCACCTCCACATCGTCCAACTGTCGGTCGGTGCTCTTCATGACGATGTTCAGCACCAGTTCGCCCTTGGGCTTCTTCAGCACGCGTGTGCGCTTTTGGAATCCGATCATCTGGTACACCACCACGACGCTGTCGGCAGGGCGGAACTGTATGTTGTACTTGCCGTCCACGTTGGCCGTAGTGGTTATGCCCTGTCCCTCGATGCGCACGACGACCATGGGTATGGGCTCCTGGTTCTCGTCGACGACGGAGCCGCGCAGGCGGACGTGCGTGGTGTCGGGCACTTCCTGGGCGAGGAGAAGTTGAGAAAATGAGAAAATGAGAAAATGAGAAAGCAGGATTGCCCACATTCTTCCCCATCTGCTGTATGTCGAAGTCTTTCTCATCTTCTCAATAACGCTCCCGAGGGACGATTTATTATGTCGCAGGTCAGGGTTTTTCGCCCACGATGATTTGGAATTTGCCGTTGGCCTGGCTGTAGAGGGTGTAACTGTAGGACGTAATTGTGCCCACGCATCCCTGGCCAGTGCCGCCGTTGTAGGCTTGTCCGTTGCCGTCGGCCGAGTTGCTCCAGCGGGCGTCGAAACTGCAGGTGTAGCGCCCAGGCACGGTGTTCTGCGGCAGGTAGAAGCCCCACGTCGGGTCGCTGCTGTCCAGGCCCCCGTAGTTGGTGCTCTTGGAGGTGTAGAGTTCCTCTTTTGCTATGGTGCCGTCGGGCTGGGTGACGTCCACGGTCATCGTCCATGAGTAGGTGGTGGCGTTCAGATAGTGCCCCTTGCGCTGCTGCACGGCAGTGATGTGCACGCTGTCGCCAGGATACACCACGCTGGGCTCCATGCGGAATCCTTCGTAGGTGGGTGGGTAACTGTAGTCGTCCTCATTGTTGCCGCATGCTGCGCAGGCGAGTGCCAGTATGCTGATAAACAGGTAAGTTAACTTTTTCATATTGCTTTTAACCTTTTAACCTTTTAACATTTTAACTTTTTAACCTTTTAACATTTTCAGTTGTTTCAGAGTCTGGTAGAGCCGTTGCACGGGCAGGCCCATGACGTTGAAGTACGAGCCCTCGATGCGCTCCACGCCGATGTAGCCAATCCACTCCTGTATGCCATAGGCTCCGGCCTTGTCCAGGGGGTGATAGTGGCGAACGTAGTGGTCTATCTCCTCCTCGGAGAGTTTGGCAAAGGTGACTCGGCTGACGCAGTCGAAGGTGTGCTCCAGGTCCTGGGTCAGGAGCGTCACGCCCGTGATGACCTCGTGGGTGCGTCCGCTCAGCTGGCGTATCATGCGATGTGCGTCGGCCTCGTCGTGGGGCTTGCCCAGCACCTCGCCGTCCAGGTAGACGATGGTGTCCGCCGTGATGATGAGTTCATCGGGGGCCAGGGTGGGGCGATAGGCCTGGGCCTTCTGGCGCGATATGGTACGAGCTATCTCCTCTCCGCTGAGGCCCTGGGGGTACGACTCGTCGATGCCTGGCAACAGCCGCACCTCGAAGTCCAGCCCCAGGCCTGCAAGCAGTTCCCTGCGTCGTGGGCTTCCGCTTGCCAGTATGTAACGAATGTTTTCCATCTTCATCATTTAGTAACGAATGTGAACAATCGGCTTACCATCCGAAGGCATGCCGGTCGGCCATCCACTTGCCCTGGGCACGCAGCACCTGCTCGATGACGTCGCGCCCACAGCCGTAGCCACCCTGCCAGGGGCTGACGTAGGTGCTGATTTGCTTTATCTCCGCTGCGGCATCGGCAGGGCAGCAGGGGCAGCCACAGCGCTGCATCACCTCGTAGTCGGGGATGTCGTCGCCCATGAAGATGATTTCCTCGTCCTGCAGGCCGTATTTCCGTATCAGTTCGTCGTACACCTGCATCTTCACGGAGGCGCCGATGAAGATGTCCTTCACGCCCAGACCTTCGTATCTGACCCTTATGGCATCCACGCGGGCCCCAGTGATGATGGCGATGTGCAGCCCCATCTTCACGGCCAGCTGTATGGCATATCCGTCCTTGATGTTCACGGTCCGGCAGGGCGTACCCTCTGCGTCCATCGGTATCGTCTCGGCACTCAGCACGCCGTCGATGTCGAACACGATGGCCCGTATCTTTTTCAGTTCGTAGTTTATCATGCTTATTTCTTCATTTCGTGTATGCTTTGGCTCATCAGGTGGTAGATGTCCCTGGGCGTACCGCTGAGCATCCCCTCGTGTCGGCTGATGACCCCTTCGTCGTATCGGACGGCCGGGCCCGTCTGTGCCTCGCGGGGCGACAGCGTGTGCACCTTGCGAGCCGTCTCGTCGATGAGGGGCAGCATCACCTCGAAGGGCAATCCCACCTGCTGCAATACCTGGGCCGAGAGGTCGTAGCAGTGGTTGGTGAAGTTGCAGGCAAAGACGGCTGCCAGGTGCAGACTGCGGCGTCGCTGGCTGTCGAGCTGGCGCACGTTCCTGCTGATGCTCTGGGCCAAATGTACCAATAATTTCATGTCTTCGTCGTCGGCCGTCTCCAGAAAGAGGGGAATCTCTGCGAAGTCCACCAGCCTGTCGCGCGAGAAGGTCTGCATGGGATAGAGCACGCCACGGCGGCGATGGGGCAGGGCATCGATGTCCGTAGACCCTGAGGTGTGCACCACCAGGGCCTCCACGTCGCCCAACCGTTCGGCCACGGAGGCTATGGCATCGTCCTTGACACAGATGATGACCACCTCGCCACGTACCTCGCAGGGACGGAAGCGTCGCCCTTCGAGCCACACCACCTCGTGCCCCGCCTCGTGGAGCGCATGGTGCAGGTTGGTGCCCAGTCGGCCCGTACCTATCAGCGTCACTACCATTGCTCTCCGTGCACGCGTTCCCACTTCAGCCGGTCCTCGTTCTGCGGCTTGCGTTCGCTGCCCTTGTGGCCCAGAGCCACGATGCACAGCACGCGCATGTCCTCAGGTATGCCCAGCAGCTGGCGCACGTTGTCCTCGGCCAGTCGGCCCTCGCGGTCCTTCCGTTCGCGCACCTGCACCCAGCATGCGCCCAGCCCCAGGTCCTCGGCCTGCAGCAGCATCATGGTGGCAGCCACGGAGCCATCCTCTATCCAGGCATCGCTGACGGCCGGTTCGCCCAGCACCACGATGGCCGCTGCGGCTCCGGCTATGAGTTCGGCCCCCATGTCCTTACACTGTGCCAGGGCCTCCAACTTTGCCCTGTCGGTGACACATGCGAAGGCATAACTGTGCATACCCTTGCTCGACGGAGCCATCAGTGCACTGCGCAGAATCCGCTTCAGGTCGTCCTGGCCGACGGGTTCCTCCGTAAACTTCCTGTGGCTGCGTCGCACACTTATCAGTTCGCTAAAGTCTTTCATACTATATTGTTACGTTTTCTTATGCTTATTTCCCTGCAAAAGTAGCGATTCACTGCGACATGGCAAAGAGCGCCCGTCGCAAAATGCAAGGCTCACTTCAGATGCTTGTTGAAAAAGTCAGCCAGCTTGTCCCAGGGGATGAGGTTCTTGGGCTCGCCCTTGCCGACGAGTTCGGTGTAGCCTCCGTCGTAGAGGTCGCAATGCGAAGCGCCAGGGATAATCAGCAACTCCTTGTTCTCCGGGTTGGGATTGGGCTTGCCCACGACGTTGTAGCCCTCGGCCTTGCCCTCCACCATGTAGTGATAGGCAGCCTCGCCGAAGTAGCGCGAGTGGGCCTTCTCGCCGTGCATCACCAGTACGGCCGAGCGTATCTCGTTGATGTAGTAGAGGAAGCGGGCGTTGGCAAAGGCCTGTGTGCCGACGACGCGCCATCCGTCGTTGGAGTTGCCGCTGCGCTTGTGATAGCCGCGTGGGGTGATGTAGTAGTCGTAGTAGTCCCTGACAAACTGCGGAGCATCGTCGGGCAGGGGATTCACCACGCCGCCAGCCATCGCCGCGGGGTCGGTCAGTCGCTGCCTGGCCATGGCCTCGCGGGCCGCATGTCGCGACTCTTCCTTGTCCTCGGCGTCGAAGTAGCCATTGCCGCTGACGCGCGTCATGTCATACATCGTCGAGGCCACCGTAGCCTTGATGCGCGTGTCGGCCGCAGCCGCGTTCAGGGCTATGCCGCCCCATCCGCAGATGCCGATGATGCCGATGCGCTCGGCGTCCACATTGTCCTGTTTCGACAGGAAGTCGACAGCCGCCATGAAGTCCTCCGTATTGATGTCGGGCGAAGCCGTACGTCGTGGCTCGCCGCTGCTCTCGCCGGTGTATGAGGGGTCGAAGGCCAGCGTCACGAATCCGCGCTCCGCCATGCGCATGGCATACAGTCCGCTCGACTGCTCCTTGCAGGCCCCGAACGGTCCGCTGACGGCTATGGCCGCCAGTTTGCCCCGCGCCCCCTTTGGTGTATAGAGGTCTGCCGCCAGTGTCAGACCATACTGTGTTGCAAACGTCACCTTCTGGTGCTCCACCTTCTCACTCAGCGGGAACACCTTGTCCCACTCCTGTGTCAGTTCCAGTTTCTGCATATTCTCTTCTGTTTTGGTTTCATTGCCTTTCTGGTTGCAGCCCGTCAGCACCCCCGCTGACAGCATTGCTGCCAATAATACTCTCTTCATAGCGTTCTCTCTTAACGTAGTCGCGAGCCCCTTTATTATATATTTCTCGCAGGCTCACGATTGCAAAGTTACGAAAAGTCGAGCGAAATACCAAACTTTGGGGCATCGAATGCAGCGAATGCAGCGATATGCAGGCACAATCTCAGCTGAGTCGCGACAAAGTAAGACCGAAGGTCAAATGTTCGTCCCAGATATTTGAGATATCGGCAAAAAATTCTTATCTTTGCAGGCGGAAAGTATAATGACTTGACAATGTTCTTTGAAATACTGACAAAATCGTATCGCATACTAATCATAAACAACTGATGGCCGTCGCGCTGGCATCGGCAATCCGTTGTGAATAGCTGACAAAATCGTATCGCATACTAATCATAAACAACAAATGTCCGCCATAAACGAGCGGAATAACACAGAACGCGCCAAGACCCGAATTGCGCCTTTGGTAGAAGAGGTTGCCTCAGAAATGGAAGGGGCTTACGGAGTTATCATATCCACCGGCCCATCATTCCTGAGAGATTTAGCCGAAGACGAACGCCTTACGAAGAAAGAAAGACAAGACCTTTTGGGCATAGCCTCCGGCGCTCTGGCACCGAATGCTGGTTACATCGAAAGTATAGATAAAATAATTATTTTCAATCTCGATGCTAATAAAAAGGAAATAAAGTCGTATCTTTGCCACGAGACCACCCATCGCGCGATACGTAATATGGGGTTGAAAGGCTCCGTTGCGTCGTGGTATGAGGCGTTAGAGAAACTGCCCCCCCAGCGTTTCGCCGAGATACGAGCCAATTACGCGGGGATAAACAGAAACGAACAGACGCAAAAAGAGGAATGCGTAGTTGACTTTGTGGAGAGAACGGTGTCAGAACTTGGGATAGAAGGCGCGAGAGCCTACTTCTCGGGACTGTCGCAAAGAGACTTTAATGCCTACGGTTTAACACATATTGTAGATTACATAAAACAAGGAGAAAATGACAGACGAAGAATACCGGCAAAGGAAAGCCGAGACAGAGTTGGCCAAGAAGAAGTACGACGAGGCCATGCGGATGCTACTGGAAACGGGGCAGGAATCGACGGAAATAGAAGTGATGGGACGAACCTTCACGTTGAAGCGCGACCCGGACTATCTGACGAAGAAAGAGGCCGAGGAGACCGAGAAAGAGGCTATACGCCAGTCACCTCTCGGAAAGAAAATGGCAGAAGCGCAGAAGATAGCCAACGAGACAGGCAGGACGATGTACGTTCAGGACGGCGAAGGGGGGATGCGGTTCGCAGTGTTTCCGAAAAAGGAAAAGAAGGCGTAAGTTTCTCCATATCTTCCGTTCGACATAATGCAGGCCTGGCGCAGGCCGAGTATGATGCTACGGTATCGGGCTTTGCCCATCGAATGCGCGAGACCTGGCAGGACAGTATGCTCTCTTTGAAGCGATTACAGGATGCCGTGCTGAAGGAGACAGGTGGAAGATTGCTCAATTCGCAGAACGCATGGATGGCCGAGAACAGGTTGAGCAGTTCCAACAAGGCTCAACAGGAGGAATTTATTCGTACTCAAATGGCCGTCCTTATAGACGCTGTAGCCGCATTAGGTGGCGCCGATGGGCGTCAGTACGAGCGCATCAAGAAGTACATGATAGCCAAGCACGGCCTGGAGCGTAACATCGTCTTCGCCGAGCGCGACGCAAGAGAAGCAGCAGGCGAAGACAGCGGTCCCGAGTTTGACAGTTTCCTGGAGAAGTTCCGCAAGAGAGACTACAGCGGTCTGACGGAGCTGTTCAGTGTTGACGATGCCAAGGATGCCGAGGACAAGGCGCGCGACTACGTAGACCGATTTGAGGACGGGCAGGACGAAGAGATTGCCGACCTGTGGGACGCCGTGAGAGGCGTATCTGGCTTTGCCCTGCAGAAGTCGTTAGACAGCGGCATGATTTCACAGGAGACCTTTGATACGCTGCGCGCCCAGTTTGTTGTGAATAGCTGACAAAATCGTATCGCATACTAATCATAAACAACCGGTGGCCGCGCGTAATGAGGCTGTAGCAGGTTGTGAATAGCTGACAAAATCGTATCGCATACTAATCATAAACAACCGGTGTGGTGGCCAGTGTATACGTCATAGGTTGTGAATAGCTGACAAAATCGTATCGCATACTAATCATAAACAACGTATCTTTCCAAGTAATGTCACGCTGAGGAGTTGTGAATAGCTGACAAAATCGTATCGCATACTAATCATAAACAACTGAGTATAATAAGTAGAACACAAATCTTCAGTTGTGAATAGCTGACAAAATCGTATCGCATACTAATCATAAACAACATGTAGCATTCGCACCCATATACGTCTGTCGTTGTGAATAGCTGACAAAATCGTATCGCATACTAATCATAAACAACGCAGGGTCGTCGTTGATGAAACGCTTCGTGGTTGTGAATAGCTGACAAAATCGTATCGCATACTAATCATAAACAACTGCCCATTCGTGTTCAAAAATAGACAAACGGTTGTGAATAGCTGACAAAATCGTATCGCATACTAATCATAAACAACAAGTATCGCATTCGGGAGTTCACTCCCAAAGTTGTGAATAGCTGACAAAATCGTATCGCATACTAATCATAAACAACAACAAGTCCTACAACCGTATGTCCAGCTTCGTTGTGAATAGCTGACAAAATCGTATCGCATACTAATCATAAACAACCTTTAAGACGACACACACGGCAGAGGAATGTTGTGAATAGCTGACAAAATCGTATCGCATACTAATCATAAACAACCCTCTCTTCCTCTCCCTACGCCTCTTCCTTGTTGTGAATAGCTGACAAAATCGTATCGCATACTAATCATAAACAACTCCAAGAAACAACTGGCACCGATGAATTCAGTTGTGAATAGCTGACAAAATCGTATCGCATACTAATCATAAACAACCTTCAACATTATTATTAGATGCACCTTGGGGTTGTGAATAGCTGACAAAATCGTATCGCATACTAATCATAAACAACAAAGTTCCGTGAAGGCTGTCGTCAGTTCACGTTGTGAATAGCTGACAAAATCGTATCGCATACTAATCATAAACAACGGAGCTTTGTTCAGGTAGTCGAAGGTCTCAGTTGTGAATAGCTGACAAAATCGTATCGCATACTAATCATAAACAACCCGTCGCCATCGCCCTCTATCAGATCTACCGTTGTGAATAGCTGACAAAATCGTATCGCATACTAATCATAAACAACACCCCGAAGCGCTAAAGCACGCAGCACAGAGTTGTGAATAGCTGACAAAATCGTATCGCATACTAATCATAAACAACACGAGACCAGTACGAGCGTGGTGGCTCCAGGTTGTGAATAGCTGACAAAATCGTATCGCATACTAATCATAAACAACTAAAACGATAACAACGTGGTCAAAACAAAAGTTGTGAATAGCTGACAAAATCGTATCGCATACTAATCATAAACAACGACTCGACGCGGACAGCGGAGCCACTAACCGTTGTGAATAGCTGACAAAATCGTATCGCATACTAATCATAAACAACCAAGTGCTCCGCTATCAGTGCGATGTTGACGTTGTGAATAGCTGACAAAATCGTATCGCATACTAATCATAAACAACAATTGCGAGCCGACGCACGGCGAAACCTATGTTGTGAATAGCTGACAAAATCGTATCGCATACTAATCATAAACAACCACGACAAGATTAAGAAGAGTTTCGACGAAGTTGTGAATAGCTGACAAAATCGTATCGCATACTAATCATAAACAACGGACTGGGATAAATTCATAGTAAGATAACTGTTGTGAATAGCTGACAAAATCGTATCGCATACTAATCATAAACAACATGCGTGCTTTCTTGTTGCCTTGACGTATAGTTGTGAATAGCTGACAAAATCGTATCGCATACTAATCATAAACAACAGGAGTGAATTATGAAGTACATTGAAGCAGTTGTGAATAGCTGACAAAATCGTATCGCATACTAATCATAAACAACTTCATGCAGCGTGTGGACTTCTGGCAGAAGGTTGTGAATAGCTGACAAAATCGTATCGCATACTAATCATAAACAACAAAATCCAATAATGTGAAAATCTATATCGAGTTGTGAATAGCTGACAAAATCGTATCGCATACTAATCATAAACAACTCTTGCCAGAGAATAACTATGTTCTTGCCAGTTGTGAATAGCTGACAAAATCGTATCGCATACTAATCATAAACAACGGTACGGAGGTTTGATATCCAACCGTTCTTGTTGTGAATAGCTGACAAAATCGTATCGCATACTAATCATAAACAACAGACCTTGAGGAAGTGTCTGAATGATAGTATGATAAGTGTAAGATTCACAAAAGAAAAAGTTGTATTATGATTGCAGAAATCCCGCCCAAAAGGCGGGATTTCTTGTTTCTGTGCATATGTAGTCAGAAGAGTTCCAACTGTAAGGGAACTGGTTGGGGCTTATCCTCCTTCTTTCCATAGAATACCTGCATCTCTCCAAACTGTTTGTCTGTGATATATAGCACTCCCACCTTCCCATGTTCGGGCAGGAAACTATTCACTCGTTTTATGTGTACATCCATGTTCTCCCGGCTGGCACAGTGGCGTATATAGATAGAGAATTGGAACATGGTGAAACCATCGCCCTGCAAGTCTTTTCGGAACTTGGCAGCCGCCTTTCGATCCTTCTTGGTTTCGGTGGGTAGGTCAAAGAAAACGAGTATCCACATAATGCGATATTCGCTCAGGCGATTCAGCGATGTAGTCATTGCAGGGCAGGGTAGGCAAGAGTTCGCATCTCTCCTCTGAAGCATTTTGCCAGTGAGGCTGTGGTTTGCGATGCTGCTATCATCAGGGGGCTACGCTTGCCGTCAATGGTTACGTCCAGGACAGGAATGGAGAGAAGTTGGGTTTTCAGTTCCTTGGTCAACTCTGTATAGTTATAGTTTTGTCGGATAATCTTCACCACCAGTTCATCCACGTATGGCCGATAGGGTTCCATGATGTCGTCTGCCAGACAATAGGCATTGTAACGGTTGTGGTGATGAATGCCCAATGTGGGGAGCAACCCACTGCCCACCAGCGACCGTGCGACGACGGCTCGTAGTATGGCATAGCCGTAGTTCAGAAGATTGTTGGGAGGTGCTTCTTCGCGTCCTCGCACGAAGTTCGGAATGTCGGGAAACAGGTTTTTCCAGTAGTATGCCGCTGCCCGTGCCTCATGATTGTCAGTGTCGCCGCTTCGTACCTCGTCTGCCCACACCCTCATACAGCGTGTCTCTGTTTCGGTATATTTCCGTAGTACGGCTTCCTGATTGGCAATCTTCTGCCTAACCGTCTGTTGCCACAGCTGTTTGCGCAGGGGCAGTGAGGCAACTATCTGGTCGCGGAAACGTTCGCTCTGCAGTGTGTTTCCGGAGAGTGGCAACATCAGGCCTGTGGGCATGCTCCGGCTGTCGCATGTGATGACGGCAGCGTTGTTCTCCAGCAGGGCTTCCATCACGCCTGTGGTGATAGTAATCTGTTTGTTGTCGAGCACCACCACACCGATGTCCTCGATGGGGATGCTGCGTTCCGTCACCTTTTTTTCTTTCTCCGTCAGCTTGTCGTTCTTCTCAACATTTGGGATTTGGATGAGTAGCTGCCCATTGCGAAGACTGAGGTAGGCAGGATTGGAGAAGCATAGTGTCTTCTTAATCATAGATTATATTTTCATTCCATTGAACTCAATAATATTGCCTAACCAGTCGGTTTTTATTTTAATGCAATAGTCTTGTATTTTTCTTGGCTTTTGCCCTCTATACTTCTTTCCTTCTTTCATTAATTGAGTAAAGAATTCATTCATTTCCAATGGCGAACAATTGGAATATGTACCGAATTCAATATAATTCAGTTCTTTTTTAGGGATAGTCTTATCTTTGTATTGATTTTTCAGCGACGTCCTTTCTTCGTCAGTTAAATTCTTAGGCATGCATATTTCTTTTGCAAAGTTGTTAGGAATGAAATAACAGTCTTTTCCTGTAAATTTTACTACCTTATATAATCTTTTTGCAAAATCTATTTTATTATTGCTTTCTGCCAACCATTCTTTCAGCTCTGTTACGTTATAGCTGAGGATTTCATCATCTTCTTCTGGCATGTATACCAAATCGTTTTGCTGAAGATAAAAAAGTACTTTTTCTGCTTTATCTTTGTTTTTGTTGCCGATGCGGATGTCGTTACATATATTTTGCTTTATGGACTCAATATTGGATTCTCCTAGTTTAAGATAATCTTTAGCTAATGCTACAGAATCATATAGCGATGCAATATCAAAGATTCTATGTCCACACCCTTCCATAACAACAAACATATAGTTGTCGCCTGTCAGAACTGTCTTTTTTTCTTTTTCACCATATAGGGGTAGAAGGTTCCCCGTTTCTTTATCTTTGTTGCTATACCACAATTTCACCTTATATACAGGTGGCTTAAGCGCAGATTTGTTCTTTGTTTGGAATCTGGATTCATTAAATGCAATTAGTCCTTCTCCCGTAAAAGCTTCTTTCATTGTATCATATTTCTTGCGGTGCGTATCTATTTCTTGACGTAATACTATGTCAATTATTTGTGGTATGTCTTTTGCTTTTAGAGCAGATATGGCTATTGATTTCGTATCTCTTCCATTAGTCTTTCCATAGTATGTTTCTTGATGTAGAGCTGCGCGTATTTTTATTTGTTTATTACCATTAGAGTCTTCTTTTATAGCTAATTTATCTTTGGGTTTATGTGAGACTATCATAGACTCTAAAAAACGTTTTGCGTCTACGACCAAATTTTCAAAGGGGGCTTTGAACTTCCGTGAACTTTCAATCTCTTGCATTATCTTGTCTCGCTTTTCTTTCGAAAGTTTAAAGAAAGCCTCCTCAATAGAATCATCTCCATCCGTTGGAATTGCCTCTTTATGCTTTTCCAATTCGTCTTGGAAATATTTGTTTAGGTCATTCAAGCGCTTTATGATTTTATCATTGCTCAGCGCAACAACAAGGGCATCAACCGCATGATGTCTATGGTCATAGCGTTTACTCCAACCTTTTATCTCATACACGTTCTTCTGTGTAGTTTCGTCAAAATATTTCTTAATCCATGGTTCTTCGTGAGAACCCTCTTCCTTAGAATCCCATAATTCCATCTGTTTGAAACGCCTTTCTGTAAGCTCCATGAACAATTTCTTTAATCCCCACAGGCTCCTTAGATAGTCGGTAACTCCACCTGTAGTTGTCTTAACGTGGTCGCTCCCGACTATTTTGGCCAGTTCGTCTTTTACTGCAACGGATATGTACTGTGTATCCTTGAGTTGCCTGGAAACAGGATTTGAAGGTATCTTTTCTGCTAAAAGGTTCTTTTTCTTTTGCCCATAGAATACTTTATTAATGTGGTCAAGGTATTCCTCGGGCCTCAGTATGTTGTATTTTGAATTTTGTTGAGTTATATATTCCCATGCAGTTCGATTATCCTTCTCTTCATTGATATAGGATTCGCATATGACTTTATTACTTAAAGAATCGTCAAAAAAGCGAGATTTAGGAATGATGTGATCTATATCATATAGCCTTTCCGGAGAAAATAATTTTGACAGTGGTATTGGAGTTAGCGTGTAAGGAGATATGTAGTGTTGTTCTTCCCACAATCTCATTTTTACTATCTCTTCTGCTGTGGGAGAACCAGCATCTTTATATTTGGGACGAGACAATGGCATACCATTCTCGTCGTATGCATACTCCTGCTTACTCCAGATTTTGTATAATTCTATATTTCTGTCGTTAACTTCCTGTTTTAGTTCAATGAGTTTTTTCTTAATGTAATCATTAACGCGCTGATTATCTGTTTGCCCCTTAAAGATTTTTTCTCTTTCTTTTGTGCTGTTTTTTAAATCTCTTGCTAACTCAACTCTTATTTCCAATTCATTTGAATTAAGATGGTATTGTTTCCATAACGATTTTATGACTTGCATAGTTTCATTAGCAAGTTGTTCAACGATGGGATTTCTTAAGTTCCGTTTAATATATAAGATATCATGATAATCGTTAATTTGTGGTTTGATGCTTTCCTTTGTATGCCTTCCGTATACTAATGAAGATGCAAAAGCATACATTATACCTCCATGTTCCAAGGCATTTGGATTGTCTTTTACGAAATCTACGACATATTCCTGAACCGAAGAACTATCAAGAATTTCTCCAGTTTCTATTAACCATTTAATATCCTCGAAATTTTTTTTGACTTTCTCGGGAATGTTAAGTGGATTCGGTCGCATGATAGGGAGAATATTCTCTATCGCCTTTTTTGAAAGGCTACCATATTTTCTTGTGTATTTAATCTTTTGGGCAAATTCTAAAGCAAGTGCGGTTCTCACTTTAGTGTCAATTTCTTTAGGTAGAACATCAATAATGGACTGAACTCGTTTGCTGGATTCATCATATTCACTTCCTTCATGCATGTTGTAGAAGATGGCTTCCCATAATTTTTCTATAAGCGATTCTGACAATTCGCAAACACCATTGAGGATTTTCTTAAGAGCAATCTGTGTATCACAACCGACGAGCTTTACTTTTGCGTGCAAACCATTTAGGTATTCCGATTTGTCATTTGCGAGGTTAACTATTTTAGCCACCTCACTGAATCCTAATTGCTTTTGATTTTGCAGCCTACTGTATATAGAAAGTTTTTGCTCGTCTGTCAAATATCTGTTTTGATACCGTAAGACGGACTTTTTCTTTTTCTCATCCCATACTTGTTGTTTGCTGCGTATGAATAGACGGTTTATCTGGTCCCAGCATCTGAACTCTTGATAAATAGGATGAGATACAGGAATTACTTTCTCGCCCTTCTCAAATTGGCATTCCCCTATAAGGTCTTCTTGAGATTTTAGAGGTCTTTGATAGTATATAATTTGTTCTTTGATAATATACTTCAAACCATTTTTAAGACCTGTGTCTCTTAATTGTTTTTGAGATTCACTTGGGCCGGGAAAAAGATAATGAACGATTTCATTTAATGTATCTGCAGGGCAATTATTGAGAATTGGGTAATACTTGGATTGTTCGCCCCATACTGCATCAAACTCATCCTTGTATTGCTGACGCAAGATTACTCTATTGCGAATTCTAGTCCATTTGTTTTTTCTTAAATCTTCAGCAAAGAGTTGGCAAGGGAAATAGTTCTTCTCCTTCAAAAGAAGTTCTGTTTCCTCCATTTGTTTCCTCCAGTTCGTTTTCTGGGGTAAGGCAAATGAAATACTCTCCCCCTTCTTATTTCTTTTAATCCTTATTTCTAAGTCAACGTCGCTTCCGACTTTTTCATGTAAATTTTGAAGTTTGGTCGTACCTTCGATTTCTGTGTCTTCATCAAGGACAATTACGTTATAAATAGGCAATTTGCTGCCTTTATCTTTTCCGCTTTTAGCGGTGAAAGTTAAATCGGACTTAACAACATCTTTTATTGTAAACTTCTGGATGCGTACTTCATATTTTTTGTTTTCTTCATCATCGGATTTCTCATTCTTTGCATCATCATCTTCACCGCCACCAGAATAGCCTCGCAATTTATTGTATTGGTAGAGGATTCTACCCAGTTCTTTTAATTCAATTCTTTCATGAAGTGCTTTTTCTCTCAACTCATAATGGGCTAGAGAATCTAACTGCATACTACCTTTCCTTATAGGCAATAATTCTAAATCCTGAATTTTTATTGCTTCTGGGAAATCTGTTTTGAACTGGATTTGTTCGGGGAGCATATTCAATTTGGCAAGTATGTATAAAAGTTTATTCCGCCTTATCTTATAGCGTTTACCCATTCGACGTGCGGAACGTTTGACTCTTCTGTCTGCATTTTTTGTGATGGTAGTCCCCTTTTCGTAGTCAATAATGTCTCGCCCCATGGGAATGATACGACTTCCCATACCTTCAATCTCAAAGGGATTTCCATTCTCATCTACTTGTACTAACGCCCAACCAATACTGTTGGTTCCCAAGTCAAGTCCTAATATTTTCTTCATTTTATTTAGTTTTTATTTGTTCGTTTCAAATTTGTTTCCTACCTTTGTGCCCAGATACTGATTTAATCAGCTATTCACAATAAGGATTATTCCGTTGTGAAAACATCCAGGGCGGGGCGACTCGCCCTTTTTATTTTAAGTCCACGTCATTGCTTATGATATCTTTACCCCATCTCCTAAGCTCGCCTATGAAATCGGGAGTGGGCGAGATATGATATTGGAAGCTGTACCATCCTTCTTCACCTTCCCTGAACGGAGATTCCTTTTGACTGTGGTGAAGGGGCAGGGTGCGCAAATATTGGGCCACTCCAGGGGAACAACTGATGGTGATGTCGCGGACGGGATAATGCTCGAAATCGCGCCAAATGCCGAAACAGTCACGGAAATAGGTGGAGACATCGATGTCGGGGTCGGGGACAAAAGTCTCAGAGGTGATAGCAAGATCCTGCGTTCTGTCGTCTAATGCGAAAGTTTGCAAAGGGTTGCTGTGCGTACTGCCTTCCTTATAGGCAAGGATGTACCAACGGCCTTGGTGGGCCTTCAGGCAATAGGGGCGTATGATGGCATCATAGGGCTCGGTGTCGGCGAATTTCTGATATCTAATGCGCAACTTCCGTTTATCGCGCAGGGCTTGGCCTACCAGTTGCAGGTAGCGCGCCCCGTTTTCTATTTGTTCTGGCTGTATGAGGTCGCCCAGGTCCTTGTATTCCTGCAGGAAGGCATAGTTCTGTATGCTCTTCAGCAGGTCGTTGGCCAGAGAGGCAAGGTGCAGTTTCTCGGGATTTGTGATGCGATAGTGCTTGCGATCCCTTGCCTCGATGTTTACACCAAGGAACTTACTGATGTACTGCCTGTGTTTGGTGAGTTTATCACGGGATAGTCCGCCCACATGCCCCGGTACAGACGCCCACCGCTGTTTCAGTTCTTCGAGTGTCAACCCTGGGGCGGGCATATTTTGTAATTGCTCGATGAGCCATACGTCGAATTTCAGTTGTGCCATCGATAGTTCGTTCTTCATGGTTTTGGATAGTTAATTATGTCTTTCTGTCTGCTAAGTTACAAAAAAACGATGTATCGCAATAGCTTTGGGAACGAAAAATCCTGGCAGTTGTAGTATTTTGACCTACAACTGACACATTTTATTCGTTTCCTCCCTTAATCGGTGGCATGAAAGAAGGGAAACGAGCTTAGCCTGCTGCCCATTTCGACGTATTTCATGATTATAGTGTTAAGGCGAATTACCAGCCTTTTCCTCGCCTGGTAATTCGTTTACCTAAGGAGAAAATCCGTTTACCTGGCGAGGTAAACCGTTTGGTAATATTAGGTAAAACTCGGGGCAATACGTCGGCAAAGGTCCTGCCTCGCGTTGCATCGGCTTCTGCTTCGTGGTGTATCGGATCCTGCTTCGTGTTGTATCGCATCCTGCTTCGTGCTGCATCGGCTTCGTCTGCCGTATGCCTTCTGCGGTTCGTCAGTATACCCGAAAGGGGATTCAGACGCAATTTTTGGCTCGAAAATTTCGTCTCAATCCCCCGTTTTGGGCAGTTTGCCCTCACGCCCTCACTCTACCCTCACGGCCTACATGACCGATGAACAGGGGCATCGTGAGGGAGTGAGGGTAGTGAGGGTAAGTTTCAGACTCTGGTACACGCTTGGCGCTGAGGACGGGCTCAGCCGATACCAGGCTGGCGGATGTACTGGATGAGGCTGCGGTAGTCGGCCGAGCGGGCGAGCAGCTGGAGACGGCCGACGAGGATGAACTGGTGGCGGGCTCGCGTGATGGCCACGTTCAGCTTGCGGTCGATGAGTTGGCCTTCGCTCTCGACGGGGGCCGACAGGATGCTGAGCAGGCCCGGCGTGCGGACGACGGTGGAGAAGATGATGACGTCGCGCTGACTGCCCTGGTAGCGCTCCACGGTGTCGATGGTGATGTCCTCGGCATCGGGGATGCCCAGGGACTGCATCTGCTGGCGGATGGCGGCTATCTGGCCGCGGAAGGGGACGATGATGCCCAGCGACGTGGTGGGTTGCCAGGGGAGGGTGCTGGCCTGGTGCAACTGGTGCAGTCGCTGTACGAGCAGGGCCACGATGCGAGCTTCGGCTTGGTTTACCTTTGGGTTCGGTCCGTCCTCGCCCTCTACGTCGATGGCTGACATGCGATGGCGCAGGGCTTCGTCGATGAGGCGAAGGTCGGCGGCTTCGGATGCGGGGGAGTTGGTTTCGGACGTGGGGGCGGCTCCCTCCTGGTTTTGCCATTGCAAGGGGCCTGTCTGGTGGGGCAGGGGCACGACGTCGAGGTGGTCGGCATAGTAGCGATGGCTGACGAAGCGGCAGATGTCCTGGTGCATGCGGCCTTGGCGGGTGAGTTGTCCGTGGAGGTCGTCGTAGCCGTGCCGGATGGCGTGGCGATGGAGCCGTTCGAAGAGCGACTGGCGGCAGTCGGTGAGCCCCATCGCCTGGAGCAGCGGGTCGCTGACCTGGCTCTCTGCGGCCTCCTGCTGGACGACGGCGGGCAGTTGCTTGTGGTCGCCTATCATCACCAGTCGGCAGTCGGTCTGGCAGAGCAGGGGCAGGAGCTGAGGCTCCAGCACCTGCGATGCCTCGTCCAGGATGGCCGTGTGTGGGGGCTTGAGCTGCAGCAGTTCGGGCGCGGAGGAGAGGCTGGCCACCGTGCCGCAGACGATGCGGATGGGGGCGAGTTCGTCCAGTATGGCTTGGCGGTTGGTGCAGTGGGCTATGGCGTTGTGCAGCAGCCGGTGGCGATAGGGCGGGGCGCACGATACCTCTTGCCCCAGGCGCACGTAGGTGCAGCCGACCTGGGAGAGTGTGGCACAGATTTCGTCGACGGCCCGGTTGGTGTAGGCCATGAGGAGGAGGTTCTCATGGGGGTGCCGGACGAGGAAGTCTTCTACCATGTGGCGGAGGGTGATGCTGGTCTTGCCGCTTCCCGGTGGGCCCACAAGGAGGTAGTAGTCGGACTGGGGCGAGGGGCGTCGCTGCGAAAGCAGAAGGTCGCGGCGGCGCGGGTCGCACAGGAGCAGTGCGAAGAGGCCGCGATACTGGACGGCGAAGAGGCTGTCGCTGTGCGAGGGCTCGATGGCATAGCTGGGGGCGTGGAAGATGTCGTGCTGCGGGAAGGCCAGGCGCAGGCGGAGTGTGTGGGGCAGGATGCGCTCGATGATGCAGCGCACGCTCTGGTGGTTGGTCAGGCGGTCGGCATCGCTGAGGCGTTCGTAGAGCACCACGCCGTCGCCCTCGCGGAAGTTGGTGCCGTCGGCCTCGCCCTGGGCCTCGAGGTGTGTGACGAGTCCGCGTTGGTCGAGGATGGGGGTGAGGCGGAGGTCGGTGATGATGTTGCCCTGGAGGCGTTTCGTCTCGGTGTCGAAGAGCCATGCCTGAGCAAAGCCGCGGTCGGTGTCGGGGTTGCCCGTGCCCACCTTGGCGAGGCGCTGTTCGCGAGCCACGAAGGCCGTCATCGTTGCGAAGTAGTGCAGGGCCAGGGGCGATGCCTCGTGGAGGGTGTGGAGAAACCGGAGGATGCGCGGTCGCTGGTAGTTGTCGTAGAGCTTGTTGCGGAGGCGGAGGGGATTGAAGTCGTCCTCGGTGAGCGACATGAGGAACTCCATGGGCCGGGTGCGCAACTGGCGGTCGATGTGGACGATGCCGTTGCGCAGGGCCACGGCCTCGCGGATGACGGCGGCATTGAAGGGGATGGGGTAGAGGCGCGGATAGTGGCTGTAGAAGAGCAGGGTGGCCACCTGCTGGCGCGGCACGCCCAGGCTGTAGTGGAGGATTTCGCGATAGAGGTCCATCTGCCAGGCATGTTCCGACTTGTAGGTGTTGTGGTACTCGTCGCACTTGCCGCTCTTCAGTTCGACGATGTGGGGCGGGGCGAGGAGGTCGAAACGTCCCTGTATGCCGAGCAGGTTGCAGACGAAGGAGGGCTCCAGCTGTCCGCCCTGGATGCCATACTGGGGAAACTGCCGGAGGACGGTGTGCTGGATGTGGGCGTGCTGGCTCTGGCACTGCGCGAAGAAGCGGTGGTCGATGCCCTGGAGGGTGCAGTAGCGCAGGGCGTAGTCGCGAAAGGAGTGCTGCATGCTGGTGCGGTAGTCGGACTGCCGGTTGACGGCGTCGTCGAGAAACTGGTTGGCCACGTTACCCAACTGGATGGCGAGCGACTCGGTGCGCGGCAGGAACTTGGAGAGCAGATAGTGCATGGGCGTGTTGCCGCTGGGGCGCACGCATTGGCAGATGGTGGTGACGTCGATGAGGTAGTCGGGGTCGAGCACGATGAGCATGGGGCGGAGCACGCCGTCGGGGGCGGTCTCGACGTCGAGCAGCTGCAGGATGGCTTCCACGTAGAGTTGCTGTTGCAGGTCGGGGAAGGCCGAATAGTCGATGGTCAGCTCCTCCGAGGCATCGACCTGGCCGTATATCAGGTGTTCGTCCCATCGGCGGACGACGATTCTCAGCTGTTCAGTCATAGGAAATGTCGGGACGTCGGATTTCGGTTCTCTCGCGCTGGTGCTTGGCAGGTGCGGGGGTGCTGGCCTTGCTGAAGTTGCGTGCCTGCCCACGATAGTCGGCCCAGCGGGCGAGGATGTCCTCGACGTAGCCGTGCGTCTCGGTGCCACGCAGATAGCCCGACTTGACGACGGGGTCGCGGTAGTATTGCGGTTGGGCCAGCTTCAGGATGTAGGGGGCTACGTCGCGCCAGATTCGTTCGTTGCCGCCGTTCTTCTGGGTCAGTGCCATGGCGTCGCGAACGTGGTTGGCGCCTCCGTTGTAGGCGGCCAGGATGAAGGGTATGCGCGACGACTGGTCGGGGATGTCGGAGAAGGTCTGGTTGAGTTGTCGCAGGTAGCGCACACTGGCCTCGATGTTGGTGGCAGGGTCGAAGATGTCGCCATTGACACCCAGGTGGGCGGCCGTGGCGGGCATGATTTGCATCAGTCCCTGGGCACCGGCCCACGAGACGGCTTGCGGGTCGAAGGCCGACTCCTGGTAGCACTGTGCGGCCAGCAGGCGCCAGTCCCATCCGATGGTGGAGGCGTGTTGCTGCAGCAGGCCGTCGTATTGGCAGATTTGTCCCGTGTTGGCATTGAGCATCATGGGACGGGCCTTGCGGCGCACCTCGTGGCGGGCCGCTGGGCGTCGCTTGATTTGTTCCAGAATTTCAGGCCGATACCAAGTGTCGATGCTTTGCGACAGGTCTGCCTGACTGGCGGCCACCAGCCAATGGTTGGTGCAGCGCAGGGTGCCCTCGGAAGGGGGCATGTCCAGGGTCAGGATGTCGACCTCGCCATCCATCAGTCGGCGCAGGGCTTCGAGGGTGTCGTGGGCCACCTCCATGCGCATGCGGACTCCGATGTTCTGGGCATACTGTTCGGCCAGGTCGTTTTGCAGGCCGAAGCCTTTGCCTCGGAATTCGAAATAGGTGTCGGGGCCCGAAAGGGTTATGCAGATGAGTTCGCCCGACTCCTGGATTTCGCGGAGGCCGTAGCCGTCGGAAAGGGAGTCGGCGGTCTCCTCCTCGGCAAAGACCGATGAGAGCTTGCGTTCCTGTCGTTCTTGGCATGCCGACAGGAGCAGGAGGAGCAGGATTATAAGGACAGACTGGGGCGTAGGCGGTGGATGATGTAGGTGCGCATGATGTCGATGGCCCGTGTGTTGTTGCCGCCCTGGGGTATGATGAGGTCGGCATAGCGTTTGGTGGGCTCGATGAATTCCTCGTGCATGGGCTTCAGCACGTCGAGGTAGCGGTCGATGACCATCTGTGTGGTGCGTCCGCGTTCCACCGTGTCGCGCTGTATGACGCGAATGAGCCGTTCGTCGGGGTCGGCGTCGACAAAGATTTTCAGGTCCATCATGTCGCGGATTTCCTTTTTCCACAGGGCCATGATGCCCTCCAGAATGATGACCTCGCAGGGCTCCACATGCACGGTCTCGGCCTGGCGGTTGCTTTCTATATAGGAATAGGTGGGCTGCTCGATGGCCTTGCCGTTGCGCAGGTCCTCGATTTGCCGCGTCAGGAGTTCCCAGTCGAAGGCATCGGGGTGGTCGAAGTTGATGCGCCGCCTTTCCTCCATGGTCAGGTTGGTGGTGTCGTTGTAGTATGAGTCTTGGGGTATGAGGGAAATCTTGTCGTCTGGCAAGGCTTCCATGATTTTCCTCACTACGGTGGTCTTTCCGCTTCCTGTTCCGCCTGCGATTCCGATGATGTACATTGTTGGAAGGTTAAAGGGTTAAAGGGTTAAAGGTTAAAATGTTAAAAGGTTAAAATGTTAAAGGGTTATGGGGTTGTTGCTCCGCGAAGCTACGCAAGCAGCAACGCGGGCGAACATTGTTATATTTTTAGTTTATTGAGTAGTTCGGTGTTGATGCGTTTGATGCGCTCGCCCTGCTGGAGGAAGTCCTCGCGCAGGGTGACCATCTCCTGCACCATCTTGTCGTGGATGTCGGTGAAGGCTGCGAAGAGAGGTCCTGTGTAGCGCTGTTCCTGGTTGTTGACGACGACGCGTATGCCCTGGGGAATGAGGCGGACGTCGATGTCCTGGCCACACTGCATGGGGTCGCCGTCGAAGTGCACCACGCCGGGCGCCTGGCGGTGGATGCCCACCTGTCGGCACTTGAAGGTGCGCGAGTGGGGATTCTTGTCGATGGTCTTGTTCAGCAGTTGCATCACCACCTGAGGGGCTTCGAGCAGGGGAAAGGGTTCCAGGATGGTGACGTCCATCAGGCCGTCGTTCATCGATGCCGCAGGGGCGATGTAGACGTTGTTGCCATACTGCGAGGCGTTGGCACAGGCGATGAGGAATGCCTCGTACTCCTGCTCCTGGCCGTCGATGCTCACGCGGTAGGTCTCGGGCTTATAGGTGAGGCCGCCCTTCAGTGTGTTGTCGACGTAGGTCATCAGTCCCCGCTTGCCGGCGTGGGCAAAGCGTTCGCTGATGAAGGCATCGAAGCCGATGCCGCAGGTGCAGAAGAAGGGTTGGTCGTTGATTTTGCCATAGTCGAGTGTCTCGATCTGACATTCTGCCAGAATCTTTAACGCTCCGATGGGATTGATGGGGATGAACAGGTGGCGGGCCAGACCGTTGCCACTGCCGCAGGGGACGATGGCCAGGGCCGTCTGTGTGTGAACCAGCGAACGGGCCACCTCGTTGACAGTGCCATCGCCGCCCACAGCCACCACGATGTCCACACCAGCCTCGGCGGCCTCCTGGGCCAGTTGGGCAGCATGGCCCGAACGCTCGGTGTAGACAATCTCGTACCGGAAGCGCTCATCGCTCAGATATTGGGGGATGAGACGGATGATGGCTTCCTTGCCACGAGTCCCCGAAATGGGGTTGACGATGAAACGTACGCTCTTTTTCATATCTGAGTTACAAAGATAGATATATTTTGTGATTTCGTACTTCTTATTTGCGAATTTCTTTGTCTGCCGTGCATTTTTTAGCTAATCACTTTCCCGTTACGATTATTTTTTGTACCTTTGCCCCCTGAATTATTAAGAAATACGCAGCCAGATATGGGCTTATTACAAGAAAAACTATCGCATTACACTCTGCCACAGGAGTTTATGGCAAGGGGTATATACCCTTATTTTCGTGAGATAGAAGGCAAGCAAGGCACCGAAGTGATGATGGGCGGCAAGCGCGTCCTGATGTTTGGTTCCAATGCCTATACAGGACTGACAGGTGACCAGCGCATCATCGATGCCGGATGTGCTGCCATGCAGAAGTATGGCAGCGGTTGTGCCGGAAGCCGTTTCCTGAACGGTACGCTCGACATACATGTGGAACTGGAGAAGGAACTGGCCGAATTCGTCGGTAAGGATGAGGCTCTGTGCTTCGCCACCGGATTCACTGTGAACTCGGGTGTCATCAGTCAGCTTGTGGGCAAGAACGACTACGTCATCTGCGACGACCGCGACCATGCCAGCATCGTGGACGGACGCCGTTTGTCCTTTGCCACGCAGCTGAAATACAAGCACAACGACATGGCCGACCTGGAGAAGCATCTCCAGCGTTGCGAACCGGATGCCATCAAACTCATCGTCGTGGACGGTGTGTTCTCGATGGAGGGCGACCTGTGCAAGCTGCCTGAAATCGTGGAACTGAAGAAGAAGTACCCCGGCACGGCCATCATGGTCGACGAGGCCCACGGCATCGGTGTCTTCGGACGCCAGGGACGTGGTGTCTGCGACCACTTCGGGCTGACCTCCGAGGTCGACCTCATCATGGGCACCTTCTCCAAGTCGCTGGCCAGCATCGGTGGCTTCATTGCTTCCGACTCCAGCATCATCAACTGGCTCCGCCATAGCGTGCGCACCTACATCTTCTCTGCTTCGTGCACACCTGCGGCCACAGCTGCCGCACGCGAGGCACTGCACATCCTGCAGCAGGAGCCCGAGCGCATCGAGGCCCTGTGGAAGGTGACCAACTATGCACTGAAGCGCTTCCGCGAGGAGGGCTTTGAGATTGGTGACACGGAGAGCCCCATCATTCCCCTCTATGTGCGCGACACAGAGAAGACCTTCGAGGCCGTTGCCATGGCCTTCAACGAGGGCGTCTTCATCAATCCCGTCATTCCACCTGCATGTGCACCGCAGGACACCCTCGTGCGCTATGCACTCATGGCCAACCACACTGAGGCTCAGGTCGATGAGTCCGTGGAGAAGCTGAAGAAGGTGTTTAAGCAGTTGGAGATATTGTGAATATCACCCTGACAGCCATGCAGCTCGATGCTGCACAGGCATTTCGGAAAGAAAAAAACTTGGTCTTGCTCAGTCCCACAGGGACGGGCAAGACCTTGGCTTATATGTTGCCGCTTGTCGAAGAACTGAGTCGCAGGCATGAGGAGCAGGCACTCGTCGTGGTCCCCAGTCGCGAACTGGCCAAGCAGACGGCGGAGGTGTGCCGACAGACGGGCACCGGCATTCGCTGCGTAGCCCTCTACGGAGGCCGCCCGGCCATGGAGGAACATCGCCGCCTGCGCGAGGTGCAGCCCCAACTCATCGTGGGCACACCAGGCCGACTGCTCGACCACCTGCATCAGGGAAACATTGAGGGCAGTCGCCTCCGCACCATCGTCATCGACGAGTTCGACAAGTGCCTGGAGATGGGCTTCCGCCGCGAGATGGCCGAGCTGTTTTCCATGCTGCCCGATGTGGAGCGCCGCATGTTGCTCTCTGCCACCGACAAGGAGGAAATGACACAGTTCATGCCCGAGTATCACCTCCTGAACTACCTCGATACCGACGAATCCGAGGAACGACTCGAGGAGTTCCGCGTCGATTCGCCAGTGAAGGATAAACTGGAGACACTGGGACAGTTGCTGCGCCAATTGGGAGGCGGACAGTCGAGCATCGTATTCGTCGGCTTTCGCGAGAGTGTGGAACGAGTGGCCCATTACCTCAGGGGGCAGGGCTTCTGCGTCTCACAACTGCATGGAGGCATGGAGCAACGCGACCGCGAACGGCAACTCTTCCGCTTCATGAGCGGGTCGGCCAACATACTCGTCAGCACCGACTTGGCCAGTCGTGGTCTCGACATCGACCGCCTGGACAATGTCATCCACTATCATTTGCCACAGACCGACGACATCCGCACCCATCGCAATGGGCGCACTGCCCGCTGGGATCAGCAAGGGCGCATCCTGTACATCGTGGGTCCGGAGGAGCACATCGGGGATGCCGCATCGCAATTCTCCGTGCCTGCCCAATGCTCCGTCTTCACGCCTTCGCATGAGGCCGGCGGTGGCGACATCCTTCCCCTTTGGCAGACGCTCTACATCGGCAAGGGCCGCAAGGACAAACTCTCGCGCGGCGACATCATGGGTTTTCTCAGCAAGGTGGGTGGCCTGGGGCGCGAAGATGTCGGCCGCATCGATGTGTTCCAACATCAAAGTTATGCCGCCATTCGCCGCGAACGGGTGGGGGAGACGCTGTTGCGCCTGCGCGGACAGAAAATCAAGGGACTCCGCACCCTTTTCGAGGTCATTCGCGATTGACGGCCGAAAGGCGGATTAATATAGCCGACAGGCGGATTAGGATAAAAGAAACTAACACACGCGTAAAATAATATGAGTAGAAACAAGGAAGACCTAAAACACTTAGGCAATAAGACTGAGTACAGTCAGGACTACGACCCCGACGTACTGGAGACCTTCGAGAATCAGCACCCGGAGAATGATTACTGGGTTCGCTTCAACTGTCCTGAGTTCACCACACTTTGCCCCATCACGGGCCAGCCCGACTTTGCAGAAATTCGCATCTCCTACTTGCCCGACAAGCGCATGGTGGAGTCGAAGAGCCTGAAGCTTTACCTGTTCAGTTTCCGCAGTCATGGTGACTTCCACGAGGATTGCGTCAACACCATCATGAAGGACCTCATCCGACTGATGGACCCCAAGTACATCGAGGTTACCGGATTCTTCACTCCGCGTGGCGGCATCAGCATTTATCCCTATGCCAACTACGGACGCCCGGGCACAAAGTACGAACGGATGGCAGAGGAGCGCTTGCTCCGTCACGATATGTAAAGGCAAGATGGCAAGCACGAAATACCTGGACCTTTTCATCGACTTCGACGATACGCTCTACGACACACATGGGAATGCTGACATTGCACTCTCCGAAGTCTTCGAGCATTTCGCCCTGGGGCGATATTTCAGCCAGTTGAGCGACTTTGCCGTACCTTATTGGGAGAGCAACATCATCCTCTGGAGCCAGTATTCCAAGGGCGACATCACTCGCGACTACCTGATACTGGAACGCTTCCGCCGACCGCTCAGCATCGGCATGGGCGATGCCGTCACTCCTGAGTTCTGCCTTGAGGTCAGCGACTATTTCCTCGAGTGCTGTGCCGACAAGCCCGGCGTCATCGGCGGTTGTTACGAGTTGCTCGACTACCTGAAGTCGCGGGGTTATCGCATGCACATCACCAGCAACGGATTCCACGAGGTGCAATATCGTAAGCTTCGTGCCAGCCAAACGTTGGACTACTTCGACACCATCATCCTGAGCGAGGATGCAGGCGTCAACAAACCCTCGCAGGCCTATTTCGACTATGCCTTCCGTGTGAGTGGCGCCAGGCCGGAGACCACCCTGATGATAGGTGACAACTTCGTCTCCGACATCATGGGGGCCAAGGCCGCAGGTATGGACGTCATCTTTTTCAATCAACATCCCACGCAGTTCACGGCGCCAGAGCCAGTCAACCACGAGGTGAACCATCTGCGTGAGATTATGCAGATTCTCTGAATCTGAGATATAGTAACACACGCTGTCAACCGAACGTTGCACCCAACGATGGAACTGAAAGAACTGCTTCGCCTATACAAGAAGCACCCCGCAGCAAAGGCTTTGGGGCGGATGCTCCTTTCCGGCAAACGCAGGATGCAGCTGGGCGGAACGCAGGGTTCCAGTCTTGCCGTGGTCTTTGCCTCACTCACCGAGACCACGCCCGATGCATTGCGCAGACCTTTCCTCTTCGTCATGGACGATCGCGAGGAAGCAGGCTATCTCTACCACGACCTGGTGCAGATTCTTGGCGACGAGAGCGTCCTCTTCTTCCCCAGTTCCTTCCGCAGGGCAGTCAAATACGGCCAGCGCGATGCGGCCAGCGAAATTCTGCGCACCGAGGTGCTCACGGCGATTAATTCGAACGCCTCCCCCTTCATCGTTTCTTATCCGGAGGCATTGGCCGAACTGGTAGCCACGAAGCAAGAGATGACGGAACAGACCCTGACCTTGAAGCAGGGGCAGAAGGCCGACATCAGCGATGTGGAACAGAAACTCTTCGACCTCGGCTTCTGTTGTGTCGACTATGTCTACGAGCCCGGGCAGTTTGCCGTCAGGGGTAGCATCGTGGACGTCTACAGTTTCTCCAACGAGAAACCCTTCCGCATCGATTTCTTCGATGACGAAGTCGACTCCATCCGTACCTTCGAAGTGGAGACGCAGTTGTCGGTGGAGCGCAAGGAGGAAATCAGCATCGTGCCGGAGATGAAGGCCGCACACCGCGAGGGCATTCTCTCGTTCCTGCCAGCCGACACCACCATCGTCACCCGGCAGGTCGCTTATCTCTGCGAGACGGTGGCCGCCGTCTTCGAAACCGGATTTTCGCAGCAGGCGATTGCGGAGAATGAGGAACTGAACGTCAAGAGCGAGGATTTCCTCATCGACGGCGATTCGTTCCAGCGCCAGCTGGTTGATTTTGCTACGGTGGAACTCTCCCAGCAACCCACCTTCAAGCCCGAAGCCAAGGTGGAATTCGACGTGACCACCCAACCCAT
This sequence comes from uncultured Prevotellaceae bacterium, assembly GCA_946626595.1. GTDB lineage: Bacteria > Bacteroidota > Bacteroidia > Bacteroidales > Bacteroidaceae > Physcousia. The sequence continues at coordinate 16,024 of CAMOUQ010000003.1, read as the reverse complement.
CTTTCACAAGAACTTCGACCTCGCGACGCAGTCGTTCCTCGACTATATTGCGCGTGGGTATACAATATATATATTAGCCGACTCACAAAAGCAGAACGAGCGACTGAAGGAGATATTCAACGCGAAGTCCACACTTTCGTTCACCCCCGTCAGCCGTACCCTGCATGCCGGCTATTCCGACAATGCCTTGAAGGTGTGCCTGTTCACCGACCACCAGATATTCGACCGTTTCCACAAGTACAACCTCAAGTCCGACAAGGCACGAAGCGGTAAGGTGGCATTGACGCTGAAGGAGTTGCAACAGTTCGAGATTGGCGACTACGTGGTGCACATCGACCATGGGGTGGGGCGCTTCGGCGGTCTCATCCGCATTCCCGAAGGCGACAAGATGGTGGAGAAGATAAAAATCGTGTATCTCCACGACGATGTCGTCTATGTCTCCATCCATGCGCTCTACAAGGTCTCGAAGTATAAGGGCCGTGAGGGTGAACCGCCTCGCCTGAATCGCTTGGGCGGCGGAGCATGGGAACGCCTGAAAGACCGTACGAAGGCCAAGATAAAGGATATCGCCCGCGACCTTATCCGTCTGTATTCCACCCGCCAGAAGCAACGCGGATTCCAGTTCTCGCCCGACGGCTACCTGCAGCACGAACTGGAAGCCTCCTTCCTCTACGAAGACACGCCCGACCAGATGCGAGCAACACAGGACGTGAAGCACGACATGGAACGTGCCAAGCCCATGGACCGTCTGGTGTGCGGCGATGTGGGTTTCGGCAAGACGGAAGTGGCCATTCGTGCCGCCTTCAAGGCTGCCACCGATGGCAAGCAAGTGGCCGTGATGGTGCCCACGACGGTGCTGGCCTATCAGCATTATCGCACTTTCTCCGAACGCCTGCAAAACTTCCCCGTCCGCATCGAATATCTCAGCCGAGCCCGAACGGCCAAACAGACCTCCGAGGTGCTGAAGGAACTGAAGGAGGGCAAGGTGGACATCATCATCGGCACTCATAAACTTATCGGCAAGACCGTAGAGTTCAAGGACCTGGGACTGCTCATCATCGACGAGGAACAGAAGTTCGGCGTCGCCACGAAGGAGCGTCTGCGACAGATGAAGACCAACGTCGACACCCTGACGCTGACGGCCACGCCCATTCCGCGTACCCTGCAGTTCAGCCTGATGGGGGCCCGCGACCTGAGCGTCATCCAGACACCGCCCCCCAACCGTTATCCCATACAGACCGAGATACACCAGTTCTCGCCCGAGGTCATTGCCGAAGCCATCAACTTCGAGATGAGCCGTAACGGGCAGGTCTTCATCGTCTGCAACCGCATCAGCCGACTGTCAGAACTGGAGGAGATGATTCACCAGCACATACCCGATTGTCGCGTAGCCATCGGCCACGGGCAGATGAACTCCGAAGCCCTTGAACGCATTGTGCTGGGATTCGTCAATTACGACTACGATGTGCTGGTCTCCACCACCATCATCGAATCGGGTGTCGACATACCGAATGCCAACACCATCATCATCGTCGGGGCACAGAATTTCGGACTCAGCGACCTCCATCAGATGCGTGGCCGTGTGGGGCGCAGCAACAAGAAGGCCTTCTGCTATCTGCTGGCGCCTCCGCTCTCCGTACTGCCTGCCGATGCCCGTCGGCGCCTGCAGGCACTGGAGAACTTCAGCGACCTGGGCAGCGGCATTCACATAGCCATGCAGGACCTCGACATACGTGGTGCGGGCAACCTGCTTGGTGCGGAACAGAGCGGATTCATCACCGACCTGGGTTACGAGACCTACCAGAAGATTCTGGCCGAAGCCGTCAGTGAACTGAAGACCGACGAGTTCAGCGACCTCTACACCGAAGACATCCGACAGGGTGAACAGATAGACGGCAGTCAGTTCGTTGCCGAATGTCAGATAGATAGTGACATCGTCATGAATTTCCCTGAGGACTACGTGCCAGGCAGCAGCGAGCGAATGTTGCTCTATCGCGAACTGGACGGCCTCACCGACGACCGCCAGATTGAGGACTTCCGCAAGCGCATGCTCGACCGCTTTGGTCCCATTCCTCCCCAGGGCGAGGAACTCATCCAGGTAGTCCACCTGCGCCGTTTGGGGCGCCATTTCGGTTCGGAGCGCATCATGCTGAAGAACGGACGCATGCGGCTCTATTTCGTCCAGAATGCCCAAAGCGCCTTCTATCAGAGTCAGGCCTTCGGCCAGCTCATTGCCTATGCCACAGCCAGTGTGGCCCGTTGTCGTCTGGCAGAGAAGGACGGGCGGCGCACGATGCTCGTTTCCGAAGTGCATACGGTTCGCCAGGCCGTCGAACTCCTGGAGCGGATAAAGAAGGTGAAAGCATGATTTTTCGCCCTTCGCCTTTCATTTTTCACCCTTCACCTTTCACCTTTCAATTAATTATCGTATCTTTGCGCCTGCTATGGAGATAAGTATTCACGAAAAAGATATCATCGAGGCAGCCCGGAAGGGCAACGAGGCCTTTGTCGATTTGTTTGCCCAACGTTTGCTCGCAGCCGTCGGTGGCGAACTGACCGCTGAGACGATGGGGCAACTGACAGCCGACCAAATCACCTTGCTGGCCTATCAGACGGTGAAGCGCGAGGTGATGGAGGGCGGTTTCATACAGCTCATCTATAACGGCTATGGCCCCTTCATTTTCCTCAACCCCTTTGCCAAGGCCATGCGCCTGTGGGGGGCACGCGACTTCTGCAATCTGGTCTACGATGCACGCCGGCTCTATGAGGAATTTGGTGATGAACTGACACGTGAACGCTCCGACGAGGAATTCATGGCCCTGTACGAACAGTACGAACAGTTCGACGACCTCGACGACACTTTCATCGAGATGGAGCCCGAGGTGACGGAAATCGTAGCCCATTACATCGATGAGCATATCGACAACTTTGCGGTTGTGGTTAAGGATTAGGGATTAGGGATTAGAGGATTAGGGATTAGAGGATTAGAAGATTAGAGAATAGGGATTAGGGATTAGAGATGGCTGAGACGAAAAAAGCTTTTGTTAGCAAGGTCAATATCAAGAACAAGCGGGCGGCGTTCGACTTCCTCCTGCTTGATGATTATACGGCTGGCATCGTGCTGACGGGTACGGAAATCAAGAGCATCCGTGCGGGCAAGGCCAGTCTGGTGGATACGTATTGCATCATCATCAACGGCGAGGTGTGGGTGAAGAATATGTACATCGCCCACTACGAACACGGTTCGTACAACAATCATGTGGAGCGCCGCGACCGTAAGTTGTTGCTCAATCGCCGCGAGATTCGCAAACTGGCCTCTGCTGTCAAGGCCCCCGGCTTCAGCATCGTGCCCACGTTGCTCTTCATCGACGAGAACGGACGTGCCAAACTCGACATCAGCGTGGCACGCGGAAAGAAGGAATATGACAAGCGCGAGACGCTGAAGGAGAAGGAAGACCGACGCGAGATAGCCCGCAGTTTCAAGAAAAACTATTGATGACCAAACAAGAATTGCGTCAGGAGATACGTCGGCAGAAGTCGCGACACGGCGAACGCTTTGCCCAATGGTCGTTGCAGATTTGTCAGGCCATTCGTCAGACGCCCGAGTGGCAGTCGGCTCAGACCATTCTCCTCTATCATGCCTTGCCCGACGAGCCCGACCTGCAGACGCTCTTTTGCGACCAGCGTCAACTGCTTCTGCCTGTGGTGGTTGGCGATGATTTGGTGCTGCGGCGCTATGAGGACGACCACAGTCTGCAGACGGGTGCCTTCCACATTCTCGAACCCACAGGCGAAAATTTCCCCCTTCGCCGATATTCCGAGATTGACCTTGTGCTTGTGCCTGGAATGGCTTTCGACGGCGAAGGCCATCGCCTGGGGCGTGGCCGAGGCTATTACGACCGTTTGCTGCCCCGTCTGCCACAGGCTGCCAAGCTTGGTGTGTGCTTCCCCTTCCAGATGGTGGAAAGCGTACCCTGCGAGGCACACGACATAGCCGTGAGCCGCGTCATTTGCCAGTAAGCCAAGAGATTCTTTTTAGTAAATCACGACATTCTCCACCACTTGGGCGCCCACTTCGGCATTAATTTTCCGTGCCAGTTGGGTGCGTTCCATCATGAGGTCCTGTCGCAAGGCCGGGCGCAGAATCTTCACGTAGAGTGTGCCCTGGCGGAAAGATACATCGCCCGTCAGTCGTGAAACCACCGGCCCCACCACGCGTGGCCAGGCCAACACGGCACGGTGCTCGTTGAGCGGAGTCTCCAGTCCCTCCTCGCGCAGATAGCGCAAGATGACGTCGCGCAAGAGTTCCGTGTTCCTACGTTTCATGGGGTGGGGAGGTTAATTTTGTGAATCGTTGTGGTTGGCTTCACTATCTGAGAAGGTGCCAGCCTGCACATGGAACAGCCGATGCTCGCCAGGCACCAGTCGGAGAATCTGGTCCAGATGGTCGCGGTTTGTGTCGCTGATGAAAATCTGTCCGAAGTCCTCGCCCGAGACCAGTCGCACGATTTGCTCCACGCGCGAAGCGTCCAGTTTGTCGAAGATGTCGTCCAGGAGCAGTATGGGCGTGGTGTTGCTGCCCGTTCGGCGGAGAAAGTCGAACTGGCTCAGTTTCAGTGCTACCAGGTACGATTTGTTCTGTCCCTGGCTGCCTTCGCGTTTGATGGGGTAGCCGTCGAGCGTCATTTCCAGTTCGTCGCGGTGAATGCCGTGCAGCGAATAACCGACGGCCCTGTCGCGATGTCGGTCGCGCCGAATCACCTCCAGCAGGGGCCCTCGCTGGGCATGGCTCACGTAGTTCAGCCCCACCTGTTCGGCACCCTGGGAGATGGTGCTGTAGTAGCGCTGGAAGGTGGGCACCAGGCGTTCCACATACTCGGCACGCCTTTCGAAGATGAATTCCCCCTCCTTGGCCATGGCCTCCTCCCAGAGGCCTATCACCTCTGGGTCGGGCTCCACGTCCTCCTGCTTCAGCATGGCGTTGCGCTGCTGCAGGGCCTTGTTGTAGCGCATCAGGGCCTCCAGGTAGAGCGGTTCGCATTGCGAAATGACGATGTCGAGGAATCGGCGTCGCTCCTCGCTGCCGCCGCTGATGAGGTCGCCGTCGGCCGGACTCACCACCACCACCGGCACCAGTCCGATGTGCTCGGCCAGGCGTTTGTATGCCTTCTTGCTCCGTCGGAACACCTTCTTCTGGCCCACCTTCAGTCCGCAGTATATCTCCTCCGGTCTTCCGTCTTCGCGTTCGTACATTCCCTGCAGCATCATGAACTCCTGTCCATGCCTCACGCAGGCCGAGTCGATGTTGGTGGTCGCACTCTTGCACATCGACAGGAAGTAGATAGCATCCAGCAGGTTCGTCTTGCCCTCGCCGTTTTGTCCGATGAGGCAATTGATGCCCGTCGACAGATCCAGTTCGGCCTGGGCAATGTTCTTATAGTTGAGTATGGATAGGTGTCTTAGTATCATTTGCAGTGCAAAGATAGCAAAATATGATGAGATATTGCCCTTTTTGTGTTTATTTTTTAATTTTTAATTTTTAATTTCTAATTATTTGTTGTATCTTTGTGGCCGATTTGTGTGATAATAAAAATAAAAGTATATTAAAGATATGGCAGAAAACAAGAAAAACGCTATGGCCCAGGAGGCCGTACAGGAAGAAGGTTTCATCCAGAAAAACCTGAAGAAGATTGGTATTTGCGTAGCAGGTTTGCTCGTGTGCGCATTTGTATGCATCGGTGCTTACTACTACTTCGACAAGCAGAACAAGAAGGCCGCCGAGGCCCTTTACCCCTGCGAGCAGTTGTTCCAGAAGGGCGACTACGAGAAGGCTCTGAACGGCGACGGTCAGGAGGTGCTCGGCCTCTTGGAGGTAGCCAAGAAGTTTGGCAGCACCAAGTCAGGCAACGTTGCTAAGCTCTATGCCGGTCTGGCCTATGCCCACACGGGCAAGTTCGAGGATGCAGAGAAGTACCTGAAGGACTTCGATGCCAAGGACGATGCAATGATCAGCCCCGCAGCCCTGGGTGCCCTGGGCAATGTGTATGCCGAACTGGGCCAGAACGACAAGGCCGTGGCCACACTGCAGAAGGCCGCCAAGAAGGCCGACAACAGCGTACTCTCGCCCCTCTACCTGGTGCAGGCAGGCGAAATCCTGGAGGCTGAAGGCAAGACCGCCGAGGCACTGAAGCTCTACGAGGAGGTGAAGGCCAACTATCGCGGCAGCATGCAGGGCCAGGAGATTGAGAAGTACATCCAGCGCGTGAAGTAATCCCCCCGTTATGGCTACAGCATTCCACCATCTCTCCGACTACGACCCCACGACCGTCCCCTCGGCCGAGGGCATGCGTTTCGGCATAGTCGTTTCGGAGTGGAACGGCGAGGTCACGGGGGCTCTGCTCGAAGGCGCCCACGACACACTGGTGCGGCACGGAGCCCGCGAGGCCGACATCACCGTGCTCACCGTACCCGGCAGTTTCGAACTCGTCTACGGAGCCTCGCGAATGCTGCGGACGCAGCGCTTCGATGCCGTCATTGCCATCGGCTGCGTCATCCGTGGCGACACCCCACACTTCGACTACATCTGCCAGGGCACCACCGAGGGCCTGGCACGCCTGAACGTCGAAGGCCAGGCACCGGTCATCTACGGACTGCTCACCTGCAACGACATGGAACAGGCCGAGATGCGCTCTGGCGGCATGCTGGGCAACAAGGGCGACGAATGCGCCGTGACGGCCATCAAGATGGTCGACTACACCCGTCGCTTAGGATAGCATAACGTCTTCGCAGACGCTATAACGCAAGGCCGCGATTGCTCAGAACGAGCAGTCGCGGCCTTTTTCTGTATCATAAATTTGCACCTAAAGCCAAAAAACATTAACTTTGTATGCTGAAAAGGTTAATAAAGAACGAAAACAGACGGAAATGAAAAAGATATTCCTGCTCCTGCTCGTCGCCGTCGGATGCCTTCGGGGCCAAGCCCAGAACGACGAAAACAACTGGCTCCAGAACCTGCGCCCCCAGTGCTCAGCCGAAACCCAGACAGAGGCCGATGCCGCCCATCCCCATCGTGTGCAGCGCCGCATCGGTTCGCAGGCGACGGCCCCCCTCAGTTCCCATGGGACGCAGCATGTCCCCCTGGTACTCGTGTCCTTTTCCGACCTCGACTTCACGGTGGCCGACACCGACGAGGGCGTCAACAGCTACTACCAGCTCTTCGCCAACGGCACCATGGACGGCAAACGATACACCGGACACGGCAGCTATGGCAGCATCCGCGACTACTTCACCGAGCAGAGCGATTCCGCCTTCTTCCCCCTGTTCACGGTCATCGGTCCCGTCCGTCTCGACAGCACCTATGCCTACTATGGCCGCAACTCCGGCTCGTCCACCGATGTCAACTTCAGCACCTTCCGCAACGAGGCCATTGCCAAGGCCATACAGCAATATGCCGACTGGCAACGCTTCGACAACGACGGCAACGGCTCCATCGACATGGTCTTCTTCCTCTATGCCGGCGTGGGCGAGAACACCAGCCGGAACCCCGACCACATCTGGCCAAAGGAGTCCACGGCCAGCGTGACCATCAACGGACGCCTCTTTGCCACCAGTGCCACCACCTGCGAACTGCGGGCCAAGAAGCTGGACGGCGAAATCGTGGAGACCCAGCCCGACGGCGTGGGCGTCTTCATCCACGAACTCAGTCATGCCCTGGGCCTGCCCGACTTCTACGACACCAACTACAAGGCCTTCGGCATGGACCTCTGGAGCGTGATGGACTATGGCGAATATGCCCAGAACGGATTTCGCCCCATCGGCTACACGGCCTACGAGCGCGACTTCATGGGCTGGCGCCCCCTGCGCACACTCGACGAGCCCTGCATCCTCACCCTCTCGTGCTTCTCCGACGGCGGCTATGGCTACAAGATAGTCAACGAGGCCAACCCCAACGAATACTATGTGATAGAAAACCGCCAGGCCAAGCGGTGGGACAAGGCCGCCTGCGACATCTGCAGCGGACTGCAGGTGACCCATGTCGACTACAACTCCGGCTCCTGGAACGGTAACCGCGTGAATACCGTCATTGACCACCAGCGCATGACCATCATTCCCGCCAACAACAACTATACGGGTGCCAATGCCACCAAAGACTCCCAAGTCTGGCGGTCCGCCCTCCGCGGCCACCTCTATCCGGGCGACACCTTCAACTACGAACTCACCGACGAGTCCGTGCCCGCAGCCGAGGTCTTCACCGGCCTGCTCATGCACAAGCCCCTGCGCCGCATCACCGTCAACGAGGACAGCACACTGACCCTCTGCTATCGCACCTTCGGCCAGCTCGCCACGCCCCAGTTGCACAGCCTGGGCAGCGTCGACCCCCAGTCGGTCGACATCGTCTGGGACCCCGTGGACAATGCCACACGATACGCCATCCAGCTCTATCGCGACGACGAGCTGGAGTATGCCGACACCCTGCTGACGGCCTCCTGCCTCTTCCAGAGCCTGCCCCAGTCGGCCAACATGGGCGTGCGCGTCAAGGCCATGGCCGACTCGCCCGAGGACTATCTGGAGAGCGAATGGTCGCCGCTGATGTCCTTCGACACCCTCAACGACCGCATCGCCCCTCTCTCCGACGGCGAGCAGATGGTGGACGTCTTTGCCACCAACGGCGTCTGCATGGGACGCTGCCGGATCAGCGAGGTCGGACGCCTGCGCCTCCAGCGCGGCATCTACGTCCTGCGCTATGCCAATGGGCAGGCACGCAAGATGGCCATCGGCCTGCGATAAGAAAAATAAAGATTAAGATAAAATACTTCTACGCCAGGAACCCCTGTCGGCGCAGCGTCTTGAGCAACGTTGCCGACAGCGCCTCGTTGTCGCCTTTCGTGTAGCGGATGTCGGTGAATATCTGCGCCAGCGTCTCCTTCCGGTTTATCTCCACGAAATGCTTATTCTCGGGCAACGCCTCCTTCTCCGAATACAGACGGTCGATGTCCCCGGCCCCATAGTCGCGATACCTTTCCTCGTGCACAAAGGCCTCCAGCGGCAGCCGGTCGCTCAGTGGGGGCACCTCGTCGGGCCATCCCACGGTCAGCGTGGCCACGGGCATCACCAGTCGCGGCAGGCCCAGCACATCGATAATCTGCCCGGGCTGGTACACCGTGGTGCCCAGATAGCAGATGCCCAGCCCCTCGGCCTCGGCCAGGTTGCAGAAGGTCTGCGTATAGAGCAGCGCATCGCTGGCCGCATTCATGAAGCTGAGCACGTTGTCGTAGCCCGGACGGGCCTTGCGGCAGAGGCACCACTGCGTCGTGCGGTTGAAGTCGGCACAGATGGTCAGCACCACCGGCGCCTGGGTCACCATCGGCTGGTTGAAGTGGCAGGGCGCCAGCCGTTGCTTCATCTCCTGCGAGCGCGTCACCACCACGCTGTACAGCTGCAGGTTGCCCATCGTCTGCGTGCGGGCAGCCAGGCCCAGCAGGCGGTCGAGCAACTGGGGGTCCACATCCTCCGCCCTGTACTTGCGGATGCTTCTGCGGGTCTTTATCGAGTCAATCATAGTGCATAATTCCGTTTTCGGCTGCAAAGATACAAATTAATCCCTAATCCCTCATCCCTAATCCAAAATAAATTTGTATTTTTGCACGACGAAACCCTATTTGCCATGCAAGAAGCAAACACCGAAAACCCCCGTCGCGAGGTCGTGGAAGTGCGGCCCGACGTGCTCGAGTGCGACGTCGTCCGTTTCCAGAACAACAAGGAGAAGTGGGTGGCCTTCGTGGGCCTGCTCGACGGCGAGCCCTACGAAATCTTCACCGGACTGATGGACGACGACGAGGGCATCATGATACCCAAGAGCGTCAACAAGGGGCGCATCATCAAGAACGTCACCCCCATGGGCAAGCGCTACGACTTCCAGTTCCAGAACAAGCGAGGCTACAAGATCACCGTCGAGGGCCTGAACGAGAAGTTCAACAAGGAGTATTGGAACTATGCCAAACTCATCAGCGGCGTCCTGCGCTACCGCATGCCCCTGGAGAACGTCATCCGCCTGGTCGCCAGCCTCACGCTGGACGACGACAGCATCAATGCCTGGAAGGCCGGCGTCGTGCGGGCCCTGAAGAAGTACGTACCCGGCGCCAATCTGGAGCCCGAACAGCAAGACACGGATGAAGATATTTATTGACCGCATGCGCCTGCGCGCCCGTCACGGCGTCATGCCCCAGGAGCGCCAGGTGGGGCAGGACTTCCTCGTCTCCGTCGAGGCCGAGACCCCCAACGAGCAGTCCACCCTGACCGACCGACTGGAGGACACCGTCAGCTATGCCGAGATGGCCGACGCGGTCCGCCGCGAGATGGGGCAGCCCAGCCTCCTGCTGGAGCACGTCTGCGGCCGCATCGCCCGCCGCCTGCTCTCCGCGTTCCCCACGCTCAGTCGCGTCACCGTGCGCATCACCAAACTCGCACCCCCCATCACCGGCCTCCAGTGCCAGGGCAGTGGGGTAGAGCTCACCCTCGCCCGGGGCGACTGACGAATGGGGACGCACAGAAATTTCTGAATAAACAAAGGAAATTTTTTTGAGGGGAAATGTTGGCCTATTCCTCCATGATGAGCCTTGTCTGCATGAACTCGTCAAGTGTGACAAGGTTCAATTAATCACTACGGGTTTCATGCGGCCTTACTTGTTATAATGTGTGCGGAAGTGTGAGCCTCGCAGTTCCTGCAGGCGTTTCTCGTCGAACTGCCCGTTTTCCCATAGCGCATCCATCTCTTCGTCAATCTGCTTAGCATAGAATGCTGCCAATTGCTGACGCAGTTTCTCCAGTCCTGCAGCGGTCTTAATGTGCGATACAAGATTGAACACCTGTACTTGTGCCGGGGTGAAGGTAATTGCTTCCATAATCGTATCGTTTTATGTTTTATGCTGCAAAGATAGTGCAAAATTTCGATTAAGCGGAGAGAATACAAATATTTTTTTGTACTTTCGCAGGTGCATTGCGGTGCGAACTGAACCCTAACGAGGGTGAAGGCTGGGGCAGTGGAGTAGAGCTAACCCTTGCAGCGGGGCATGAAAGGCCATGATGCAACTGAAGGGCAATCCCCTCTGTCTCCCTCTGTCAACAAAAATTCACCCCGAAAAGTTCCGATATTTAATTTTTATTCGTATATTTGCAGACGGTTCGGGGAGAAATCCGGACAGATGTTGCATGGCTTATTGATACGCACTTAACCGAAAGACGTCGGAAATTGATTAGGGAATAGTTCGTTCATTGAGCAGAGGAAGACCAAGGAGATTGGCTTCCCCACTCGCATATAATAGCTTTGCGCACGCTTATGGCGTGTTGCAGCCTTATTTGCGAGTGGGGGTTCCTAATTTCCGACGTCTACCCCTTAGGTTAAGTGCATAAGGATGGCTTCACGCCATTTTTGTGTCCTTTTCCTTTTGCAGTCTTTTGAGAAGGAACTTAAAACAATGAGTACAAACGAATGTATAAGATAACGTGGGACAAAGAGACGGGCGGAGTGTTGCTGCACTCCCGGATTGTTGAGGGCACGCTGGGCGTGTCGCCTCGTCCTGTGTTCTTCGAAGAGCTTGATTTGCTGAAGCTGAACGAGCTGGGCTGGGAATACCCCCACACGAAGGAGCCGTTGCTTTGGGCTGTCAACAAACAGTATTGGTATCGCGGTGAACTGATGTTCGAGGCCAAGGGAGCCAATATCTACGATGCCGCTACGGTGGTGTTCCAGCCCGGACGGGAGAAGATGACGCTGAAGCCGGTGGATGTAAAGAAGATGCTGAAGAAGAACCACGACTTCATGTTCCTCTTGGAGAGCGAAGCCATTGAGTTTATCCGTGAGACGTTCAGCCAGTATGCCGGAGCGAGAAAAAGCGTGGAGCGTGTAGCTGCCAACCAGATGGACTATGAGGCTCTGGCTAAACGGATGGAGAAGAAGACCAAGCAAAAGATGGCCATCGTGAAGGAGGACTGCGACAGTTTTGAGATTATGCCACTCAATACTGCTGAGGAGCAAGGGAAAAAGGTGTTCCATACCACGAAGATAGATAAGTTTCTCGCCTCTTTCTCTGGCGGCAAAGACAGTCAGGTGGTGCTCGACCTCTGCACACGAGCCATTCCCAGCACAGAGTTTGAAGTCATCTATAGCGATACCGGCTACGAGTTGCCTCCTTCATTACAACTCTACGAGCAAGTTCAAGAGCATTACCACAAGCTGTTTCCCGACTTGAAGTTTTCAATGGCACGAAACCATGAAAGTGTGCTGAACTATTGGGATAAGATTGGTACGCCAAGTGATACTCATAGGTGGTGTTGTTCTGTTATGAAGACGGGGCCTCTTTATCGAATGATGAAAGTTGAGGGTACGAATAAGCAAGCAAAGGTGCTGACGTTTGAAGGTGTTAGAGCAGAGGAAAGCACAAGACGTTCAGGTTATGGCCGCATTGGACGAGGAGTAAAACATTCTACAACAATTAATGCACGTCCCATCTTGCATTGGAGCGTTGTTGAAACATTTCTATACATCTTTGAACACACACTTCCTATTAATGTGGCTTATCGTCAAGGAATGACTCGTGTAGGGTGTTTGTTATGTCCATTTGCTTCTGAATGGAATGAGATGATAGCAAGAAAAATATATCCAGAAAGTGTGGAGCCTTTTGATTATCGTCTTAGAGCTTTTGCTGATAAAGCTGGTATTCGCGATGTTGATGAATACATTAAGCAGGGTGGTTGGAAAAGGAGGGCCAGTGGAAACTTGATACAAAAGAAATCATCTATAAGTTTCACTAATAATGCATCTACATTCATTGCTATAATTGACAATCCGTCCGTAGATATTTGCTCTTATTTATGGACTATTGGCGAATTCCAAACAACTGTAAAAAAGGAATGCGTCTATGGTGAACTTAAAGTTGCCAAAAATATTTATACGTTTACTATTAATCCTAATCATTCAAGAGAAAATTCATATATCTTTACCATAAAGGATATAAAAGATGTGATTTTAACATCATACTTAAAGCGTGCTTTATATAAGTCTACATACTGCATTCATTGTGAAGTATGTGAAGTCGAGTGTCCAACGGGAGCGTTAAACGTATTTCCCGAAATATTAATAGATAAAAATCTTTGTGTACATTGCATGAAATGTCTTGATTTTCACGACAAGGGATGCGTTGTGGCAAATTCTGTTTCATCAACAACAAATATCAATATGAGTACAACTACTGGCAAAATGCCGAATATCGACAGGTACAAGAATTTCGGACTTAAAGAAGAATGGTTGGAAATGTTCTTAATTGAATTGGACAACTATTGGGACGGCCCACACGGTTTGAATGTTAATTACCAAATTCCCTCTCTTAAAAGTTGGCTTAAGGATGCCGAACTTATTGATGAAAATGGAAAATCAACAGAATTGGCAAAACTACTTTCATCTATTCGAGAAGACAACCCTGAATTAATATGGCAGATTGTGTGGATAAATCTTTCTTATAATTCATTCATAATTAATTGGTTTGTCAATAATGTATCCGTCGGGAGTCAATATTCAGCAAAGGAATTAGAAGAAAATATCGTTAATCAATTTCCTATTTACAAGCCCAAAACTGTACATAATGCTGTCTATCAGTTACAGAGAACATTGAAAGAGTCGCCTATAGGCGAAACCTTTTCTCAGTGTGAAGAAATCGATAAGTACAACTTTATGCGTAATGCCTATTCTAACCTTAGTGAAATTGCACTTGCATATTCTCTTTATAGATATTCAGAAACGAAAGGAATATATTCTCTTCGTGTTTCAGATTTATATCGTAATGAATGCGCAAGTGGACCATATAAGGAATTTGGTATACCTCAAAGTATATTCGAAAAACTTCTTAGAACTCTGAACTCAACCACTAATCGAGTTCTCATTGCAGAATTAAACATGGGACTTGATAGCATAACTCTTCGTGATGATCTCTCCTCACTTTCTTGCCTAAAGCAACTACTTGAGTTATGAGCTTAAAATCTTCATACTATAAAACAACAATATTGGGAATAAAACGCGGTAACTATCGAGGAGCATTTTCAAATGCAAAGCCGTTGTTTGTTATAGCTTTAATAGAGGCTATAACAGAGGGCGTTATTTGGGGTAATAAGATAATATACATACCAGACCGTCTAAAATCAATCTACACAAGTACTTCTAAGGCATTAGAACCAGAACGAGCAGTTACGCCAATTCACATGCCTTTCTTTCATCTTTTAACTGAACCTTTCTACCATATTATATGGAGCATTGGAATAAAGCCCCCAATGGCCGCGCATTCCCCTTCCGCCAAGTTCCTTCGTGAGAACGTGGAGTATGCCTGCTTAGACGATGAGTTATGGGAATTGCTACAAGACCCTGAGACGAGAAACGAACTGCGAGATGCCATCATTCAGCATTTTATAAAACCAAGAACGTAAAGAACAAGAACAAATCAAACGACAATAGCTATGCCTTATAGTAAGATAGTGACGCTTCGCAACATGCGTCCAGCATACAATATCAAAGAGGAAGGTCAGGGCGAATGGAAATCGTTCATTGCCAACGACCAGTTCAACGACATATTGATGAAGACCATCCGTGCTGTGCGCAACAACGATGCTGACACACATAAGTCAGTATGGATTGCAGGCACATACGGCACGGGTAAGTCGCATGCTGGAGCGGTGATACAGCACCTGCTTTGCGACCCTGTAGATGACATCCGTGAGTATGTGGAGGAGGAATACCAGAAGTCGAAGTACGACATTCTGCGCGACTCGTTGCTGCAGTTACGGCAGACCAAGCGGCTCTTCCCTGTCAACATGTATGGTCAGCAGAGCATAGCCCACGAGGAAGACTTGTCGTTACAACTGCAACGGGAAATCAAGCGCTCCTTGATATCAGCCGGTATAGACCTGACTGTACATACGGACTTCGACATGTACGTGCAGCACATTGAGAGTCAACCCGTGTTCTGGGAGAACCTGATAGAGCAGAACGCACAACTGGCGAGTGTGGCACCTGATGTTCATAAACTGAAGCAGCGACTGACGGCAGCAGACACCGATGTGCTCGACTATGTACGGCAGGCCTTACGTAAAGGCGGCTACGACATCCGGCTACAGAGCAACAATCTGAAGCAATGGATATTTGAGGTGCAGGATGCACTTCGTGAAAAGACCAATTACAATGGACTGCTCATCATTTGGGATGAGTTTACCGAAGTCATGACATCAGCCATCGGTACACGTCTGTTGGTCCAGCTTCAGGAAATATCAGAAGCCATGATGAACGAAGAGAACGACTCCTATTTCTTGTTCATCTCTCACCCCTCTGCTCTGAACTCACTGAAAGAAGAAGAGCGCGAGAAGACCAAAGGCCGCTATCACTATGTAATCTACAATATGGAGCCTGTCTCGGCATTCAAAATCATGTCGAAGAAGTTCAAGATAGTGAACCCATCGCTCTATGCGATGCGACAGGAACGGTTCTTTGGCATTCATCCGGAACTGCTTGACTTGTTCAGCACCACCAGTGCTGACACGGAGCAGACCAAGGAGAACATCAGGAATTTGTTCCCCCTGCACCCCTGTACTGCCAACCTTGCCACTTACTATGCACGAGAGGCAGGCAGCAGTAGCCGTAGTGTGTTCGAGTTTATTGCCAGCGACTCTGTGAGGGAGTTCTTGGAGGATGAGGATGCCTATAATCAAGACAGAACCATTACGGCAGATTATCTGTGGGACTATGTGCAGGAGTATTTCGAGAGCGATGCAGCAAAGTTTGGTGCCGTCACCGAACGCTACAACAGTCACCATCTGTCTGTCGAGAGTCAAGGGGAGAACTATCTGAAGGTGTTCAAAGGCATCCTGCTATTGAATGCTCTGAACAACATTGCCAACAGCGACACCGTTACTCCCAGTACAGAGAATATTGAAAACCTGTTCTTGGGAACAGAGGTGGAAGGACAGCTGGAAGAGATACTCGACT
>CAMOUQ010000002.1 GCA_946626595.1 uncultured Prevotellaceae bacterium | reverse complement strand
TGACTTCGGCCAGCAGGTGAGGGGTGTCGATGGCATGGATGAGTGCCACGTAGGGAGCTATGTACTTGACCTTGTTGGTTTGTAGATGACCTATGAAGTGCCACTCTATGTCCTGTGGCAGCACGTCGTGCTTGCGCTGCAGTTCCTGCACGTGGCTCTCGCCGAAGATGCGCTGGCCGGCTTCGTATGCTTCCAGGATGGCTGCTTCGGGGTGAAACTTGGATACTGCCACCAGGCGTGTGCCCTGTGGCAGACTGGCTGTGATGCTGCGAATCTCAGACTGGATGTTTGACATGTGATGTTCCTTTCTCTTATGCGAAAACGAATGCGCACAAAGGTGTGTTGCACTAACGGGGGGCTACTTAGTCCTCCTTCTTATAGGGGAAGATGTCCAAGATAGGCGTCTCGCTGATTGAGGTCAGTGCCCAGTCGCCCATCGTCCCGGCCATTCCTTTCTCCAGGTTGGCAACGGCCGTTTTCAGGTCTTGGGCCTGTACGAGCATCGTCTGTGAGGTGCGTTTCTCCACGGCCGTCTTCTCGTCGAGCGTGATGAAGACCACCTTGGCCTTGTACCAGCGGTCGTCGTTTCCGTCGTTGCTTTCCATCAGTTCGGCTATGCGAGCCTTGCGAATGCCGGCCACCTCGTAGTCTCCGCTCATGAAGGGTTCCACCTCCTCGAGGAAGCGTCGTTCTGCCTCGGTGAAGGTGAGGGCGTCCACCATGTATGTTTCAGTAACATTCTTTATCTTTCCGTCCTCCATCGTCTTGTCGTAACGGATTTTGCATTCAAACCAAATTGCCATTGTTGTACGTATTATTTAATTAAGAATTAAGATTTAAGAATTAAGAATTTGTGGGGCACGGGGTGCAGTGACGTTCGTAGAAGAACTGCCAGAGGGGCGCAGCCATCAGTGCCTGGTGAAACTCGCCCGCCTGCAACATGCGGAATACCTCGTCGAGGGGCACCTCATAGACGCTGATGTCCTCGGTCAGCTCCAGGTGTTGTGTGTCGGTGCGCTCTACGTTGGTGGCCACGAAGGTGTGGCTGACGTTGGTGCAGGCGCTGGCATTGGGGCACAGTGCCACAAGTTCGTGCCACTCACCACCCGTATATCCGGTCTCCTCCAGCAGTTCGCGCTTTGCGGCCTGCAATGGCGTTTCGCCTTCTTCGATGACGCCTGCCGGTATTTCCCATCCCACCATCTGTCGGCCATGCCGGTATTGCCTTTCGAGCAGCATCTTGCCGTCGGCGGTCAGTGCAATCATGTTTATCCAGTCGGGATATTCCAGCACGTAGTATTCCGGCATATCCGCACCGCTGGGCAGTTGCAAGTGGTCGCGACGTGCCGTCAGCCAGGGTCGGCGGAACAGGTATTCGCTACCGATAAGTTTCCACTTTTGAACGTCTTTCATCCTTTCGCCTCTCAACTTACACCTTTTAACATTTTAACTTTTTAACCTTTTAACATTTTAACCTTAATACCCATTCTGTCCATAGATTACCCACAGCAGCAGTGCCACCTGCAGGACCAGGATGAGGGGTATGCCGATGCGGAACGACCAGTGCTGCGTCTTGTGGCGCCATATCTGCATGCCCAGCAGGGCACCTATGCTGCCGCCGAAGATGGAGAGCAGGAAGAGTGTGGACTCGGGCGTGCGCCACTTGTCGTTTTGGGCTTTCCATTTGTCGACGCCAAAGACGATGAAGGTGATGACCGTCATGGCCAGAATGAAGATTACAAAGTATTTCCACATCATATTCAGTCGCTGTTTAGGATTCGTTGTCGGGTTGGTTGGCCGTGCGCAGTATCAGGGTAGTGGCGCCGATGGTCACGATGTCGCCTTCGGAGAGGCGGATGCGGTCCTGGTCGCGCAGGATATCGTTCATGAAGAAGGTGCCCGTGTTGGAGGGCGCATCGCGCAGGATGTATTGCAGTTCGCCACGCTTGTTGCGCTGCACGCGTATGATGCAGTGTTTCGTGTCGACGCTGGGGTCGGCCGTCTCGATGGGGGTGTTTATGTCTGTCCCTCTCACGTAGCGTCCTATCACGTTGTCGCCCATGCGCAGGGGGATGACCTGCTTGTAGTGGAACACGTTCTCTACGACCACGATGCTGCCGCATTGCTCGGCATGTTCTTGCTCGTCGAGATGTTTCTCTTCGTGTTTGTTGTGGAGTTTGCTTGTGCCTATGCGTATGGCAAACTGCTTGCTGCACTGGGGGCATTGGAACACCAATTGCTGCCCTTCAGCATATTGGCTTTCGTCGAAGACGATGTAATTGTCGCACTTGGGACACCGAACGCGTTTCATGGATTATAATTTGAGCACCCACACCGAACCGAATTCTTCTGAGCTGCGACGCATGGTTTCAGCTACCTGGTAGGCCTCCGATTCTGTGCCGTAGTTGCCAACCACCACGCGTACCATATTGTTTGACGTCATCACGCGCGGATTGTTGTATCCCTGCTGGCGGAGCGTAGCTGCGTAGTTGTCGGCATTCCGTTTCGAGATGGCGCTGGCCATGACGATGCAATATTGCGACGTCTGCTGTACGGGCTCGGCGACAGCCGGAACCTTGGGGACGACGGGGACTGCGGTAACCTTTGCCGTGGCGGCCGGTTCGCTCTTGTGTGCCGACGTCTGTTCGGGCGCGCTTGCGGTGGCCTTCTCGGCTGCGGGCGTATTGACCACGGTCACTTGTTTCTCGGGCTCTACGACCGTAGGCTGGGGAATGTTGGGGGCCGCTGTCGTGTACACGGTCACGTGCTTCACCACCTGGATGGTCTTCGGCTCGACTACTTCGTTCTTGGGCGTTTCCACGGCCAGGGCGGGGTCATTTTTCAGTTTACCCATGAACAGTTCGCGCAGGCTGCTACGCTGTTCGGCAGCATCGGCATTGGGCATGGGATTGTTGAACACGAGGAACAGCAGCACGGCGGCGCAGGCAGCGACAAACACGTTGGCAATGCGGCGGTTGATGCGTATGGTGATTTCCTTTTCGCTGGTCTCCATCGTTGCTGCCAAGGGGACGACCGGGGCCTTGTGCTCGGGCGATACCTCACACATGTGGAAGGCATCCAGGCCATAGAAGTCGGGCGATGCGATGCCCGATTCCTGCGAGGTGAAGATGAGGTTGCCGTTGCCTTCAGATGTGAAGACGCCCAGCGTACCAAATTCGAGCTCCGTCTCGTCCTCCAGTGCCTGGAGAAACTCCGTCACCCAAACGGCCAGCATCTGTTCGGCCTGCTCGGTGGTAGTGTTGTATATGGCACTTATCGAGTCGGGCAGCAGATGGTCCTCATGGTTGAGTCCGGCATTGAACCGCAACGAACGCACGGGCGGCAGGAAGGCTTCTTCCTCATCGTTCCGCTGTGCTGCAGTCTGCTGGGCAATGAAGGTCCCCATGCCCGGTACGACCACATAGTCGTGGTTCAGCAACAGATACTCGATTATATTTGGTAGTGAATTCATGCTACAAAGGTAAGTTATTTTTTCCAAATGCACCAACAATAGAGAACAATTTTTCAAACTTTTTTTTTCGCTATTGTTTTATTCGATAAATATCACTATATTTGTCGCCCGTAAACATTAAAATATAGTATAGAATGGAATATTTGATGACGGAGCTTCAGGGCGTATGGATACTGGAGCCCAAGGTGTTCGGAGATTCACGTGGTTATTTTATGGAAGCCTATAAAAAAGCTGATTTCGAGCGACATATAGGTAGCGTTGATTTTATTCAAGACAACGAGTCGAAGTCCTCTTACGGTGTCCTGCGCGGGCTCCACTATCAGCGTGGCGAGTTCAGTCAGGCCAAGTTGGTGCGCGTCATCAAGGGACGGGTGCTGGACGTGGCCGTTGACCTGCGCAAGAGTTCGCCCACCTTCGGTCGCCACATCGCCGTAGAGCTCAGCGAAGACAACCATCGCCAGTTCTTCATACCGCGTGGTTTTGCCCACGGATTCCTGGTGCTGAGCGACGAGGCCATCTTCTCTTATAAAGTAGACAACGTGTATGCGCCGCAGAGCGAATGCTCTATCCGCTTCGACGACCCTGCTCTGGGCATCGACTGGCCCATCGCTGCCGCCGACATGAAGCTTTCGGACAAGGACGTGAAGGGGCTGCCTTTCAGCGAGGCCGTGTATTTCGACTGATGCTGCACGTGGCTGCAGCTGATGCTACAGCATGCGGTAGCCGAAACAATACGAAGAAAAGGCCAATACAATACGAAGCAATGGCCGATGCTACCTGAAGCAAGGACCGAAGCAACACGAAGCAAGAACCGATGCTACCCGTAGCATGACTTAGTACCTAACGCTGTGCCGAACTGAGGAACGCGTGATAAGAAAAAAGGCTCCCGAGCACAATGCCCGGGAGCCTTTGTCGTATCCGTAAGGTGCTTACTTCACCACCTTCTTCTGGCCGGAGATGTAGACGCCACGCTTGGGATGACTGATGCGTCGTCCGCTCAGGTCGTAGGTCGGGGTCTTCTGCTTGTCGGCATCGACGCCTGCAATGCCGTCCGGGTCGATGACGGTGAGCTTACCGTTGACGAACGTGATTTCGTAGTTGTCGGCCTCTGCACCGAAGATGCGAATCTCGTACACACCACCGGGACTGTCGGCAGTGGCATCGCACTCGAGAGTGGGCTGCACGAGCAGGATTTCGTCAATCTTCTCGCGGTTGCGCAGGCTGCTGTGCGAGAAGGCAAACTCGGGATTCTCCTCGCCTATGTTACGAGTGTACGACTTAGCCGTCAGAGTGAGAGGCGCACGTTCTATGGTGAGCACGCCCGGCACGAGTTGCAGGTTGGGCGTAGTGATGAATTCAGCGTCCACGAGGATGGGATATTCGCCTACGGGACTCACGTTCTCTGCCTCGCTGCTCAGGACGGGCTCGCCGTTGATGGGAGCACCAGTCACAGTGTAGGTGAACTTCGGGTTGGCACGTCCGTACTGGCGGCTTGCTGGTTCGGCCGTGATTGTGGGCACACCGGTGAATTCCTTGATGGTGGCCTTGGCCTTGCTCCATGCTTCGTTGGCCTCGTAAGCCTCCATCAATGCCTTGGGCACGAAGGCCGTGATGCCGGATGTCAGCGAAGCCACGTCGGAGCCCTCGGGCATAGTCTCAGGCAGCAGGGCGATGTACTTCAGTCCGGAGCAATTCTGGAAGGTGTTCGTACCCAGGTCGGTCACGTTGGCCGGGACATAGAGCGATACGAGCGATGAACAGCCGCGGAAAGATGTCTCGCCCAGCGACTTCAGTGAGGTGAAGTATTGCAGTTCGTCCAGACTCTTGATGCTTGTCGAACGGAAGGTCGTGCCAAGTTCGGTGACGGCGGCAGCCTCTTCAAGGCTCAGTTCGCCGTCCTCGTCGTCGTCCCAGCGGTTAACGCTGACGGCATGTGCCCGGCTGTCGGCAAAGTCGATGTAGTGGAGCTTGCTGCGGAGCGACTTGATGGCTTCGCTGATCTGCTCGTCGGTGCTCTCGAAGTCGTCGTAAACGGCGTGCTCCTTGGCAGCTTCGATGTTGCGGGCGTCGGCTACGGCCAGCAGTTCCTTCAGACGTTCCGTCTCTTCGAACTTAGCCTTGGCAGCCTCCATCTCGTCAACGCCTACAAAGGCCCACAGGATGCGGTCGGGATAATCGCCGGCCGTGACGTCGTAGTAGAGTCCGTAGGTGCCGTAGGTGAAGTTGGTCTGGTGATAGAGGTCGGTGCCCAGGTATTCGTCTTCCACGTATTCGGCATCCGTCTCGGGCACCTGCAGGGTGTAGATGTTCTCACGACCTTCCACGGGAGTCACCTTCCAGTAGGCCTTGGCCGAAACCGAACCGTCGATGAAGCAGGTCTTGATACCAGAACCCACCTTCGAGTCGGTGCTGGTGCGGAAGAGGACGCCCTTGCTCGAGCTCAGGTAGTAGAGGCCCTCGGCCATGTTCTTGTTGCGCTTCAGCTGGTATACCAGTCCGCCCACGCCGACTACGCCCTGTGTGCCGTAGGCCTCGCCGGCCGTCACATACTTGCGCATATCCAGGTTGTAGACGTAGACATCCTTGTCCTCCTCGGCAGGCACAAACTGCTTTTCGCCCACGGCTCTCATCTCCTTGATTTCGCCGAACGACTTCCAGGTGTCGGCCTTCTCGTAGAGGGCCTTCGTGCCATAGGGCACATAGAGGGTGGCCTTAGACAGGGTGACGCCACGGAAGGCATTCTCGCCAATCTGTATCGTGGCCGGGTCGGTCACCGACAGGCGGAACTCGCGCAGACCAGAACAGCCGTCGAAGGCATTGTCGCCAATGTACTTGAGGCTCGAACCCAAGACCACCGTCTCCAGCTTCTTGTCGTTCATGAAGGCGCGATAGTAGATGTCGAGCAGTCCGTCGGGCAGGGTGACGGTGCGCAGCGATGAGCAATCTTTGAATGCGTTGCCTGCTAAGTATTCGGCTTTGGTGAGATACTTCAGGTCGGAGAGGTCGGTGATGTCGGTGTTCTGGTAGAATTCCGTGCCCACGGTCTCCACAGCTGCAGCCTCGTTGTAGCTGAGTTCGCCGTTGCGGTCGGCGTCGTAGTGTCCGACGGCCACGGTGCGCACTGCATCGTCGACGAAGTTGATGTAGTTCAGCTTGCGGCGCAGTTTGCGGCAGGCCTTCGACATGTCCTCGACGGTGCTCTGCAGATTGTCGTAGACGGCCTGTTCGCTGACGATGTCGATGCGCTTCGACTTACCGATGGCCAGCAGGTTCTGCAGTTCCAGCGAACTCTGGTATCGTGCCATGTCGTCTTCGTCGTAGGCCACCAGCATCCACTGGCAGTTCTTCGTATAGTCGGCGTATTCCACATCGCTGTATGCACCGTAGGTGGGCGATGCGGCATTGCTCTGGTGCGAAGGCTGTACGCCCAGGTATTGGGTTGCGACGTAGCCCTTCTGGTTGCTGGGTACCTGGAAGGTGTATACGTTGGTTTCGCCTTCCACCAGGTCGACCTTCCAGTAGCTGCGTGCTGCCAGGGTCTGGCCGTCCACGAAGCAGGCGTTCACACCAGAGCCCACGTTGTTGTCGGTATTGGTGCGGAAGAGTATGTGGTTGTCGTTGCCCGTGTCGGTAGAGTAGAGGTAGTAGGTGCCGTCGGGCATCGATGCCGAGCGGCGCATCTGGAATCGCATGGGCTGGTCGGTGTCGGCCACGATGGCCTGCGTGCCCCAGGCTTCGCCACGCGTCAGATAGCTGCCCGTGCCTACATTATATATGAAGTAGCTCTTGTTCTCCTCCAGTGTGGCGAACTTACCCTGCGAGAGGTTGCGCTCTTCGTGGATGTCGCCGAATTCCTTCCACTGGTCGGCCGTCTTCATGTATTCGCCGCTGCCCTGAGGCACGTTCAGCGTGACTTCCGTCAGGTCGATACCCTCGAAGACGCCTTCGCCCAGGGTTATCTTCTCGGGCGTGATGGAACGTATGGTCACGGAGGCCAGCTTGGTGCAACCCTTGTAGGCATGTGCTCCCAGGTGGATGATGCCGGCGGGCAGTTCCAGTTTTGTGAAGGCAAGGCAGTTCTCGAACATGCTGTCCTCGATGCGTGTCAGCGTGTTGGGCAGCACCAGGTTGTTCAGTACGCGGCAACCCATGAAGGCCCCTTCGCCGATGCTCTTCAGGCCTTCGGGCAAGGTGAGTGTCTTCAGTGCACGGCAGCCGTTGAAGGCATTCTTGCCGATGGAGGTCAGTCCCTTAGGCAGCTTCACGGCGGCCAGCCTTGTGCATCCGCTGAAGGCCTCGTCGGGCAGGGCCGTGAGGTTGGTGAAGTAGTAGAGTTCCTCGAAGGATGCGATGGAGGTCTGCCCCTTGAAGATGTCACCCAGTTCCTTCACCTCGGCAGCTTCGCCATAGGTGAGCACGCCGTCGCCGTCGGCATCGAATGCCTCTGTGCACAGGCGCTTAGCCATGGCATTGGCAAAGGGCATGGCCTTGGTTCCGTAGTTCTCCGGCTCGAAGCCAATGATGGCTTCCTCCTGCGAACTGTAGCCGTCGCCCGAGCCACCGATGCCCTGCGACGAGGGGTTCAGACTGGTGAGCAGGAAGTATCCGTCGCTGGCGCCGCCCCAGCCCCAGTTGATGTGGTAGCAGCGGTTGCCGTCGTAGCCGTCGCAGACGAAGGCATGTCCGGCCTCGCTGTTGGCACCGCTCAGGTAGAAGGGGCGCCCCTGTGCCAACTCGTTGTACAGCATCTTGTCCCAGGCGTCCTCGTTGTAGTTGCCCTGATAGACATACTTCACCGACGAACCGTAGCCGAAGTAGTTGACCAAGGCATCGGCCACGCGGTACGAATTGGCACCGGAACTGGCATTCGTATAGTCCATCAGCACCGACACGCCGCAGTAGTGCATCAGCTGGGCCACAGCCTTCCTCTGCTTGGCGTTGGCGCCGCTGCCGTAGGTGTCCAGCATGTTGTCCCAGTCGATGGGGCTGCCTGCAGGTATGCCCTCGACGTGCAGCTTGCCGTATTGGGGGTGTGAGGTGTAGGTGTCGTAGGCCGGGATGTCGTTTTGCACCTCCGTCACCGACTTTGCCCTCTGGTAGTACATCACCTGTGCCATGGCCGTAGCCACACAGCCCGTCACCGAACGGCCCAGCGTGAAGTATTGCGGACATTCGTCGTTGTAGGGGCTGCCCTGGTTCCATCGGGTGGTGACCATGGGTGCCACGGCATCGTGGATGGCAGGTGCCTTCATGGGCTCCGTCAGGGGCGTTTCGCTCAGTTGCTGCAACTGCTTCTCGCGACTGTCGAGCCACCAGCGCATGTTGTCGGGCAGGTTGTTGTAGTCGAATTCGCCCTCGTCGGTATATCCCAGCACGGGCAGTGTCTGGTCGTCGCCCGAGACGATGACGTAACCTTCCTGATTGCCTCGGTTGAAGACGTAGTAGAGTTCCGTCTCCACGGGCATTGTCTTGATGCGTCGCGGAGCCAGCTTTGCACGGTTCTGCACGGGCGTCAGCAACCGACTGCCTTTGGCCTTCTGCAGGAATTCCTGTGCATTCTTCCGTGCCTGTTCGCGTGTGATGGGTGCGCCCTGTAGGGCCAGCACCATCGTGGCACAAAAAAGTGAAAATAAGATTCTTTTCATAATAATTTATGGTTAGTTAGATTGTTCGGTAGGCAAAGATACGATTAAGCGAGGGAAATGCCAAATAAATTTGAGCATTTCAGAGCGTGAGTATCTAAAAACGAAGTTTGAAGATACGATTAAGCGAGGGAAAAGCCCAATAATTTGGCAAGTTTGTCGGTTTCCGCCTCCAGTTTGTTGCAGTCAATCTTGTAAGCCTGCAGGCCGAGTGCCTCGCCGGCGCGTATGTTGTCGGGCAGGTCGTCGATGTAGAGCGTCTCCTGCGG
Source organism: uncultured Prevotellaceae bacterium (assembly GCA_946626595.1). GTDB lineage: Bacteria > Bacteroidota > Bacteroidia > Bacteroidales > Bacteroidaceae > Physcousia. Next base: position 96,292 of record CAMOUQ010000002.1, on the reverse strand, counting down.
CACGATGCCCGTCTGGCGGATGAGGTGCTGGAAGATGTTCGGGTCGGGCTTCACCATGCGCAGTCGGTAGGAGAGGAACACCTCGTCGAAACACTCTTCGATGGGCGTCCCCAGGGCCTGGGCCTGTCGGCAGGTCTCGTCCCAGTGCAGTTCGCCGATGTTGCTGAGCAGGTAGACGCGGTGGTTCTGCCTGAGTTCCTTCAGCCAGCGTAGCCTGTGGCCGGGCAGTCGGATGATGCGGTCGAAGGCCTCCACGATGTCCTCGGCAGTGGTGCCAGGCCGTGCGGCTTTCAGCATCAGGTCTACAAACTCCCGGGCACTCATCTTGCCCACGTCCATGGCGTGCATCAGTTCGCGCATTTCCCAGTCCTTGGGTATGCCGCCACGCGACAACTGCTCCAGTGTGATGCCCTGCGGCACGATGCCCAACTTGGCAAAGGCCTGTATGCAGGAGGGGATGTCGAGGTCGACTACCACGCCTCCGAGGTCAAATATGATATTCTTTATTTCCATCCGTTTAATTTGTTGTATATAAGATTTCTACTCTATTGTTGTTAACCTTGAACTTGATGTCCCGTCCGGCATACTCCATGCCGTATTCCCGGTCGGGGTCGTCCTGATAATGCGGCCGTGGGTCGTTGGCCAGAATCTCCCTCAGGGCATCCACCTGACGGGGTGTCAGTTGGTGGGCCAGTTCTGTGGGAATCTCCACCTGCAGGGGTTCCTGCTGGCGAGTCTCGTCGGTGAATCCGCCTGTTGCATCGGGGTGGCAATCGGTGAAGGGCAGGTAGGGCTTGATGTCCAAAATGGGCGTTCCGTCCATGAGGTCAGCCCCGGCAACATGGATGACCGGCCCCTGCGGAGTGTGCAGTTCGATGCGCTTGATGCGGACCGACGACAGTCCGATGGGATTGGGGCGGAAGGGCGACCGCGTGGCGAAGACGCCCATGCGGCGGTTGCCTCCCAGGCGCGGCGGCCTCACGGTGGGGCTCCACGTCGGGCGATGGGCTTCGGAGAAGTCCCACAGGAGCCAGATGTGCGAGAAGCCCTCCAGGCCCCGCAATGCCTCGGGCTGACGATATTCGGGCTCGAAGACGATGCGGCTCTCCAGGTCCTCCACGAGTCCGCTCTGTCGGGGTACGCCGAACTTCGTATGCAGGTCGTTTTCGATGTGTGCAATGGGTTTCATAGTGCAAAGTTACGTAATTTCTTTGTGCCTAAGTCCATGTTATGAAATAAATTTTGTAATTTTGCCCTATAAAATATATGAATATAGAACTTATGAAAAGCTATTTTATGACGCTCTTGCTGACGACTACCCTCAGTTGTGCCACTGCTAAGAACGACCCTTTACGCTTCCAGGCGCAGGGCGAGAGTAAGGAACTGGCAATGCCCGACGGACAGACGGTGAAGTATACGGCTTACACGGGCATCCGATACGTGAAGAACGTGGAAGATACTACGTATCAGACGCTGAACTTCTTTGTCCCCGAGGGTGCTACGCAGCAGGCGCCCATCCTTTTGCGTACCTACGTGGGCGGATATATGGCCGCCAAGGCCAAGATGCCCACAGCGACGGATGCCACCGGAAGGGCCCTGCAGGAGGGCATGTGCGTGTGCATACCGGGCAGCCGGGGCAACAACTCGGTGCAAGGCGGGCGCTATACGGGCAAGGCGCCGCAGGGATTGCTCGACCTGAAGGCTGCTGTCCGCTACCTCCGATACAACGACAAGCGCATGGCCGGTTCTGCAGAACGCATCATCACCGACGGCACCAGTGCCGGTGGGGCCATGAGTGCCCTCCTGGGCTCAACGGCCAACCATCCCGACTACGAGTCGTATCTCTCCCGCATGGGTGCCGCCAAGGCCCGCGACAATGTCTATGCCTCGGTGTGCTATTGCCCCATCACTGACCTCGACCATGCCGACATGGCCTACGAATGGCTGTATATGCACCAGCGCGAGGATGCAGAGGCTGTGCGCCCGATGGCCCGCCAGTTCGACCAGTACATCAACAGTCTCCATCTCCGCCATCCCAAGACCGGTGAACAGCTGACCAGCGAGAACTATCTGGAATACGTCAAGTCGTGGCTCATGGCCTCGGCCCAGCGCTTCGTTGCTGAGGGCGGTGAGATTGACGACAGCCTTGGCTTTGAGTTCGTTATGTTCTTCCCACCTACGCCTGCTGCCCGTCCCGGCGGTCCGCGCTACATAAGGGCTAAACCCCAGAAGACGGACATCGTGGCAGATGTCGACATGGAGAGATACCTCGACTATGTGGTCAGTCGTCAGCCGCTGAAGGTCACTCCGGCCTTCGACAACCTGTCCTCGCCCGAGTGTGGTGTGTTTGGCGACGCCGAGGGCAATCCGGCTCACTTCACAGGCTCTGGCCTCAGTGCCGAACTGCAGAAGCGGGTGCGCATGATGAACCCGATGAACTACATCGCCGACCCGAAGGCACAGAAGGCCCAGTATTGGTACATCCGCCACGGAGCCATCGACCGCGATATCTCATTCCCCATACCCGTCAACCTGGCCACAAAACTGATGAACGAGGGGCGACAGGTTGACTTTGCCTTGCCTTGGAACCGGGCTCACCGAGGCGACTACAATCTCGACGACCTCTTCCGCTGGATTCATTCCATCCTCTGAGGGAGCTGTCCCGGGCAGGGCAGTAGAGGCTTCCGTTTGGTCCTACTATGGTCTGAGCCTCATCGACGTATTGTCTGAGCTCCATCGACGTATTGTCTAAGCCCAATCGACGTATTGTCTGAGCCCCAACCTAACTACGCACGCGCGCGTATACCTATTTATATAAATAAAGGAGACTGCCAACAATGTGTGGCAGTCTCCTTTGTTTTGTATGTTTGGATAAATCCTTAGAACATGTAGGCAGCGCCGATGCTAATAACGCCGCGGCTACCATCTGCCCACTGCAGCTTAGCCTCAGCGCCAGCCTTGAAGTGCTCACTGAAGCGATACTCCCAACCTGCACCCAGGTTGAAGCCTGCATTGCCTGTGTTGGCAGTGGCTGAATAGCCCATATAAGATATTGACGCATGTTGATGGATGTAGGTGAAACCTGCCAGAGGATAGAGGCCCATCTTGCCATCTGCAAGGTCAAATACATAGTGCAGGTTCACGTTGATGTCCCACTGGCTTATATTATCCTTCTTAAAGAAATAGTCGAAACTTGCTTCACCACGGAGGTGGTCAATGAAGTTGTAAGAATACTTAGCACCGATACCGAAGTTTGTGTAACCATGGTCGATACCAATGTTGAGGTTGCCACCAACAGCCATTGCGCCCTTTGCGCTCTGGGCATTAACAGTTACGGCCATCATCATAGCCACTGCCATCATAAGAATCTTTTTCATACTCAATTGATTTAGAGTTAGACAATAAGGTTTGTTAAAAACTGTTACAAAGGTATCGTAAAAAAGTTTTATATGCAAGAAAATGAGACGATTTGTTGTCATTTGTGCCAAAATTACCTCAGCAAAGCCAAAATGTCGCCTCCGCGCGGCCCTTTTCGGCATTGGCACGGGCATTGTATCATATTGGGTGTAAGCCGAAAGGCTAAGAGAGATTTGAAACAATTAACATTAACAAACTAAAGTAATAGGAGGACAAAACTATGTTACCAGTAATGATTAGAAACAGTTGGTTCCCAACAGTGTTTGACGAATTCATGAACAGCGACATCATGCCGCACAACAATGTGACTGCTCCGGCAGTGAACGTGAAGGAAAACGAAGAGGCTTACACGATGGAAGTGGCCGCTCCTGGTATCAAGAAGGAATATTGCCGCGTACACATCAACGAAGACGGCAACCTGTCCGTAGCCATCGAGAACAAGATGGAACACAAGGAGGAGGACAAGAAGCAGCACTATCTGCGTCGCGAGTTCTCGTTCTGCAACTATCAGCAGAACTACACGCTGCCCGACGACGTCGACAAGGACAACATCGCTGCCAAGGTGGAGCACGGCATACTGACCGTAACGCTGCCTAAGCTGAAGAAGGAAGAAGTGAAGGTCAACCGCCAGATTGAAATCAAATAACCTGTACAGCTGGACAAACAAAAAAGAGGGCATGTCTGAAACACCAGACATGCCCTCTTCTTATATTACCACGAATTACACGAATTTCGCAAATTTAAGCCTTGTCACTTGATATTCTTTCGAATCTTGGTGAGATATTCTCCCAATGCCTCCTCGTCGCGGTCGTCGATGATCTGAATGAGTTCCTTCAGCTCGGCACGTATGCCTTCGACGTGGCTCTTCGTGCGGGGGTTGAAGAGAATCTCGCGCAGCAGGGTGTCGTCCTCCGACAGTACGCCGCGGGCTATCTTCAGGTGACGCTTGAAGGTGGTGCCCGGGGCATCCTGGTGCTTCATGACGGCAGAGAAGACAAACGTGGATACGAACGGTACGGAGAGCGAGTAGGCCATGGCCTCGTCGTGCTCCTCGAAGGTGTATTCGTGGACGTTAAGGCCCAGCCGACGGTAGAGGTCGAGGAAGAAGACACGACCCAGATAGTCGCCCTCAGAGATGACGATGGCATTCTCCGTGCTCAGCGCTCCGAGGTTGGCAAACGTGGGACCAAACATGGGGTGGGTGCTGACGTAGTGCATGCCAGTCGACTCGTAGAACTCCTTCATGCCCGTCTTCACACTGGCGATGTCGCTGATGATGCAGTCCTGCCACAGGTAGGGGATGACCTGGCGGAAGACGTCGAGGGTGTACTTCAGCGTCACACAGTTGATGACCAGATCGGGGCGGAACTCGCGTATCTCCTCCATCGTAGTGAAGCGCAGCGTATTGTAGAGGAATCGCATGCGCTTGGGGTCGACTTCGTAGACGGCAGTTTCGTGGTCGAACGAAAGCACGTCGGCAAAGAAACTGCCCATCTTGCCGGCACCCAGGATAAGTATCTTCATCTTCTTCATTTGTTGATAATCTCCATTTGTTGACGTACACTTTCCTCGTGGATGGCTTCGTAGACGCGACGGACAAAGTCGGGGCTCATGCCGCAGAGACTGCCTTGTGCACCGCGCTTGTCCAGAATCTCGTTGTAGCGGGTGGCCTGTACGACCGCCATGTTGTGCTCGCGCTTGTAGATGGCTATCTCACGGCTGACGCGCATGCGCTTGGTCAGGAGGTCCATGAGTTGTGTGTCCATCTCGTCGATTTGCTTCCGCAGGCTGGCCAGCGACTCCGTCATCTCGGCATTGTTGCGAATGACCAGACGGTCGATGATGAAGTCCAGCACATCGGGCAGCACCTGTTGCGAAGCATCACTCCAGGCTGCATCGGGGTTGCAGTGGCTCTCGACCAGCAATCCGTCGAAGCCCATGTCCATGGCTTGCTGGCAGAGCGGAGCGATGAGGTCGCGGCGGCCACCCATGTGGCTGGGGTCGCAGACGATTGGCAGGCCCGGCATGCGGCGGTGCAGCTCGATGGGGATGTGCCACATCGGGGTGTTGCGATAGATGCGCTGGTCGATGCTGGTGAATCCGCGATGGATGGCTCCCAGGCGTCGCACACCGGCCCGGTTGATGCGCAGCAGGGCACCAATCCACAGTTCCAGGTCGGGGCTGACGGGGTTCTTCACCAAGACGGGTACGTCTACACCCTTCAGGCTGTCGGCCAATTCCTGCACGGCGAAGGGGTTCACCGTTGTGCGTGCACCTATCCACAGGATGTCGATGCCATACTCCAGGGCCAGTTCCACGTGCTCGGGCTTAGCCACCTCGGTGGCCACGAGCATGCCCGTTTCCTCTTTCACACGCTTCAGCCAGGGCAGGGCCTTGATGCCGTTGCCTTCGAAGCCTCCGGGTTTGGTGCGTGGCTTCCACACACCGGCCCGGAACATGTGGCAGCCCTTCTCGGCCAGTTGGTGGGCGGTGGTCATAACTTGCTCTTCCGTTTCTGCCGAACAGGGGCCGGCAATCACGAAGGGGCGTTTCAAGTCGCTGGGTAGATTCAATGGTAATAAATCGAGTTCCATATTACAGTGTTTCTATGTCCTATTTGTTAAAAGTTTAAGGCTGAGATGCGGCGAAATGCCTCCTGGAATCGTTCCTCCTTGGCACAGAGCGAAATGCGTATGTAGCGCTGTCCGTTGGAACCGAAGATGAAGCCCGGTGTGATGAACACGCGAGCCTCGTGAAGGACGCGCTCCGTCAGTTGCTCCACATCGTCGTAGTGGTCGGGAATGCGTCCCCAGAGGAACATGCCCACCTGTGTGGGGTCGAAGGTGCAACCGAGGGTGGTCATGATTTCTTCGGCCAGCCGGCGTCTGCGTGCGTAGGTCTCGATGTTGGCTTGCCAGTGCCATTCGTCACTGTTCTGATAGGCCTGTGCGGCAGCCAGTTGCAGCGGGCGGAATGTTCCCGAGTCGATGTTCGACTTCACCTTCAGAATCCAGCGCACGAATTCGGCATTCGTGGCCAGCATGCCAACGCGCCAGCCGGGCATGTTGTGCGACTTCGACATGGAGTTGAATTCGATGCAGCATTCCTTGGCACCGGGCACTTGCAACAGGCTCAGGCGCTCTTTGTCGTTCAAGATGAAGGAGTAGGGGTTGTCGTTCACGATGAGTATGCCGTGTCGGCGACCGAAGTCTACAAGCCGTTCGTAGGTCTTGCGCTGGGCATTCGCACCGGTGGGCATGTTGGGATAATTCGTCCACATCAGCTTTACGCGACTCAGGTCCATTTGCTCCAGTTGGTCGAAGTCGGGCTGCCATCCGTTCTGCTCCTTCAGGTCGTAGTTCACGATGTCCGCACCCAGCAGTCGGCTCAGAGCCGTGTAGGTGGGGTAACCGGGATTGGGAACCAGCACCTGGTCGCCGGGATTGACGAAGGCCAGCGTCACGTGCAGTATGCCTTCCTTAGAACCAATGAGGGGCTGAATCTCTGTGGCAGGGTCGAGGTCGACATTGTACCAGCGTTTATAGAATCCGGCCATGGCCTGGCGCAGTTCGGGCGTGCCGACGGTGGGCTGATAGCCGTGAGTGTCGGCCTTGCGGGCCTCGCGGCAAAGTACCTCGATGGTGGCCTCTGAGGGTGGCATGTCCGGACTGCCGATGGCCAGCGACACGACGTCCTGCCCTTCGGCGTTCATTTGTGCCACCTCCTTCAGCTTGCGACTGAAGTAGTATTCCTGCACGCTCTGAAGGCGGTCGGCAGGTTTGATGACAGTGTTATTCATATCTTTTTATCCTTTAGTGCTTATACCTTATGATCTTATTTCTCATGATATTCCCCTAAAAGCTTCAGGTTGCTGGTGAGGGGACTGATGGCGTTGATGGCCTGGCGGTAGCGTGTGAAGTCGGAGAATGAGAGGTCGATGTAGAACATGTATTGCCACTCTTTGCCGATGATGGGCAGCGACTGTATCTTCGTCAGGTTCAGTTTATAGAAACTCAGTACGGAGAGTATGGCTGACAGGCTGCCTTCCTCGTGCGGCAGGGTGAAAACGAGGCTCGACTTGTTCACATCCTGCAGGTTGCGCAGGCCGATGGCCTGTTGCGGATTGGCCAAGACCAGAAAGCGTGTGAAGTTGTGCTTGTTCGTCTCAATCCCTTCCTGCAACACCTTCATACCGTAGATCTCGGCCGCATCCTTGTGACAGATGGCCGCATGGCCGTGGAGCTGGCCCCGACTGATGTCGGCAGCTGCGCCTGCGGTGTCGCTCACCTCCACCTTCTTCAGGTGGCGATGCTTATTGAGAAAGTCGAGACACTGCATGAGGGCCACGGGGTGGGAGTTCACCTCTTTCAGGTCGTCCCAATCCTCATCGGGCAGGCACATGATCGAATGACTGATGTGCAACTTGTGCTCGCCTATGATGGTGGCACCGCTTTCGCGCAGCAGTTCGTAGTTGTGGAGCAGCGAACCGGCAATGGTGTTCTCTATGGCCACGAGGGCCAGGAGCTGTGGGTCGCGGCTCATTTCGTCGAACACCTGCTCGAAAGTGTCGCAGCATACCAGTTCCACCTCTTCGCCTTCGAAGTATCGGTGGGCGGCGATGTCGTGGAAACTGCCCTTGATGCCCTGTATGGCAACTCTGTGTTTCATATTTCGCTTTACTATATTTATTTATAATAAAAGACCCGCTCCTTTTTCATGGAAGCGGGTCTATATAAAATTTTCAATCTTCAATCTTCAATTTTTACACAGCATTACCGCTTCACTTCATTGCTAAAGTAAAAGTAATAAAAGTAAGCATAAAACTGTGCGCTGTACTGCATCGTTAGTTACGTTTTGTTATTTTTATGGATACAAAGGTAATACATTGTACGCAAACGACCAAACATTCTTGCACTTTTTCTTTCATTTTCCTTCTTTTTGTTTAAGCAGCCCGCATCAGGTGGCATGAAAGTCGCATTTATTTCTATTTATTCACGTTATTTAAGACTTCTCTTTTGGCTATCACGACAAAAAGCAGTAACTTCGCGGTCGAATTGGAAAAACGAAACAATAAAGATATAGTATTATGGCAGAAGCAATTGATATTCGCGAACTGAACGAGCGGATAGAGCAAAAAAGCGCCTTCGTCACCAATCTGCAGACGGGCATGGCGCAAGTGATTGTGGGACAGAAGCACCTGGTGGAGTCCCTCCTGATAGGTCTACTGAGCGACGGACACGTACTCCTGGAGGGTGTGCCCGGTCTGGCAAAGACCCAGGCCATCAAGACCTTGGCGGCACTGGTGGATGCCAAGTTCAGTCGCATACAGTTCACCCCGGACTTGCTGCCCGCCGACGTCATCGGTACGATGATTTACTCGCAGAAGGACGAGAAGTTTGTCGTTGAGCAGGGCCCCGTGTTTGCCAACTTCGTGCTGGCCGACGAAATCAACCGTGCCCCGGCCAAGGTGCAGTCGGCACTGCTGGAGGCCATGCAGGAGCGTCAGACCACCATCGGCAAGCAGACCTACAAGTTGCCCGAACCCTTCCTGGTGCTGGCCACCCAGAACCCCATCGAACAGGAAGGCACCTATCCGCTACCCGAGGCCCAGGTGGACCGTTTCATGCTGAAGGTGGTCATCGACTATCCCAAGTTGGAGGAGGAGAAGCGCATCATACGCATGAACATAACGGGTGAGGAAAACAAGGTGCGCCCCGTGCTGAAGACGGAGGACATCCGCGAGGCCCGTGCCGTAGTGCGCCAGGTGTACATCGACGAGAAGATTGAACAATACATCACCGACATCGTCTTCGCCACCCGCTACCCCGAGAAGTATGGACTGAAGGAGCTGAAGGACTACATCGAGTTTGGTGCTTCGCCCCGTGCCAGCATCAACCTGGCTCTGGCCAGCCGTGCCTATGCCTTCATCAAGCGTCGCGGATATGTCATTCCCGAGGACGTTCGAGCCATTGCTCACGACGTGCTGCGCCATCGCATCGGCCTGACCTACGAGGCCGAGGCCAACAACGTCACAAGCGAGGAAATCATCAGCCAGATAATCAATAAGGTAGAAGTGCCTTGATGGAAACCAGCGAGATACTTAAACGGGTCCGTAAAATAGAAATCAAGACACGCGGCCTCTCCAGCAATATCTTTGCCGGAGAGTATCACAGTGCCTTCAAGGGACGCGGTATGGCCTTCAGCGAGGTGCGCGAGTACCAGTATGGCGACGACATCCGCGACATTGAGTGGAACGTTACGGCCCGCTTCAACAAACCCTACGTGAAGGTGTTCGAGGAGGAACGCGAACTCACGGTAATGTTGCTCATCGACGTCTCCGGTTCGTTGCACTTCGGAACGAGTGGCATGATGAAGCGCGACATGGTGACCGAGATTGCCGCCACGTTGGCCTTCTCTGCCATTCAGAACAACGACAAGATTGGCGTCATCTTCTTCTCCGACCACGTCGAGAAGTTCATACCGCCTAAGAAGGGGCGCAAGCATATCCTCTACATCATTCGCGAACTGCTCGACTTTCATGCCGAGAGCCAGCGAACCGATGTGGGCATGGCGGCACAGTATTTGACACAGGCCTTGAAACGACGCTGTACGGCCTTCCTCATCAGCGACTTCATGGATCAGCGCGACTTCCGTCAGCCCCTTACCATTGCTAATCGCAAGCACGACGTGGTGGCCATCCAGGTCTACGACCGCCGCATACAGGAACTGCCCGATGTGGGACTCATGAAGGTGCGCGATGCCGAAACGGGCTTCGAACGTTTTGTCGACACCAGCGACCGTCGCATGCGAGAGGCTCAGCGCCTGTGGTGGAAGGAACGCAGCGAATACCTGCGCGACACATTCTCGCGCAGCAACATCGATTCGGTAAGCGTGCGCACCGACCAAGACTATGTGGTGGCCTTGAAAAACCTTTTTGCCAAACGAAATTGAAGATGAAACGAATTGCATTATTACTCATATTCTCATTTTCCTATTTCCTCACTTATGTCAGTGCCCAAGTGACCGTAGAGGCACGCATCGATAGCATGCAGATGCTGGTGGGTGAGCAGACGGGCATCACCATTGATGTCAGTTGCGGCGCGAAGTCGGTAGTAGAACTGCCTGTCCTGCAAAAGGGGCAACAGCTGGTTCCGGGTGTGGAACTGGTGAAAATGGAAGCTGCAGACACCACCCGGCTGGACGATGGCAAACGCATGCAGGTCAGTCGCAAGTACGTCGTAACGGCCTGGGACTCGTCGTTCTATTACCTTCCTCCCATGAAGGTGCGCGTAGATGGTAAGGAATATGAAACCAAGAACCTGGCCCTGAAGGTTTATACGGTAGACGTCGATACGGTTCACGTCGACCAATACTTTGGTCCCAAGGACGTGATGGATGCCCCCTTCTCGTGGGACGACTGGAAGCCCGTCATCTGGTGCTCCGTATTGTTCTTCGTGTTGTCTGCCTTGGCGGCTTATCTGATTCATGCCCTGCGGACTGGCAAACCGCTCATCCGCATCATCCGGCGCAAACGTAAGGAACCAGCCCACAAGGTGGCCTTGTCCGAAATAGAGCGCATCAAGACGGAACGCACCTGGGCACAGGAAGACTCCAAGGAATACTACACCCAGTTGACCGACACCCTGCGCACCTACATACAGGAACGCTATGGTTTCAATGCTATGGAGATGACGAGCGGTGAGATTATTGACCGACTGACGCAGGAGAACGACGAAGAGGCCCTGGCCGAACTGCGTGAACTGTTCCAGACGGCCGACCTCGTGAAGTTTGCCAAGTGGACGACACTCATCAACGAGAACGATGCCAACCTGATGACGGCCCTGGAATACGTCAACCAGACGAAGCAGGAGGAAGACCCCAACCAGCCTCAGGAAGAGATAATCGTGACGCCGGAAGCCAAGCGGCAACGTGTCAGCATCTGGGCTATGCGCATCAGCATTGCACTTGCTCTGTGCACGGCCACCGCACTGCTCGGATGGGTAATATACAGAATTATTGACTTACTACGATGACATTTGCTAATCCCCTATATTTCATTCTGCTGGCCCTACTCATACCTTATATAATATGGTATGTGCTCAAGTGGCGCCGCTCGCACCCTGTACTGCAGGTCAGCAGCACCTATGCCTTTCAGGGCGTTCGCCGCTCGTGGAAGGAATATCTCATCCATGCGCCTTTCCTCTTGCGACTGGCTTGCATCAGCCTGGCCATCGTGGCACTGGCTCGTCCGCAGACCACCAACAACTGGAAGCAGACCGACGTCGAGGGTATCGACATCATGCTCTGCATGGACGTGTCAACCTCGATGTTGGCCGAAGACCTTCGCCCCAATCGTGTGAAGGCCGCCAGGGAAGTGGCTATTGAGTTTATCTCTGGCCGTCCCAACGATAATATCGGTCTGACGCTGTTTGCCGGCGAAGCCTTCACGCAGTGTCCCATGACCGTGGACCACGCTGTGCTCATCAACATGCTCCAAGGTATGCAGTGCGATATGACGGCCAAAGGCATGATAGAAGACGGAACGGCCATCGGTATGGGACTGGCCTCTGCTGTTGCCCGACTGAAAGACTCGAAGGCCAAGAGCCGCGTCATCATTCTGCTGACCGACGGTTCCAATAACCGTGGTGACATTTCGCCCCTGACGGCAGCCGACATTGCCAAGAATTATGGCATACGTGTCTACACCATTGGCGTGGGCACCAACGGACTGGCACGCTATCCGATGCCTGTGGCCGGTGGCATCCAATACATCCAGGTGCCTGTGGAGATTGACACCAAAACCCTGCAGGCTATCGCGCAGAAGACCGATGGCGAATTCTATCGTGCCAAGGACACGGAGAGTCTGCATGAGGTGTATAAAGAGATTGACAAACTGGAGAAGACGAAGCTGAACGTGAAGAAGTTCACCAAGCGGTACGAAGCCTTTGTGCCCTTTGCCCTTTGTGCAGTCCTCTGTCTGCTTCTGGAATTGTTGCTGCGTGTGACCGTGCTGAAGCGCATTCCGTAATAAACCGTAAATAAGTAATTATCAAATCGTAAACTGAAAAGATGTTCAGATTCGAAAATCCACTATATCTGTATGCACTGATAGTAGTTCCTCTGCTGGCCATACTATATTATTACAGCAACTATCGACGCAAAAAACGCTTGCGCAAGTATGGCGATCCGGCTTTGCTCAAGGAACTGATGATTGACGTTTCGGCATGGCGCCCACAGGTGAAAATGTGGCTGTTGCTCCTGGCTTTGGCCTCGCTCATCATTGCTGCTGCCCGTCCGCAATTCGGAACAAAGATAGACACCACCGAACGCAGCGGCATTGAGGCCATTATCGCCATGGATGTCTCCAACTCCATGCTGGCCAATGACGTCCGACCTTCCCGTCTGGATAAGTCCAAGATGCTTGTTTCCAACATGGTGGACGAGATGAAGGATGACAAGGTGGGGCTGATTGTCTATGCCGGACAAGCCTTTGTGCAACTGCCCATCACCAACGACTACGTTTCGGCCAAAATGTTTCTTGACGGCATCGACCCTTCGATGATTGCCACCCAGGGTACGGACATCGCCACAGCCATCGACCTTGCTACGAAATCATTCACGCAGAAGAAGGACATTTCGCGAGCCATCTTCCTCATCACCGATGGTGAGGACAACGAGGGAGGAGCCGTAGAGGCAGCCAAGGAGGCAGCCAAGCGAGGTATTCACGTCTATGTGCTTGGTGTGGGTTCGCCCGATGGTGCGCACGTTCCCATCCCAGGTACTACGCAATACTTTATTGATGAACAGGGCAATCCTATAGTATCGCGCCTCAACGAAGAAATGTGTCGCCAGATAGCCCAGGCCGGTAACGGCACATACATCTATGTCGACAATAGCAGTTCGGCACAGAAGGAACTCTCGAAGAGCGTGGATAAGCTGGCAAAGGCAAAACTCGAAAGCCAAGTTTACAGCGAATACGACGAGCAGTTTCAGGGCTTCATCATTGTAGCTTTGGTATTATTATTGCTTGATTTGTGCCTGCTGGAACGTCGTAACCATCTCTTACAGAACTTCCAACTCTTTCGGAAACCGTAAAAAATAATAGCCACTTTTGCCTCGTATCTCGCAATTATTTCGTACCTTTGTGGACATTTTCAATGAGATACGATGACACAAGAGATATTCAATTGCATGATATGGGGCATGACGGCTATGGCCGTCGTGGTGTTCGTCAGCCTGTACTTCGTCAAGGCTGGCTATGGACAGTTCCGTACCAAGCAATGGGGATGGAGCATCAACAACAAGGTCGCCTGGATGCTGATGGAGGCGCCAGTCTTCTTTGTCATGCTGTATGTATGGGCGCAGGCCGATGCCAAGTGGCATGTGCCCGAGTTCATCCTGTTCTTGCTCTTCGAGTTGCATTATTTCCAGCGCTCCTTCGTTTTCCCCTGGCTCATGAAAGGCCATAGCAAGATGCCCATAGCCATCATGCTGATGGGCGTTACGTTCAATGTCATCAACGGCCTGATGCAGGGTGGGGGACTATATTGGTTTCCCAATCCCGACTTTTCGGAGGGGGCTTCGTATCTGTTGCGCTGGAATGCCATCCTCGGCATCGCGCTCTTCGTGGCTGGATGGGTGATTAACCTGCACTCTGATCACGTCATTCGACATCTGCGCCAACCCGGCGACACCAATCACTACCTGCCTCAGGGCGGTATGTACCGCTATGTCACCTCAGCCAATTACCTGGGTGAGTTGATGGAATGGGTGGGTTTTGCCTTGGCTGCCGCTACGCCTGTAGCCTGGGTATTCCCGTTGTGGACGGCAGCCAATCTGGTGCCTCGCGCGCACGCGATACATATTAAATATCGTCAGGAGTTCGGTGACGAGGCTGTCGGACAACGCAAACGCATCATACCGTTTGTATATTAGTATAAATGAATCAAAACATGGAGAATTTAATATTTTCAGAAGCGCACATAGGCCCATTGACGCTGCGCAACAGAACGATTCGCAGCGCAGCCTTCGAGAGCATGTGCCCAGGGCATGAGCCCAGTCAGATGCTCTACGACTACCATACCAGTGTGGCATGCGGCGGAGTGGGCATGACCACGGTGGCCTATGCTGCAGTGGACGAGAGCGGACTGAGTTTCGATCGCCAACTGGTGATGAAGCGCGAAATCATCCCGGGCCTGCGCCGACTGACTGATGGCATACACCGCGAGGGGGCTGCCGCTGGCATTCAGTTGGGGCATTGCGGCAACATGAGCCACAAGGCTATCTGTGGTTGCATCCCAGTCGGGGCATCCAATGGATTCAACCTCTACAGTCCCACCATCGTTCGAGGTCTTCGCAAAGACGAACTTGCCCCCATGGCCCGAAAGTTTGGCGAGGCAGTGAACTTGGCACGCGAAGCAGGCTTTGACGAGGTGGAGATACATTGTGGGCACGGATATCTGATAGACCAGTTTCTGAATCCTTACTTCAATCACCGCACCGACGAATTTGGTGGTTCTTTGGAAAATCGCATGCGCTTCATGACCATGTGTGTGGAGGAAGTGATGGAAGCGGCCAAGGACGATATGGCAGTGGTGTGCAAGATGAACATGAGGGACGGACTGAAAAATGGCGTCTCGCTGGAGGAGCATAGCATACCGGTGGCCAAGCGTTTGCAGCAGCTCGGTGTTCATGCGCTGGTACTAAGCGGCGGACTGGTGAGTGCCACGCCGATGTACGTGATGCGCGGCGAACTGCCCCTGCAGACAATGACCCACTACATGGATAAGCCTTGGCTCAAGTACAGCATCCGTATGGCTAAACCCTTCGTGCGCAATGTCTTGACTAAGCCCTACGGCTATAGCGAAGCCTTCTTCCTGGAAGATGCCCTGAAGTTCCGCGAGCTCATGCCCGACATGAAGTTTATCTACGTCGGAGGACTGGTCTGCGGCGACAAAATTAACGAAGTCCTGGGACATGGCTTCGAAGCGGTACAGATGGCCCGCTCGCTTCTGAACGAACCCGACTTTGTGAACCGCTTGAAGACCGACCCACATCATCGTTGCGGTTGCCGCCACAGCAATTATTGCATCGGACGAATGTACACGGCTGAAATGGCTTGCCACCAACATCTCGCAGAGCCATTGCCAGCCGACTTGCAACGCGAGATTGAACGAATCGAAAAAGAACAAAATACATGAAAATAGCAATCATCACCGGTGCCGACGGAGGCATGGGATACGAGGAAACCAAGGCAGTCGCACAGAATGGCTACTACACGATAATGGCATGCCATAGTCCGAAGTTGGCCAAGAAGCGGCAGGAACAGCTGATGCAGGAAACAGGCTGCAAGGACATTGAGGTCATGGGTATCAACCTGGCCGACCTTGCTTCCGTCCGTCGCTTTGCTGACGAAGTTAAGTCGCGTTTCAGCCACATAGACCTGCTGATGAACAATGCCGGAACGCTGGAAACCGGCAGGCACATCACCGTAGACGGTCTGGAGCGGACGGTCAGCGTCAACTATGTCGGGCCCTATCTGCTCACGCGCCTGCTGCTGCCCCTGATGGGTGAGGGAAGCCGCATTGTGAATATGGCTTCGTTGGTTTATCGCTTCGGGCATTTGGATTTCCCCGACTTCTTCGAACGCGGACGGAAGGGTTCGTTCTGGCGAATCCCCGTCTACAGCAATACCAAACTGGCCATAACGCTGTTCACCCTCGACCTGGCCCGCCGAGTCAAGGATAGGGGCATCACGGTGAATGCCGTAGATCCAGGTGTTGTTTCGACGGATATCATACGCTTGCAGATGTTCTTCGACCCCATTACCGACCTGGTTTTCCGCCCGTTCATCCGCACGCCTCGCCAGGGAGCAGACACGGCTATCCACTTGCTGCTGGACGAAGACAAGGCAGGACAGACAGGAACCTTCAACCGCTCGAACCACATCGTGGCGCTGGGAGACAAATATGAAAGGCATCGGCAGATGGAAGAACTGTGGACTCGGACCGAGGAAATCGTGCGTGAGTTTCTATAAATTATAAATAATTAATAATTTCATGGCGAATTTAGTGATAATTTCGCCATTTTTTTGTACCTTTGCCGAAAATATTAAAAACAGACCTCACATGGAGCCATTGATACATGAGCGTAGTGTTGCGATCACACACTGGCAGCAACCTTTTGGATATTCCATTGTGGGAGAATTATTTGGGGGCACCTTCGGTATTCGACAACCGGGAAGCGTGCCCCTTTTTTTATTCGCCTGTCTGGAAGTAAGTAACGAGTATTAAGCAAACGTTTATATAAGGATTGTATGAGAAAAGTAACATTGTTGTTGGATGATGGGACAAAGTTCCATGGGACATCCTTCGGATACGAGAAACCTGTGGCTGGTGAGTTTGTATTCAACACGGCCATGATGGGTTATCCTGAGAGCCTGACCGACCCTTCCTACGAAGGCCAGATCATGGTCATGACTTATCCGCTTGTGGGAAACTACGGTGTTCCCGCACTGTCGACTGAACCCAACGGACTCACCACTTACATGGAGAGCCCGAGCATCCATCCGCGGGCTATTGTGGTCACGGACTACAGCACAGAGTATAGCCACTGGAATGCCAAGCAAAGTCTGGCCGACTGGCTGAAGAGCGAGCAGGTGGTGGGTGTCACAGGAGTAGATACGCGCGAGCTGACTAAAGTGCTGCGCGAAAATGGAGTCATGATGGGAAAGATACTTTTCGACGACGACCCCGACAACGTCCCCACAGCCGAATACGAAGGTGTGAACTTTGTGGAGCAGGTGAGCTGCAAGGACATTATCACCTATAAGTGTGGAAAGCCCAATGCCAAGCAAGTGGTCCTGGTGGACTGCGGTGTGAAGGAGAACATCATCCGCTGCCTGCTGGTTCGTGGTGTTGATGTCGTTCGTGTCCCCTGGGACTACGATTTCAACGATATGGAGTTCGATGCCCTGTTCCTGGCCAACGGCCCAGGCAATCCCGACGTTTGTGAGAAGACCGTCGAGAACATCCGGAAGTTCCTGGCTAATCCCGTGGTGCGCCCCTGCATGGGCATCTGCATGGGTAACCAGTTGCTGGCCAAGGCCGCTGGAGCCAAGATATATAAACTGAAGTACGGCCACCGCAGCCATAATCAGCCCGTGCGCCAGGTGGGTACCACTCACTGCTACATCACCAGCCAGAATCATGGCTATGCCGTAGACGCCACCACACTGGGAGCCGATTGGGAACCGCTTTTCGTGAACATGAACGACGGTTCGAACGAGGGCATTCGTCACAAGACAAAGCCCTGGTTCTCGGCACAGTTCCACCCCGAGGCCTGCTCGGGTCCCGTAGATGCAGAAGATTTATTTGACAAACTCGTGAAACTTTTATAATTATGCCATCCAATCATATCAAGAAAGTCCTGCTCCTGGGCTCTGGTGCCCTGAAGATAGGCGAGGCAGGTGAATTTGACTACAGCGGTTCGCAAGCCCTCAAAGCACTCAAGGAAGAAGGTATCGAGACCGTTCTCATCAATCCCAACATTGCCACCGTGCAGACCAGTGAGGGCGTGGCTGACCACATCTACTTCTTGCCCGTTACGCCGTATTTCGTGGAACGCGTCATCGAGAAGGAACGTCCACAAGGCATCTTGCTTGCCTTTGGCGGACAGACGGCGCTGAACTGTGGCGTTGCCCTCCACAAGAGCGGGGTGCTGAAGAAGTACGACCTGACCGTCCTGGGCACTCCCGTAGAGGCCATCATGAATACCGAAGACCGCGAACTCTTCGTACAGCGTCTGGACGAAATCAATGTAGATACCATCAAGAGTCATGCGTGCGAGGACATCGAGTCGGCTCGCCAGGCTGCACGCGAACTGGGCTATCCGGTCATCATTCGCGCCGCCTATGCATTGGGCGGACTTGGCTCAGGCTTCTGTGACAACGAGGATGAACTGAACCGACTGGCTGAGAAGGCCTTCTCCTTCTCGCCCCAAGTTCTGGTGGAAAAGAGCCTCAAGGGATGGAAGGAAATAGAGTTTGAAGTGGTTCGCGACCGCTTCGACAACTGCATCGCTGTCTGCAGCATGGAGAACTTCGACCCCCTGGGCATTCACACCGGCGAGAGCATCGTTGTTGCTCCGGCACAGACGCTCACCAACCATGAGGTGCAGAAGCTGCGCGAACTCAGTCTGCGCATCATCCGCCACATCGGCATTGTGGGCGAGTGTAACATTCAGTTTGCCTTTGATACGCAGAGCGAGGAATACCGTGTCATCGAGGTCAATGCCCGCCTGAGCCGTTCGTCGGCTTTGGCCAGCAAGGCCACAGGCTATCCCTTGGCCTTCGTGGCCTGCAAACTCGGCCTGGGCTACGGTTTGTTCGACCTGAAGAACTCCGTGACGAAGACCACCACCGCCTTCTTCGAACCTGCCATCGACTATGTTGTCTGCAAGATGCCCCGTTGGGACCTTGGCAAGTTCCGTGGCGTAGACCGCGAACTGGGTTCTTCAATGAAGAGTGTCGGCGAGGTGATGGCCATCGGTCGCACCTTCGAGGAAGCCATCCAGAAGGGACTGCGCATGATAGGGCAGGGCATGCACGGATTTGTCGAGAACAAGGAGTTGGAAATCGACGACATCGACAGCGCCCTGCACGAACCAACCGACAAGCGTGTCCTGGTCATCTCCAAGGCCCTGCGCCAGGGATATACCATCGACCAGATATATGAACTGACAAAGATAGACAAGTGGTTCCTGCACAAGCTGCAGCACATCCGCAGCATCGACGACCGTCTGCACGAATGCAAGGGTCTCGACAACCTCGATTCGGAGCTCCTTCGCACAGCAAAAGTCTACGGTTTCACCGATTTCCAGATAGCCCGTGCCTTGGGTATGGAGGAAGAAATGGATATCGAGGAAGCCGTCAACAAAGTGCGTCAATACCGTAAGCGCCAAGGCATTACACCTGTAGTAAAGCAGATTGATACTTTGGCTGCCGAGTATCCAGCCCAGACCAACTACCTCTACCTTACATACAATGGCGTAGCCCACGACATCCGCTTCGAGCGCGATGGCAAGAGCATCGTCGTGCTGGGAAGCGGAGCCTATCGTATCGGCTCCAGCGTAGAGTTCGACTGGTGCGGCGTGCAAGCCCTCAACACCATCCGCAAGGAGGGCTACCGCGGCATCATGATCAACTATAACCCCGAGACCGTATCCACTGACTACGACATGTGCGACCGCCTCTATTTCGACGAACTGACCTATGAGCGCGTTATGGACATCGTGGAACTGGAGACACCGAAGGGAGTGGTTATCAGCACTGGCGGCCAGATTCCCAACAACCTGGCTCTGAAACTCGATGCGCAGAAGGTTCCCATCCTGGGTACCCAGGCCAAGTACATCGATAATGCCGAAGACCGCGAGAAGTTCTCAGCCATGCTGGGCCGCATCGGTGTTGACCAGCCCGAATGGAGCGCCCTGACCACAATGGAGGACGTCACGAAGTTTATCCAGAAGGTGGGCTTCCCCGTTCTCGTCCGTCCCTCATACGTTCTATCCGGAGCCGCCATGAACGTCTGCTCCAACCAGGAGGAACTTGAGCGCTTCCTGATGCTCGCCGCCAACGTCTCCAAGAAGCATCCCGTCGTCATCTCCAAGTTCATGCAAAACACCAAGGAAGTGGAGATGGACGCCGTGGCCAAGGACGGTGAGATCATCGCCTACGCCATCTCTGAGCACATCGAGTTTGCAGGCGTACATTCCGGCGACGCCACCATACAGTTCCCGGCACAGAAGCTTTACGTCGAGACCGTGCGCCGCATCAAGAAGATATCTGCCCGCATCGCCCAGGAGCTCAACATCTCTGGTCCCTTCAACATACAGTACCTGGCCCGCGACAACGAAATCAAGGTTATCGAGTGCAATCTGCGTGCCTCCCGTTCCTTCCCCTTCGTGTCTAAGGTGCTGAAGGTGAACCTCATCGAGATGGCTACCCGCGTCATGCTCGGCCTGCCTGTTGAGAAACTGCACAAGAGTTTCTTCGACTTCGACTACGTAGGCATCAAGGCCAGCCAGTTCTCCTTCAACCGCCTGCAGAAGGCCGACCCCGTACTCGGTGTCGACATGAGCAGTACCGGTGAGGTGGGTTGCCTTGGTGACGACTCCAACTGCGCACTCATGAAGGCCATGCTTTCCGTCGGACACCGCATTCCGGAGAAGAGCATCCTCCTCTCCACAGGCGGAGCCAAGGAGAAGGCCGCCATGCTCGACGCTGCCCGTATGCTCCATGACCATGGCTACACCATCTATGCAACAGGTGGAACCAGCCGCTACCTGACCGAGCAGGGCATACCCAACACCCTGGTGCACTGGCCCAGCGATGCCGAGAAACATCCCCAGGCTCTTGAGCTCATGCATGAGCACAAGATAGACATGGTGGTGAACATCCCCAAGGACCTGACAGCCGGAGAGTTGACCAATGGCTACAAGATTCGCCGTACGGCCGTAGACCTCAATATTCCTTTGCTCACCAACAGCCGACTGGCCGCAGCCTTCATCCAAGCTTTCTGCACCATCAAACCCGAGGACCTGGCCATCAAGTCGTGGGAAGAGTACAAGTAAAAAAGGGGGGAGGCTCTAAGAAACGGAAATGAGTATTCAGGCAATAGTTGTTGCTGCCGTTCTGTTATTCATGCTCGTGGCGCTGATGCGAGAGTGTCTGCGCCCGGGCTTGATTTTATTTACGGCAGTAGTAGTGTTGTTGTGCGTGGGCATCATCAACCCCGAAGAGGCACTCAAGGGCTTTTCCAATAAGGGTATGATAACGGTAGCCCTGCTCTATCTTGTCAGCGAGGGCGTCCGCAAGAGTGGCATCTTGGAGCGCATCGTCTATCATGTGCTGCCGCGCGAGAATGTCACCATCACGAAGGCCAATATGCGATTCTATCCCATCGTATCTTTGATTTCGGCTTTCTTCAACAACACACCTGTGGTCGTCATCTTTGCCCCCATGATCAAGAACTGGGCACGCAAGATGCACCTTCCGCCCACAAAATTCCTCATTCCCCTGAGCTATGCCACGGTCATCGGTGGCATCTGTACCCTGATAGGCACCACCACGAACCTTGTCTTGCACGGCATGCTCATGCAAGAATACAAGGACGAGATGCACGAACTGGCGGACACCGACGGAGCCGTTGAAGGCATTCTGGTGAAGTATGGCATCGACGGCATGCACATGTTCGAACTCTCGCGCGTAGGTATCTTCATAGCCCTTGCGGGACTTATCTATCTCATCTTCTTCTCCCAATATTTGCTTCCCGACAGTCGCAAGGCAGAAGAAGAGGCCGAGGAAATGGACATTTCTCCCGGCATGGTGCGCCATGAGGTGATGCTTGGCAACCGCTTCCCCGGTTTGGGCAAGACGTTGCGCGAGTTCGACTTCTATCGTCGCTATGGCGGCCATGTACGCGCCATCAGTCGGGCCGGTTCCATCGTCGAAGGCGACTATACCGATAAACCCATGACCCACGAGGACACGCTGCTGGTGGATGCCCCTGACGACTTCAAGCAGACGTGGGGCGAGAGCAAGGTCTTCTGGATGATTAATCGCGTGGGCGACTACGAACCGCCCATGGGGACCAAGAAACGTTGGTTGGCGCTGGGACTGCTCGTGATGATGATTATCGGTGCCACCGTGGGCGAACTCCCCATCGTCACCGAGCACTTCCATTTCATCAAACTCGACATGTTCTTCTTTGCCTGCGTCACCACCATCATCATGGCCTGGACGCACATGTTCTCGCCACGGAAATACACCAAGTATCTCTCTTGGGACGTACTTATCACCATAGCCTGTGCATTTGCCATCAGTACGGCCATGACGAAATCCGGCTTTGCCGACTTTGTGGCATCGTACATCATTGCCCTCACCGACAATGTCGGACAAAGTAGGTGGGGGATATACATCATTTTGGCAGCTCTGTTCTTGATTACGAACATCTTCACCGAACTTATCACGAACAATGCTGCCGCAGCCTTAGCATTCCCGTTGGCCCTGGCCGTGTCGGAGAAACTTGGAGCCAATCCCATGCCCTTCGTCGTGTGTGTCTGCTTTGCAGCTTCGTCTTCCTTCAGCACGCCCATCGGATATCAGACCAACCTCATTGTTCAGGGCGTGGGAGGATATCGGTTCACCGACTTTGTCAAGGTGGGCTTGCCGATGAATATCATCGTTTTCCTGCTCTCCGTCTTCCTCATTCCTTTGGTCTACGGTCTCTGACAAGTAACGTTGCTTCATATTAACTTGCCCTGTCCCATGTATGGGACACGCGTGTCCCACGTATGGGACGAGGCGAAAGGTCGGGAAGCATGCGCCAAAGTTTCGGGAAGCATAAGGCAAAGGTTCGGGAACCTTCGGTCAAAAGTTCGGGAAGCATAAGGCAAAGGTTCGGGAACCTTCGGCCAAAAGTTCGGGAAGCATGTGCCTAAGGTTCGGCACGTCGCATATTGCCATCAGGCTATTTTTGAAGGGGGATATCGTCACTTTTGCACCTTATCGTCACCCTTATCGTCACGCCTTCAGCCACGATAAACACGGGGTTCGTGACGATATGACGATATTTTTAGGGAAAAGTCTAAGTACGCGCGCGCGAGGGAGCCTTTATAACCGGCCCTTCTGTAACGATAAGAAAATGGGTGGCCGCCGCGAGGGCGCCCACCCATTCTGAAAAAGTTGCAAAATTACATTGTTACATTTGACTTTTCTCTTTCTTCACTCCACACCACCACCAAGGGCTTGATAGAGGTCGATGGTAGAGGAGACGATGTCGAACTGGTTGCTGACCTGGTTGAGCTGAGCACCGAGGAGGCTGCTCTGGGCAGTCAGGACATTCAGATAGGTCACTTGGTTAGAGTTCTTCATCAGGTCTTGCGTGGCCTCAACAGCTTGCTGCAGGCTCTGGACCTGGCTGGCCAGGAGGGTCTGCTTAGCCTTGGCCGCATGGATGTTGGCCATAGCGGTGTTCACCTGGCTTCCGGCATCGATGAGCGTCTGCTGGAATCCGATGCTGGCCACTTCCATCTCAGCCTTGGCATTCTTGTAGGCTGCACGCAGTTTGCCCTGGGCAAAGAGGGGCTGTGCAAGGCTACCGACGAGGGCTGCTATGATGCCGCCCGGATTGAGGACCATGCTACCCAGTGAGTTGGTGTATTGGCCCTGTGCCGAAATGGTGAGTTGGGGGAAGAAGGAGGCCTTAGCCTGATTCTTGCCATAAAAAGCGGCGGCGAGGGCCAGTTCGGCCTGGCGTACGTCGGGGCGACGGGCCAAGAGACTGATGGGGAAACCTGTGGTGGTGATGGACGGCGTCTGGAACGTGCTGAGGGCGTTGCGACTGATGTGGTGAGGTGTCTCACCACAGAGTGCAGACAGTGTGTTCTCAATATGATGGATGCTGTTCTGCAGTTCCACAACGCTGGCACAGATGTTCCAATACTGGGCCTCAGTGCTGGCTACGGCAGCCTTGTTGGACTGACCGGCCTGCATGAGCAGTCGGGTCACCTCAAGGTTCTGTCGCCAGTTTTCGCTGGTCTCCTGGGCGATGACCAGTTCCTGGTCGAGCATGGCCAGGGTGTAATAGAGGTTAGCCACATTGGCCACGAGAGAGGTCTGCACGGCCTGGCGCACGGTCTTCATGTTCTCCAGGGCCACCTCGCTGCCTTTCTTAGCATTGCGGAGCTGACCGAAGCAGTCAATCTGCCAGTTGAGGGCGAGAGGCACGGAATAGCTCTTGGTGGCACCGCCGCCCATTACGTTGCGATAGGCTGGGCGGTCCTGAGGGTCCCACATGCCGCTGATGGTGCCCTGGGGCGATATGGCCAGACTGGGCAGGAAGGCCAGTTTGGCAGCCTTCAGGTTGTTCTGTGCCTCCTGGATGCGAAGGTCGGCCTGGCGCATGTTGCTGTTCTGGGCCAGCGTCTTCTCGATGAGGGCCTGCAGCTGGGGGTCGGTGAAGACCTGGCGCCACGTGAGGTCGCCCATGCCCAGCGAGTCGCCGCTCTGGGCGCTGCCATAGATGCCATCAGTAGTGATGTCGGCCGGACGCTCGTAGTTTTTGTACACTCCGCAACCCGTCAAGAGAATGAGGAATTGCGATAATGTGATAATGTGAAAGACGTTACGCGCCAGCCCACTACGAAATGAGAATTTTGAAGTATTCATTGTGAATTGTGAATTGTCCATTGTGAATTGTAAATTATGAATTGTGAATTTACTTTTCTATGTTCGATGCTTTCTTCTCTGCCATGCTCTTCTCGCGCTCCTTGAGGAACTGCTGGTCGGCCTCCTCCTTCATGGCTGGGCGTATCTTCTCTTGCAGATACTCGAAGAAGATGAAGAAGACGGGCACCGTGAAGAGAATGGCCAGCGTGCCGACTATCATACCACCCACAACGCCAACGCCGATGGTACGGTTACCGTTGGCACCGGCGCCAGTGGCCATGAGCAGGGGCACCATACCGAGCACAGCGG
This sequence comes from uncultured Prevotellaceae bacterium, assembly GCA_946626595.1. GTDB lineage: Bacteria > Bacteroidota > Bacteroidia > Bacteroidales > Bacteroidaceae > Physcousia. Next base: position 71,340 of record CAMOUQ010000002.1, on the reverse strand, counting down.
TGAGGACAGTCATGAGGATGGGGCGCAGACGGGCCTCGGCGGCTGCATAGGCGGCCTCTACGATGCCCATGCCCTTGCGGCGACGCTCCAGAGCGAACTCGGTAATCAGGATGGCCGTCTTGGCCAACAGTCCGATCAGCATGATGACACCCGTCTGCAGGTAAATGTTGTTCTCAATCTGTCCGATGGGCGGGAATACGCTGTAGACCTGGTTCCACAACCATGCAAAGGCAAAGGAGCCCATGAGGCCTGCAGGAACGGACAGGATGACGGCGAAAGGTACGAGGAAACTCTCGTAGAGACTGGCCAGGATGAGGAAGATGAGGATGACGCAGACAGCATAGATGTAGAGTGTAGAGTTAGAACCCATCTGTTGGTATTCCTCACGCGAGATGCTGCCGTATTCGTACGAGATGTAGTCGGGGAGCGTCTGCTGCTTCACTTCTTCGATGGCCTGCATGACATCTGTGGAGGTGTAGCCCTGCGAAGGCGATGCCATGATGGTGATTTCGGAGAACAGGTTGAAGCGGGTGTCGTTTTCAGGACCTAAGACAGGGGTCATCTTAACGAACTGCGAGATTGGAGCCATCGAAGCACCGCTGCGCACATACATATTAGAGAGGTCAAACTCGTTGGTGCGATACTTCGGATCGGCCTGCAGCATGACGCGGTAGACCTTACCAAACTGGTTGAAGTTGGACACATACGAGCCACCGCAATATGAACCGATAGTGGAGAGCACGGTGGCGGGTGAGATGCCAGCTAACTTACACTGTGCAGCGTCTACCTCTACCTGGAACTGGGGATAAGTGCGGGCGTAGGATGTCATGGCCATCTGCACCTCGGGGCGCTGGTTGAGGGCACCCAGGAATTGCTGCGTGAGCTCGAGGAAATGACCCTTGTCGCCGTCGGACTTATCCTGAAGGTGAAGGTCGACGTTGGAGCCCATACCGTAGCCGGGAATCATACCCGGTTCGAAAACGAAAATCTGAGCCTCGGGAATCTCACGCGCCAGCTGGCCCATGAGCATGTACTTCTTGATGCTGGAGTTGTGTATGAAACCCGAACCGGGAATCCAGTTACCCGAGCGGTCGCTCCAGTGCTTCAGACGCAGGATGACCATGGCATTGGCTGCACCCTGACCGCTCATCATGCTATAACCTGATACACGAGAGAAGTCACGGATATCCTCATCCGCAGCCACAATGGCTGCCACCTTGTCCAGCACCTTCTCGGTCTGGCCGAGGTTGGAACCCGGGGGACAGGTGACGTTGACCATCAGGACGCCTTGGTCCTCCTGTGGAACAAGGCCCTTGGGCAGATTCGTCATGGTAAAATAGAGCAGAACGAAGGCTACTACCACACTGCCCCAGGCCACCCAACGATGGTTGACCACACCACGCAGGTAGCGGGTGTATTTGTTCATGACGGCACCAAACGAGGCTTCGTAGGCAGCGCGAACACGGCCATTGAAACTCTTGGGACCTTTTCTGTTGTCACTGGCGCGCATCATCATTGCACACAGGGCAGGGCAGACCACAAGGGCTGATACGCAGGAGATACCGACGGCCGTGGCCAGCGTAATACCAAACTGGGTGTAGAACATACCGCTGGTGCCACCCATCATGGTGACGGGGATGAACACGGCCATGAAGACGAAGGTACAGGAGATGACGGCCATGGTCACATCCGAAAGGGCGTCCTTGGTGGCCTGATAGCTACTCTTGTAGCCCGCGTCGAACTTAGCCTGAACAGCTTCCACGACGACGATGGCATCGTCGACCACGGTACCGATGGCCAGCACAAGGGCAAAGAGCGTAAGCAAATTAAGCGTGAAACCGGCAACGCGCAGTGCCGCAAACGTACCCACCAGCGAAATGATGATGGAGATAGAGGGGATGAGCGTAGCCTTGAAATCTTGCAAGAAGAAGTACACGACGAGCACCACCAGAAGGAGGGCTATAATCAGCGTTTCCTCCACATTGGCGATAGACTCGAGCAGGAAGTCGTTAGACGACATCATGTTCACGAAGCGCAAGCCCTTGGGCAGTTCTTTCTCCAGTTCCTCCAACTTGGCCGTGAGTCGGTCGTTGGTCTCTTTGGCATTAGCACCTGCCAACTGGAAGGCCATAAACTGCACGGCAGGTTTGCCGTTGACCTGACCCGAATACCCATAGTCGGCCTGTCCGAGTTCCACATCTGCCACATCCTTCAGCCGCAGAATGCTGCCGTCGGGTTTGGCACTGATGACGATATTCTCGAACTCCTCCACCGTCTTCAGTCGGCCAGTGTACTTCATGGTGTACTGGTAGACGTTATCCACGTTCTGACCGCGGCCGCCCTCGGTGGGTTTCTCACCCAATTTGCCCATAGAGGCCTCCAAGTTCTGTTCGGCCAGGCAGCCTGTGATGTCGCTCGGTATCAGACCGTATTGAGCCATTATCTCGGGCTTCATCCATATACGCAGCGAATACGATGCACCCAGGGCGAACACTTCGCCGACACCCTGAATACGCTTCAGTTGCGGGGTGACGTTGATGTTCATGTAATTGGCCATGAAGTTGGCATCGTACTCGGGAACGTCGCTCACCAGAGCGTTAATCTGCAAGAATGATGTCTGGCGCTTAAAGGTGGTCACACCAATCATGGTAACCTCCTGAGGCAGCAGACCCTGGGCCATAGAGACGCGGTTCTGCACGTTCACGGCAGCCATATCGGGGTTGGTGCCCTGCTTGAAATAGACGGTAATAGTTGCCGAGCCCGAGTTGGTGGACGTAGAGGTCATGTACATCATGTTCTCCACACCATTGATGCTCTCTTCCAAGGGCTGGATAACAGCCTTCGTAACGGCTTCGGCACTGGCACCAGGATAGGTGGCGTTGACCACTACGGTTGGAGGTGCGATATCAGGGAACTGCTCGACGGGCAGGCTGAAATACGAAATGGCACCCAAAAACAGGATGACGATGGCTATCGACATCGCCATGACAGGGCGTTTGATAAATATGTTTCCTTTCATTGTATATCAGAATTTCAGAATTCTATTATTTCTTTACTTTCTGGTCTTCCTTCACCATGCTGGCACCTTCGGCTACGATTTCCATACCTTCGTCCAGCCCCTCGGTGACGATGAACTGCTTGCCGTTGTTCTGGGCCATGACGTTGATAATCTTGCTGTGTGCCACACCTTCCTTGTCGACGACGTAAACCTTGTACTTATCCTGGGTCTGTACGACACCGGCGGCAGGTACGGTCAGAACGTCCTTGTACTCGATGGGGACAATGACATTGCCCGTAGAACCAGAGTGCAGGAGGTGGGCAGCATTGTCGAATACGGCACGCAGCTGTATGCTGCCGGTGCTGCGGTCAACCACACCACTGGCCGTTTCCACGGTGCCCTTGGATTCGTACATCGAACCGTCCACCAGCTGCAACTTCACAGCGGGCATTTCCTTTACTGCCTTCTCGGCAGAACCTGCTTTGCGAGTGAGTTCGAGGAACTGGTTCTCAGTGATGCTGAAATATACGTACATCTGATTGTTGTCGCTGACGGTGGTCAGGGCCTGGGGCATCGAGGGACCCACCAGCGCACCCTGGCGGAAAGGCAGTGTACCTACAACACCGTTGGCCGGGCTCTTGACGATGGTATAGGAGAGCGAATTGCGGGCATTTACCACCTGAGCCTGAGCCTGGGCCACGCTGGCTTTGGCTGTGAGCAGTGTGTTCTGTGCCGTCTGCAGGTCATACTCGCTGACAACCTGTTTGTCGAAGAGTTGCTTACGGCTTTCGTAGGTCAGTTGTGCCGTTGCTTCCTGAGCCTGAGCGGCCTTCAAAGCGGCCTCGGCAGTGTTCAGTGCTGCCTGATAGGGCACTTGGTCGATGACGAACAGCGTCTGGCCCTTGCTTACGCTTTGGCCTTCGACTACACACAACTTCTGCAGGGTGCCGGCTACCTGAGGATATACCTCAATGTCCTGACGACCACGAATGGTGGCACTATACTTGGCATCGAGGGTGATGTTCTCTTTAGCCACTTTCGTTGTCTTGAATTCAACAACAGCGGCGGTCTGTTGTTCTTTCTTGCCGCCACACGAACTCAGCAATGACACAACAGCCAGGGTCGCGGTCATTGCAAATAGAATGTTCTTTCTCATATTTGTAAATTGGTTATTGTTCAAAATCGGGTGCAAAGGTACAAAAATTTATGCAAATATGGAAATAGCGGCTATTCAAAAAGGGAATCATAATTGTACATTATTTACCAGTAGGTTTGTATTTGTACAATATTTAACTTATTTTTGCACCCGAAAATAGAGAATATGATGCCTAACGAACTGAAAGAAATTGATAACGAACTATATTTTTGCCGTTATCTGAACAAGGATAACGCCCGCTATGATAGTATAGTGAGCGGCCGTTTCATTCTGGTCTTTACCTTGTCGGGAAAAGCGCGTTTCTTGCTGAACGATAAGGCTTTCGATATTGACAAAAGTAAATTCCTGCTGCTCCACCCACATGTAGAGAGCCGTATCGAAAGCCTTTCGGACGATTTCCGTGCTTGCTGCATCGGTTCGATAATGGAACTGCAGAACAGCGTAACGTACAACATTCCGCCCACCTTCCTGGCTATGGTGCTGCAACGGCCTGTTTGGGCTATGGACGAAACCACGATGCGAGCCGCTCATGCTTTCTGTACTTTGTTCGACTACAACTATAGTTATGTGAAGGGGACAAATGCAGCCAACATTGCCGCATCGCTATTTTCGGTCTTCATCCAGACCTTCTATGAGAAGACAAAGCACGAACTGCCCTCTGAAGAGTCGGAGACGGTATCGGTGATTAGACGCAACCTCATTACTCGTTTCATGTCAGAACTTCGGCTCAACTATAAGGTCAGCCACCAGGTTACGTACTATGCTGAGCGGGTGTACGTTACGCCTAAGTATCTGACCCAAGTCGTTCGTCGGGCATTGGGCTTGACGCCGAAGGAGCTCATCGACCGCAAACTGACCATCGAGTCGATGTATCTGCTGAGCAAAAGCGAAATGTCGATACAGGAAATCAGCAACGAACTGGGCTTTCCTGGCCAGTCTTACTTTGGCAGATTCTTCAGGCGCATGCTTGGACTTTCACCGTTAGAATTTCGCAGAAATCCAGACATGAGCATGATGTCGCGCATAAAGCCTGTCAAGCACAACGATATGTGGAGTAAGATGATTCGTTAATCCGAATGGGCGCCTGCAGAGACGTCATTCTGCAAACAACTTGTCGATGAAGTCGGACAAATCCTTGCCACGCAACTTCTCGGCAATAATCTTGCCGTTGGCATCCATGATGAATATGCAGGGAATGTAGAGTACTTGATACTCCATGATGGCCTGCTTGTCGATGTCGATATAGTTGCACCAGGGTTCGTCCATTTCTTCCAACGTCTCCTTCCAGTCGTCGATGTTCCTGTCGACACTCAATCCGATGATGTCCAAACCCTTATCGTGATACTTTTCGTACAACCGCTTGAGGTTGGGTACTTCGTTCAGACAGGGTTCGCACCACGATGCCCAGAAGTCGAGCAAGAGGTACCGGTTGGTCTGGTGGATGAAGGAGAGCAGTTTGTTCTCACCCGCCTGATTCTGAACCGTCACCGTCGGGGCTATGTTACCTATCATTGAGGGTGGATACACCAGGTCTTTCACCTCGCGACCGTAATAACTCTGGCGGGCAGCTTCGCTCAAGGCATCGTAGAGAGATTGCTGACTTTTGTCGATGTTGCCGCCAAAGCGCAGCATCAGCATGGGTGCCAAGAAGTTTTCCTTCTGCCGCAGCACTACGGTGCGGTAGAAGTCCTTCATGTTGGTATAGTTGCTTGTCACTCTTTCGATGTATTCGTGGCCCACAATGGTCTGATACATCTCGGCAATGGATTGTTCGTTCTTTTCTTCCTTGGCTTTGCGGATGAGTTTCTGAATGTCGCGGAAGTCATCGCTTATCGACTCATTCAAACTGTCAAGGTGGAAAAGGTATTCGGCCACGGCTTGCTGATATGGTGTCTGCCAACTGGCACCCGTGACGGTCATCTTCGGAAAGTCTACCTTGGGGCGCCTTCCACTTTTGTCCTTGCGAATACGCCCTGAGAGGGTGATGTCTTCGTCAGGGCTTGCCAGCAGTTCGTAGCCGCCAGTGTAACCTTTCAGACTAACGATGATGAGTCGAGGTTCGTTGAGCGGTATGCGTATGGTCTGCTTGTCGTTAGCACCAACTTGCAGGATGAGGGGCGATGTGGGTTTGTTGAATGTGCCCCACGACATCGTCACACTGTCCTCGGCCTGGACTCCCTTGAGGTCAATCGTGATGCGCGCCTCCTTTTGAGCAAAAGTGTGGAGGGCGAAGAGTGAAGAGTGAAGAAGAAAAACAAAAAATGCCAGTCGTTTCATCTCTAATCTTTTTAATATTTTTGCTCTGTTTTGCCATTTGTGTGGCATCGCGGAGCAAGAACCCTTAAATGTTTATAACTTCTTCTTATGAGTTCATACTGATGAGGAATTCCTCGTTGTTGCGGGTATGTTCCATGCGGTTCTTCAACTCGTTCATGGCCTCGATGGGGTTCATGTCGGACAGGAACTTGCGCAAAATCCACATGCGGTCGAGAGTCATCTTGTCGTGGAGCAAATCATCGCGTCGGGTGCTGCTGGCTACGATGTTCACAGCCGGGAAGATACGTTTGTTGGCCAATGTGCGATCCAGTTGCAACTCCATGTTGCCGGTACCCTTGAATTCCTCGAAGATGACTTCGTCCATTTTCGAACCGGTGTCGGTCAGAGCCGTTGCTATGATGGTGAGCGAACCACCGCCTTCGATATTTCGGGCAGCACCAAAGAATCGTTTAGGCTTGTGCATGGCATTGGCGTCAACACCACCGGTCAGCACCTTGCCCGAGGCTGGAGTGACGGTGTTGTAGGCACGAGCCAGACGTGTAATGGAGTCGAGGAAAATAACCACATCATGGCCACATTCCACCATGCGCTTGGCTTTCTCCAATACTATGCCTGCTATCTTCACATGGCGTTCGGCGGGCTCATCGAAAGTAGAGGCAATGACCTCGGCATTGACAGTTCGGGCCATGTCGGTAACTTCCTCCGGACGTTCGTCCACCAGAAGCATCATCAGGTAAGCTTCAGGGTGGTTGCGAGCGATACTATTGGCTATATCCTTCAGCAGTAAGGTCTTACCCGTTTTAGGCTGAGCCACGATAAGAGCACGCTGTCCCTTACCGATGGGGGCAAAGAGGTCTACGACACGCGAAGACAGCGAATCGCCCTTGCCTGTGCAAAGTCTGAACTTTTCATCAGGGAAAAGGGGTGTGAGGTGCTCGAAAGGACTGCGGTCTCGCGCAATGCTGGGGTCGCATCCGTTGATGCTGTTCACCTTTATCAGAGGGAAATATTTCTCGCCTTCGCGAGGTGGACGAACAGGACCTTCTACAACGTCGCCGGTCTTCAGTCCCAGTGTCTTGACCATCTGCTGGCTGACATAAATGTCGTCAGGCGAGGCCAGATAGTTGTAGTCGCTCGAACGCAGGAATCCGAATCCCTCTGGCATCACTTCCAGCACACCTTCACCCTTCAGGGAATCACCAAAATCGTATCGAAGGAACGTATCCTGGTCCTTGGATTCGGCTTGGCGGCCACGACCTTGCTTTTCGGCTGATGGCGTTGCTCCTTCGGCAGCCTTCGGTTCTGGCTGAATCGGAGTAGACTCAACAGCGGGGAGGTCCTTGGTGATGATGAAGTCGGGCTCGTTGCGTTTGAAGAAGGTTTCCACCTCGTCGGCTTCCTTCTGTTCCGTATTCTCGGCAACAGTGGCTTCTTCCTGCTGTTTCTTTCGTCCACGAGTTTTCTTGGGTTCCTCGGCCTTCACGCTTTCGGCTGGTTCCGATTCGGTACTTACCGTCTGCTCTTCGGCAGGTGCCTTGGTTGCTACATTTTCAGCAGCTCCGCTCTTCTTTGGGCGTCCGCGTTTGGGCTTTTCGGCGGCAGGTGCGTCGGCTTTCTCGGTCTTCTCTGCTTTCTTCTCAGCAGCCTTCTCTGTCGTTTTCTGTTTGGGCGTGGTTGTTTCGCTTTCAGGGAAAAGGGTCGGCTCTTCCTTCGCCTTCTTTGGGCGTCCGCGCTTGGGTTTCTCCGATGCAGGCGCATCTGAGGGCAGCGTAGCTTCTTTATCTATTATATTGTATATAAGGGACATTTTGTCGTTCGACATCTGAGCACCAATGCTCAGTCCAAGCTCCACAAGTTGTTCGGGAGTCATGCTTTCGAGTTCACTCTTGGTATGCATGTAATAATGATGTAAAGTGTAGAATGTAAAATGATAATCTTTGGAAAAAAAGGAAAGTAACGGTGTGTTCTTTCTATTTCTGAGTGCAAAGATATGAAGTTTTCTTTGTTTTTCCAAATAAAAAGACTAATTTCGTGCCGAAAATCAAGAAAAACATCAATTTGTGGCGCAACAGAATCCCTATTTACAGGTAAGCGGACTCACCCGCAGCGTGGGCGACCGTGTGCTCTTCAGCGACGTGAGTTTCGGTATAGCCGAACGGCAACATGTAGGCCTTATTGCCCAGAACGGAACGGGCAAGACCACGCTGCTGAACATCCTCTCAGGCAAGGATAGTCCCGACTCGGGTACCGTTGTCTATCGCAACGGCATCAGGGTGGGGTATTTGGAACAGATACCTCATTATCCCATGCACATGACCGTGCGCGAGGCCAGTTACTGGCACCTCGACCTGGCCTCCATGCCCCCAGAACAGGCGGCTGAGTATCAGCTGCGAAGCGATCAGGTGCTGACGAAACTCCGTATCACGGACCTCAACCAGCACCTGTCCGAACTCTCCGGAGGCCAACTGAAACGTGTGGCGCTGGCCAATGTACTGACCATTCAGCCGGACATGCTCATCCTGGATGAACCGACCAACCATCTCGACTTGGAGATGATAGAATGGCTGGAGAAGTATCTCTCACGCTCTTGCATGACACTGCTCATGGTAACTCACGATCGCTACTTCCTCGACCGCGTCTGCACCGTCATTCTCGAACTCGACAACCAGACGCTCTATACCTATCGGGGCAACTATGCCTACTATCTGGAGAAACGGCAGGAGAGGGTAGAGGCCACTACGGCACAAGTAGCCCGTGCACAGAACCTTTACCGCACGGAGTTGGACTGGATGCGCCGCATGCCGCAGGCTCGTGGGCACAAGGCTCGATATCGTGAGGAGGCCTTCTTCGAACTGGAGAAGATTGCCAAACAGCGCCAGGAGGAGAAACGCATGCGATTGCAACTCAACTCGACTTATATCGGCTCCAAAATCTTCGAGGCGCAGTATGTCAGCAAGGCATATCCTGAGCGTGGCGAAGAAGGCCGCAAAATCATCCTCAAGGACTTCTACTATAACTTTTCGCGCTTTGAGAAGATGGGCATCGTCGGAGCCAACGGCACTGGCAAGAGCACCTTTGTGAAGATGCTTCTCGGACTTGTGCAACCCGATTCTGGGCGTTTCGTTGTAGGAGAAACAGTTCGCTTCGGCTACTTTTCCCAGGAGGGTATGCAGTTCGACCAGCAGATGAAGGTCATAGATGCAATTCGCCGTACGGCCGAATACGTCGACCTTGGCCAGGGGCGTCATCTCACCGCCATGCAATTCCTGCAGCATTTCATGTTCTCACCCGAACAACAACAAAACTACATTTATAAACTCTCTGGAGGCGAACAGCGCCGTCTGCATCTCTGCCAAGTGCTGATGACGAATCCTAACTTCCTGGTCCTTGACGAACCCACCAATGACCTCGACATTCTCACGCTTCAAATCCTTGAAGAATATCTTGCAGACTTTCGGGGGTGCGTCATTGTGGTCAGCCACGATCGCTACTTCATGGATAAGGTGGTCGACCACCTGCTTGTGTTCCACGGCAATGGTGTGGTCAAAGACTTTCCTGGAAACTATACCCAGTACCGCGAGTGGGAACGCCTGCAGCCCAAAGAATCAAAATCCCCTAAGGACTCTAAGGCCCTTAATGCCCCTAAAGACCTTAAAGAACCTAAAGACCCCACAGCCTCCAATGCTCCTAATCCTCCCACGCGCCGCCAGCGCCTGTCATTCAATGAGAAGCGCGAGTTTGAGCAACTTGGAAAGGATATCGAGTCCCTGGAACAGGAAAAGGCCGAAATCGTCCAAGCGTTGTCTGGGGGCACAGCTTCTGTGGACAACATTACGGCGATGTCCAAGCGTCTGCCACTCTTGCAGCAGGAACTCGATGAGAAAGAAATGCGCTGGCTTGAACTGAGCGAGAGAGCATAGGACGACTGTGCCCATGGCGATGATAAAGTAGTGCCGGAGTGCAGACAACAACCATGGCTTTGTCTATAGTTACTGAATGACGAAGCAAAAAAGCATGGAAATATTTGGTCAGATAAAAGAAAAGTAGTATCTTTGCAGCCGATTTATGCCGCACAGGCTCGAATAAGAGGACCACGAGATGGTTCCGCCCTGCGGTGAAACCCGTTAAATAATTATTAAATAATGTACGCAATCGTAGAGATTAACGGTCAACAGTTCCGCACGGAAGCCGGCAAGAAACTGTTTGTACACCACATCGTGGGTGCAGAGGCTGGCCAGACTGTTGAGTTTGAGAGAGTGTTGTTGGTAGACAACGACGGTGCCATCACCGTAGGTGCTCCCGCCATCGAGGGTGCTAAGGTTGTAGCCGAGGTAGTAAGTCCCCTGGTAAAGGGCGACAAGGTGCTCGTCTTCCACAAGAAGCGTCGCAAGGGCTATCGTAAGCTCAATGGTCATCGTCAGCAGTTCACAGAGCTGACTATCAAGGAAGTTATTGCTTAACAATTAATTAGGAGGACAAACGTATGGCACATAAAAAAGGTGTAGGTAGTTCTAAGAACGGCCGCGAGAGCGCTGCCCAAAGATTAGGTGTTAAGATTTTCGGTGGTGAGAAGTGCATCGCCGGCAACATCATCGTCCGTCAGCGTGGCACACGCCACTATGCAGGCGAAGGTGTGGCTATGGGTAAGGACAATACCCTGTATGCCCTGAAGGACGGAATCGTAACGTTCAAGAAGGGTCGCCGCGACCGCTCCACCGTTAGCGTTATGCCTGAAGCATAAGTAGAACACACTCAGAACAAAAAGAAAATCCCCTTCATCGCTTGGAGGGGATTTCTTTTTTTTGTAATTTCGTAGCGTCAACTTATTGTTTAACCCTAAAAACGTATGCTATGAACTACAAGATTGTTGATGTGGAAGGTATCGGTGCTGTGTATGCCGAGAAACTTATTGCTGCTGGGGTTGAGAGCACCGATGCCCTTTTGGCGAAGTGTGCAAAACCTGCCGGACGTGCCGAACTGGCTGAAGCCACAGGCATTTCACCCAAACTCATCCTTACCTGGACAAACCATTGCGACCTGATGCGCATCAATGGCGTCGGTCCACAGTTCTCGGAGTTGTTGGAAGCTGCCGGAGTGGACACTGTGAAGGAATTGAAGCATCGTGTTCCTGCCAACCTGCAGGCCAAATTAGAGGAGGTGAACGCCGAGAAGCATCTCGTGCGTCGCGTTCCTGCTGTCAGCGAGGTGGAGAAGATGGTGGAGCAGGCCAAAGAACTGCCTGCAGTGATGGAATACTAAATTATTTTTTTGACCATAAGAAGGGCACTTCGCAGAGGTGCCCTTCTGCATAATAAAACGTTGCATGATGAAAGATTCCCTTTTCTGGAGACGAGTTTCTAATGTTCTCTTCTTTCTTCTGCCACTCATTCCCCTTCATGCCCAGCAACTTGCATTCCCTGGGGCAGAAGGCTTTGGCGCATTCGCCACAGGCGGACGAGCTGGGACAGTGGTGCATGTCACTAATCTGAATGCAGAGGGGGCAGGTTCGTTGGCCGATGCCGTAAGCAAGTCGGGACGTATAGTCGTCTTCGACGTTGGTGGCGTGATAGATATCACCAACAAGGCCATAACGATTGCCAGCAATATCACCATAGCCGGGCAGACTGCGCCTGGCGAGGGCATTACCGTCTACGGCGGACGCGTCATAGCCTCTGGCAATTCCAACATTATCATCCGCTATCTGCGCATGCGAGGGGGAAAGAGTGTGAACCAGAGTAAATGTACGCTGACGCTGGACAACTGCAGCAACGTCATTCTGGACCATTGCAGCATATCGTGGGGACCGTGGGACGACGTCCACATCAAGGATGCCAACAACATCACTTGGCAAAACTGCATCATATCCGAGGGCATAGAGCCGCAGCGCTTCGGCAGCATTACCGACGGCACGCGCAACTGGACCATCAGCCACTGCCTTTGGATTGACAACAAGAGCCGAAACCCCAAGATGAAGTGCTACCTGCAATACTACAACAACGTCGTCTACAACTATGCCATGGGCATCATAGGCGGACACTCGGCAGGCGACAACTATCAGGACGTGATGAACAACTACTTCATAGCCGGACCGAACACCACAGGCGACAAATACTTCGACGACTGGACAGCGACCGACCATCTCTACAGTACCGGCAACTACTACGACGGCAACAAAGACGGAAAGCTGAACGGCACTCTCATAACCGACCACAATAGCGCCACGCCCATGAGTGAGCCCACGCTGAAGTGCAACGGCCCCATGAACCTGCAGACAGCCGAAGAGGCTTACTACGAAATCGTGGACCACGTGGGAGCCTCACGTGTCAGGGACATCCACGATCGACGTCTCATCAGTCAACTGACCTCGTTAGGCACGAAGGGAGCCTTCATCGCTAACGAGGAGGACGTGGGCGGCATTGGCAAGGTGGCTGGCGGCACTCCCGTCGAGGACAACGACCGCGATGGCATGAGTGACGCATGGGAACGCGAGAACGGACTCGACCCTTCGAAGAACGATGCCACAGCGAAAACGCTGGGGGGTGGGTATACGAACATCGAACACTACATCAACAGTCTGGCCTGTAAGACGGCCTTCGTGATGTATCCAACCGATGTGACGGCCACCCTGCTGAACCCGACAACGGCCAGAATCAACTGGACAAACAACGAGCCGGAGGCTGTGGCCAACGTGTTGGAAATGTCGGAGGACGGTAAGGAATTCGTGGAGATACAGCGCCTGCGTCCCTCTTATGCCTATGCCGTAGTGCGCAACCTCACGGAAGGGAAGCTCTATTTCTTCCGTCTGAAGACGCTGGTGGAGGAGGGCGAATCGGCCTATTCGGCCGTAGTGGCCGTAAACGACGAATACATGCGTCCTGGTGGTGGCACACCTGCAGGCACGTCAACCTTCACGCCCAAGGAAGGCAAGTATTATCGCATTCTGAACTATGCTACCGTGCCCTTCAACTCTGGCACCACCATAGCCGGAAATCCCAAGTATCTCTGCTTCAACAGCAACGGAACGCTGGGTTCGACTGAGGAATATCGGTGGGACGATACGGCTCTGATGTGGGACATACAGCCAATGGGCGAGGGTTTCTCGTTCCGCAATGTAGGGACGGACAAATATATCTCTGCCGCCAACCGTACCATAGCCTCGGCCGACCGCATTGGTACCTCCGACACGCCTGCCGTTCTCACCATCAACTATACGGGCAACCAGTCTCCCTCGCAGTCGGGGCTGAAGACGGCCGTATCGATGTATCGCATCAACAGTCCCTCCAGCAGCAACATGCAAATCAGGGCACGCAAGTTTCCTGACGACTGGTTCTGGGGCTCGGGCACATTGGATCGCTCCGACATGATATTTACTTTCGTGGAGGCCGACATCCAGCAGGTTACCCCTGTTGCGCCCTTACAAGCTAGAGCACAAGCCACTGGCTACTACGACCTGCAGGGCCACCGTCTGTCGTCACCACCCGTTCGTGGCATCTATCTGCAACGCAGTTCTACGGAAGACGGCCGCATAGAGACCCGCAAGCTGGTGCGTTGATGGCATCTTTCAGTCATCGCCTCTTACAAGTTTTACTTCCGAGTTCAAACCGCTGGGCACTGGTGTCCAGCGGTTGTATTTTGTGGACTTGTAGTTGATGTCGACGACGTTGATTTCCTTCATGCGTCGCCAAGGATAGTTCTGGCGGTCGAGTTCTGCAATGCGGTTGGCAGGCAAGTTGGTGACCTCTATGCGTAACGTGTTCTTTCCCTTGCGGAGAGCATCCTGGCAAGAGAGTGAGAAGGGTGCAGCCCAGGCACATCCCAGGTACTTGCCATTCAGGTACACACGGGCACTCTCGCGCACGTCTCCCAACTCTATATTCCACGCTCCCTCTGCATCGCGAACTTTCATGCTGAAGGTGGTGGTGTATACGCCTGTCCCCATCGTGGCACGCACGGAGTCGTCGTCCAAGGTTTCCCACGTCTGTAGTCGGGGCAGACGGAAAGTCTTGTCCACCTTTGGGGCAGAGGAGAGGAATGAAAGTGTCCATGGGCGAGCGGTCAGGTCGATGCACTGGGGGACGTAGGACGGAGCATGGACCATGATGAGACCAGATGCGTGGCTGGCATCGAGCGCAGGCCTCTGTCCTGTTTCCTGCGTCAGCAGGATGCGGCTTTCGCCAGAACGGAGGCGAATGTGGAGTCTGCCGCTGTCGATGGTGGCAGGTCGTGTGCTGCCGTCCATGGGATTGAACCAAGTGGCAGCGGCATAGCCTACAGCCAGGGGTACGAAGGCTTCGACGTCCGCAGGAGTAAGGTTGGCAATGAAGTAGTGATGGCCAGAATCGTTCTGCCGACGGATGGCACGCAGATGGAGCTGCGAGCGCATGGGTTCAGCCTTTGCCAGGCGCGACATCTGGGCATCGTCCTCTCCGTAGATGACAAGGTGGGCGGCCTGTGAGGTGATGGCAGAGAGTGTGGAACGGAGACGTTCGTCGATGGTGGTGCCGCTGGGGATAATCAGTCCGCGATAGCGTGTGCCTCCCTCGGTCAGTAGTTGCCCGTCGACGACGCGGACGCGTTGCAGCTGTCGGTCGCTGATGTAGTCGCAGTCGTAGCCCAGGCTGTCGATGCGCTGAATGCTGCGGATGAACTGTGGAGCCTTGCGGGCCATGCTGTGGATGTCGAACTGCATGAGGAGGCCTCGTTCGCCTGGTGCGAGGCGCTGTCGCCACATGTCGCGCACGGGCAGGTAGACCAGGAAGTCGTTGTCAGTTTGTCCCATCTGCAGGAAACTCTGGCAGCGCTCGATATATTGCATCAGGTAGGGTGCGTCGCGCCAGATGCTGTTCGTGGGGCTCATGTCCACCGAAGCATAGAATTTCCACCCTGGCCAGGGGGCAGAGGGCGGCGAGTAGCACGTTCCGTGGAAGAACATCCGGTTGACGCCGCAGGTGAACATCAGGTCGAGGTCGGGCTTCATCTGCGAGAGTGAGGTGCGGAAGTGTTCGGTGAGCCAGGTGAAGGTCTCGCTGGACACATGTGGGCGTCCCATGACGTGGGCTGCGGAGGAGGCATACTTGAGCATCGATACGTCGCTGTCGTTCTTGCGTGTGTAGCCATGGTCCGTGCGCAGGCCCTTGATGCCAAACGAGGAGAGGCCGAAGCCCTCGATCTCTGGTATGTCGACAGCCGCATAGATGTCGAGCAGGTTGGCAGGCGAACCGTGAGCCTGGTTGCGCGTGAGTGCGTTGTGGGCATGGGCCCAGGCGGTCCACTGCTGGGTGAAGTTCTCCAGCAAGAGGTCGCTCAGCGTCTCGCGATAGTCGCTCAGCGTTTGGTTGCCATCGTCCTGTAGGCCAAGCAATTGTGGCAGGCGGTCCTCCAGGGCATAGCCCCGGCGCCGACGAAATTCGGAGAGCAACGTGGGCGTCCAGTTGGCGCCATACACCTCATAGCTGTCGTTGAAGAAACTGTGGGGCAGGGTGGTGGCGTTGTTGGCAAAGGCCTTGTCGAAGCGTTCCAGATAGTGGCGGACAGCCTGTCGGTCGAAGTGGTCGATGACGTACCCTTCGCCACCTGGTGCAGCACGTTTCACCATCTGGCGCGTACGGCTCATGTAGAGGCGAATGACGAGTTGCCGGCCTTCGGTCAGCGGATGGCGCCGCTCGCAAAGCAGACGAGCGAAGGGCTGTTCCCTGCTGTCGAGCTGTCGGACGGGAGCATGTCCGGCGAGGACGGTATCCACGAGGAAAACGGCTTTGCAGGCTGCCTCTTCGATGAGCGTAGTGGGACCTCCGAAGGGCCACCCCGTGCCACAGTTCATGTCGACCAGAATGCCCCTTTCCCGTGCCTCGTCCTCCACGGCTTGCAACATCCTCATCCAGGGTGGAGAGAGGAAAGACAGTTCGTTGGCTTCGTTGCCCTGTACGCCATATATGGGGGTAATCTCCACGGTGCCGATGCCGGCCTGGGCATACTGCCGTAGGCTCCACTGCATGTCGGCCTCGCTGAGAGCCGAGCCCAGCCACCACCAGCGCACTCCGGCCTTTGTCTCCGTCCCAGCCTCGGGCCACGACTGCGCCATTGCGGTCAGTCCCCAGGCGACAATCAATATGCAATATATCGCTATGCGTTTCACTCTATAAACTTTTTTGCTCGAATCTTTTAACCTGTTCGCTCGGCTCTGCCGCTTGCGTAGCAAGAACCTTTTAACATTTTAACCTTTTAACTTTTTAACTTTTTAACCTTATAATACTCCACCGCCCCAAGGAGGAAGCATCCGAGTCCGTAGTCTTCGAAGTCAGGCACGCGAGAGTAGGAGAGAGGCTGCCCGTCGGAGGGCTGTTTGCCTGTGCCCTGCACCCAGCCGAGGAATCCGTTGGCATGCACTGCTTCGCGAGCCATACCCTGCCAGGCCCTGTCGCAGGCCAGGAGGTAGGCCTCGTCCTGGAGATAGCCACGGCGTATGCCCCAGGCCATGCCGTAGAGGAAGAGGGAGGTGCCCGTCAGTTCCTTGCCGCCGAAGGTCGTGGGCGAGGCAAGGCTGACGTTCCAGAAGCCATCCTCGCGCTGACAGGCCAACAAGGCACGGCTCATCGACATGTAGTCGGCATGCAGTTGGGCGAAGTAGGGGTCGTCGGGCGACAGTTCGTCCATCACCCTGACCAGTGCTGCATACACCCACCCGTTGCCGCGGCTCCAGTAGCAGTTGGCTCCGTCCTTTTCCTTGTAGGGTGGCACGAAGTCCTTGTCTCTCCACCACAGGCCTTCTTCCTTATTATAGAGGCCTCCTCCGCACTCGTTCCTGCACCACTGGTAGGCCCGCATGGCATAGTCGATGTAGCTTCGCTCGCCCGTCGTCCCGTACATCTGTGCATACACGGGCATGGCCATCTGTATGGCATCTATCCACGTCCAGTAGCTCACGCGTTGCGTCTGCATCTGGTGGTCGAGATTGTGCCGGACGGCCTGCAGCATGCGCTGGTCGTGGGTCATGCGATAGCGTTCCAGGTAGGTCTGCATGCAACATTGGTTGTCGGCATGCGTAGTGCGCATATTGCCGCACGGCGCCCAGCGATGGTGGTTGGCCCAGCGGTCGGTATAGTCGAGGTATGTGCTGTCGCGACAGACGTCGTAGAGGGCCATGAGGCCTTCGTAGTAGACGCCGCGCGTCCAGATGTGGCTGGGGCGTCGTTTGTTGTGGACAAAGGATTCGACGGTGGGGTCGGGGTTGTGCTGCATGAAGTATGCGTTGGCCTGGCGTGCCACCTGGATGATGCTGTCGCCTTGGGCTGACGAATGTGGCGAATAGGGCTGGCTGTTGATGACGACGTTCTCCACGCGGCAGTTGATGATGGGCAAGGGGCGACGGGTGGAGGTGTGCTTCTCCGTGCAGGCAATGTCGGAGAAAGAGAAATTGCGCAGGCTGTACTTGTCCGACCCCTCGACGTGGAGGAACTGCTCGCATTGCATGCTGATGTTGCTGAATGCGATGTCGTTGCATCGCGACAGGGGCATGTCGTCGCGATTGCCCTTGGCGTAGAACTGCGTCCAGGGGCGCACGAGCAGGAAGTTGCGGCATCGGCCCGACAGGCCCTCGATGCGCATCCACTCGTAGTGCTGGGGCGTGTCGGGGCGCATCTTCAGCCAGAGGACGTTGCGCGTGTCGTCGGCCACGCAGTTGCGCATGACGATGTTCCAGTCGTGCAGGCTCTCCGAACCCACCGTGATGCAGCCGTGCACCGTCCCATAGTGACAGCGCTCCACGAGTATGTTGTAGCAAGGTCCGTTCTCGGGTGCCTGGTCGGCGAAGGTGCCCTTGCCGCCCTTCAGGACCACGGCATCGTCGTTGACGTTCATGTAGCAGCCGCGCACCACCACGTCGTGACAGGCATCGATGTCGATGGCGTCGGTGGAGGGTCCCTTGATGTCGGTGGTGGAGGAATAGATGTAGAGGTCGAGGAATCGGACGTGGTCGCACTTGTATATGTGATTGGTCCAAAACGGAGAGTTTATCAGCCTGACATCCTGCAGGGTTACGTTGCTGGAGTTAGAGATAAAGGTGAGGCGCGGACGCTGCTCGTCCTTGTTGGTGCATTCGGGGTTCCACGAGCGACGAATCCAGAAGGCCTGCCAGAAGGATTTGCCGCTGCCGTCGATGGTGCCAGGGCCGGTGATGGTGAATCCGTCGACGTGGTCGGCATTGACCAGTGCGGCAAAGTACTTGCACGTCTGTCCCTCGATGCGCGTCTCTACGACGGGATAGTCGGCAATCGACTGCGAGCCCTTCAGCACGGCACCCTTCTCGAGGTGCAGATGCGTGCCCGGACGGAAGAAGAGCGACCCCGTCAGGAAGGTGCCCTTGGGTATGACGACTATGCCGCCGCCCTCATGGGCAGCCTGGTCGATGACGGCCTGCAGGGCCTTGGTCTGCACGTCGGGACACTTGCTGCGCACGCCATGTCGGGTGACGACGTATCGGCGTCCCAGCAGCTGGGAATTGACCTTGGCCGTATCGGCAAACCACTGGTCCATCGGTTCGCCGTTGGGCCAGACATCGGGTTGCTTCTGGGCGTCGGCAGTCGATGCAATGAGAGTCGCCAGCAACATGAGGCATAGCAGAATTGTCTTTTTCATAGTCGTTTGGGTATCGTTTTTAGAAGAGGATAGAAATAGAAGTGTTTAGTAATGCGCGTGCACACGTATTATTATTCATACGTTTCGGGTGATAATATCTTGGGATTTGTAACATCACTACAAAGATACGATTTTCTTCTGTCCTGGGCAAATATTTTATCCATTATTTTCGTTTTGGTGCAAAATGTTTTTAAATGCCTTTGTACAGAGTTGAAAACCAGTCGTTTAACTTCCCTTTTGGGTATTTGTGCGGAAGCCTCTCGTCAATGTCTTAAAGCTCAGTGCTCAGTATTCAGTTTTCTCATGAGCTAGTACATTGGTGATAAATTGAAGTTAACTATATATAATATTATTATATATAGTTAAATATTTTGCTTACATTTTTTTCTCATTACATGTGCGTGCTCTCTATAAAACTGAGATGCTGAGTTTCTGAGCGCAAAATAAATGACGAATTCGAGTTTCGCTTGAAACGGAAGGTGGAAAGGCTAAAGGATTCCGCCTGAGGCACTTGCCAATTCGCCACAAACAAATTCTGACGAAAATCTTATTTTGATGGCATAATATTTTGTATTTAGCCCGATTTTGCTTATCTTTGCAGTGTTTTAGAAAACAGACTATTTAACTATAATAAGAACTATGAAGAAGTACAATTTCAATGCCGGCCCCTCCAAGCTCCCCCGCGAGGTCATGGAGGCCACAGCCGCTGCCTGCCTCGACTTCGAGGGAAGCGGTCTGTCATTAATGGAAATGAGCCATCGCGCCAAGAAATTCCAGCCCGTCGTGGACGAGGCAGTTGCCCTGTTCAAGGAGCTGCTCGACATACCCGAGGGCTACTCGGTACTGTTCCTCGGCGGCGGCGCCAGCCTGCAGTTCTGCATGGTGCCCTACAACCTGCTGGAGAAGAAGGCTGCATACCTCAACACAGGCGTCTGGGCAAAGAAGGCACTGGCCGAGGCCAAGCTCTTCGGCGAGACCGTCGAGGTGGCCTCTTCGGCTGAGAGCACATACTCGTACATCCCCAAGGACTTCGTCGTACCGGCCGATGCCGACTACTTCCACATCACCACCAACAATACCATCTACGGAACCGAAATCCGCAAGGAACTGGACAGCCCCGTGCCCATGGTGGCTGACATGAGCTCCGACATATTCTCGCGCCCCATAGACGTGTCGAAGTACAACATCATCTACGGCGGAGCCCAGAAGAACCTCTCCATGGCCGGCGTCACCTTCGTCATCGTCAAGGACGACTGCCTGGGCAAGGTCACACGCCCCATACCCACCATGCTCGACTATCGCACCCACATCAAGGGCGGCTCCATGTTCAACACACCGCCCACGGTGCCCATCTACTGCGCACTGCAGACCCTGAAGTGGATCAAGAAGTGCGGCGGTGTGAAGGAAATGGAACGCCGGGCACTGGAGCGCGCCAAGGTGCTCTACGGAGAAATAGACCGCAACAAGCTCTTCCGCGGTACCGTGGCCGAAGAGGACCGTTCGGTGATGAACCTCTGCTTCGTCATGAACGACGAGTACAAGGAACTGGAGGCCGACTTCATGCAGTTCGCCACCGAGCGCGGCATGGTGGGCATCAAGGGCCACCGCTCAGTCGGCGGCTTCCGCGCATCGTGCTACAACGCCATGGACATGGAAGGCGTGAACGCACTGGTCGCATGCATGCAAGAATTTGAAAAACAGCACTAAGTCATGGCAAAAGTATTAATTGCAACAGAAAAGCCATTCAGCAAGGTTGCCGTGGATGGCATACGTGAGGTTACGGACAAGGCCGGCTACCAGCTGGCCCTGCTGGAGAAATACACCGAAAAGGCACAACTGCTGGAGGCCGTGAAGGATGCCGACGCACTCATCGTCCGTTCGGACAAGGTGGACGTCCAGGTGCTCGAGGCCGCCAAGCAACTGAAAATCGTAGTGCGCGCAGGCGCAGGCTATGACAACCTCGACCTCGAGGCCTGCACGGCACACAACGTGGTGGCCATGAACACACCCGGACAGAACGCCAACTCCGTGGCCGAACTGGTCTTCGGCATGCTCGTCTACGGCGTGCGCAACTTCTTCAACGGCACCAGCGGCACCGAACTGCTGGGCAAGAAACTGGGCATACTGGCCTTCGGCAACGTGGGACGCAACGTGGCCCGCATAGCCAAGGGATTCGGCATGCAGGTAATGGCCTACGACGCCTTCTGCCCGAAGGAAGTCATCCAGCAGGCTGGGGTAGAGGCTGCCGACTGCCAGGAGCAACTCTTCGACCAGTGCGACATCGTATCGCTGCACATCCCTGCCACCCCCGAGACGCGCCAGAGCATCAACTACGACCTCGTGGGACGCATGAAGAAAGGCGGCATCCTGGTGAACACGGCACGCAAGGAAGTCATCGACGAGCCCGGCCTGGTGAAACTGTTCGCCGAGCGCACCGACCTGAAGTATCTCACCGACATCAAGCCCGACCAGGACGCCGACTTCCAGGCTGCTGCCCCAGGCCGCTACTTTGCCACACCCAAGAAGATGGGCGCACAGACGGCAGAGGCCAACGTCAATGCAGGCATCGCTGCTGCCAACCAGATTGTGGCCTTCCTGGAACAAGGCATCACGAAGTTTAAAGTAAACTGATTACAACTATGGCTACTATAAAACCCTTCCGTGGACTACGTCCGCCACGCGAACTTGTGGAACAAGTGGAAAGCCGCCCCTACGACGTGCTGGACAGCGAAGAGGCGAGGGCAGAGGCCGGCAACAACGAAAAGAGCCTCTACCACATCATCAAGCCCGAAATCGATTTCCCCGTCGGCACCAGCGAATTCGACCCTCGCGTCTATGAGCAGGCAACCAAGAACTTCAAGAAGTTCCAGGACAACGGCTGGCTCGTGCAGGACGAACAAGAGATGTACTACATCTACGCCCAGACGATGAACCAGAAGACGCAGTTCGGACTCGTCGTAGGCGCACTCGTCGAGGACTACATGTCCGGCGTTATCAAGAAACACGAGCTCACACGCCGCGACAAAGAAGAGGACCGCATGAAACACGTCCGCGCCACCAATGCCAACATGGAGCCCGTATTCTTCGCATACAAAGACAACGAGGTGATAGACAGCCTGGTAGCACGCTACGCACAGGGCCAGCCGGAGTACGACTTCGTGGCCCCCATCGACGGATTCCGCCATCGCCTGTGGCTCGTCAAGGACAAGGCCGACATACAGACCATCACCGAAACCTTTGCGCGTATACCTTATCTGTATATAGCCGACGGCCATCACCGCTCGGCAGCAGCAGCCCTGGTGGGCGCAGAAAAGGCCAAGCAGAACCCCAACCATCGCGGCGACGAGGAGTACAACTATTTCATGGCAGTTTGTTTCCCCGCCTCGCAACTCACCATCCTGGACTACAACCGCGTCGTCAGCGATCTCAACGGACGTACACCCGAGGAATTCCTGGCTGCGCTGGCCGAGGACTTCGACATCGAATGCTGTGGCAAGGAACGTCGCCATCCCAGCCGCAAACATCAGTTTGCCCTCTATCTGGATGGCTACTGGTACCAGCTCACACTGCACGACGGATTGGCCGACGACAGCGACCCGATAGGCGGACTGGACGTTAGCGTAAGCAGTAATATAATACTCGACAAACTGCTCGGAATCACCGACTTACGGGGCGACAAACGCATCGACTTCGTAGGTGGCCTGCGAGGCTACGAGGAATTGGAACGTCGCGTCGACTCAGGCGAGATGAAGATGGCCCTGGCCCTGTACCCAGTCTCGATGGACGAAATCATGAACATCGCCGACAACGGCAAGATCATGCCGCCCAAGGCTACATGGTTCGAGCCGAAACTGCGCAGCGGCATAGTCGTGCACAAACTGGACTGATAGGCACATACCAGGTGGATGCATACCTGACCATAACGGAACCTTCTAAAGGCGAATATAGCGAGAAACGTAGCAAGTTCCTCGCTTTCGCCTTTCATGTGGAGAACACCGACGAGGTGAAGCAATTGGTCAGCCAGTACGAACGGGAATACTACGACGCACGCCATGTTTGCTACGCATACGTCATCGGACATCTGCGCAACCAATTCCGTGCCGTAGACCACGGAGAACCTTCAGGAACGGCCGGAAAACCAATTCTCGGACAACTGAACAAACGGGAACTCACGAATACACTCGTCATTGTGGTCCGTTACTTCGGCGGCATCAAGCTGGGCACCAGCGGATTGCAAAATGCCTACAAACAAGCAACCATCATGGCCCTGGACGAAGCCATCGTCGAGGAACGCACCGTAGATGTCACCATGGCCGCCATGTTCGAGTATCCACTGATGAACGACGTCATGCGTGTCGTCAAGGAAATGAACCCACGCATCCTCAGTCAGAATTTCGAGATGACCTGCCAGTTACAGCTGCAAATCCGCCAAAGCGAAGCATCACAATTGAAGACGCGACTTGAACTTATACGCGGCGTTACGGTCGAAATTCAGTAAAGCTATATATTTTATTAGAATATACGTTATGTTTAATTGGTTATACCATATTTATAAATGAAGAATCTGACAGGCGAACAATACGCAGCATCGAAGTACAACGAGATAACCGTGAGAGAACCCATGCCCCTGCTCGATTTCCTCATGAAGGAAATGAGCGGCATCAGTCGCAACAAGGCCAAGGACATCCTGCAGGGACACGGCATCACGGTGGACCGCCAACTGGTGACTCGCTACGATTTCGCACTGGAACCTGGCATGGTCGTCCGCGTCAGCAAGCATCGCCGCAAGACCGAGCTGGAAAGCCGCTGGCTGCGCATCGTCTATGAAGACAAGGACATCATTGTCATCGAGAAGCAACCTGGCATACTGTCTGCCGCCTCCACAGGTGGACAATTCTGCGTGAAGACGATTCTCGACGAATACTTCCACAGACGACACTTCAAATGCCATGCCCACGTCGTACATCGCCTGGACCGCGAGACATCGGGCTTGATGGTCTATGCCAAGACCATCGAGGCAGCTCTGTCGCTGGAGAACGACTGGAAAGGACGCGTGTTTGACCGCAGATACATAACCGTAGTCGGTGGCGAGGTGCAACAGGAAGGCGGCACCGTGGAATCGTGGCTCAAGGACAACAAGGCATGTGTCACCTTCAGCAGTCCCACGGACAACGGTGGAAAACTGGCCATCACGCATTTCCGTGTCCTGCAACGCTCAGAGAAATACTCACTTGTGGAGCTAAGACTGGAAACTGGGCGCAAGAATCAGATACGCGTCCACATGGCCGACCTCGGCCATCCGGTGTGCGGAGACGACAAATATGGCAGCACACAGAATCCCATACACCGCCTCTGCCTGCATGCCTATCGCCTCTTCCTCTACCATCCCGTCACAGGGCAGCGGATGGAGTTCGAGACCCCCTACCCGACTGATTTTACTAATTTATTCAATAAACACTAAATCAAAACATTATGAAGAAGAATTTCATTGCGGCAGCCCTCGTATCGGCTTCGCTTTTGTTTGCAGGATGTGGCTTCGGCACCACGGGGACAACGGGTGCGCTGCCCACAGGCAACACCAATCAGACCGGTGCACTGGCACAGGCTGGCACCAGCGTGCTGGGCACACTCATGTCATCCATCCTGGGCAACACCACAACCAAGAACTCAATCGTCGGCACATGGACCTACTCAAAACCGAAGATTGCCTTCGAGAGCCAAAACATTCTGGCACAAATCGGTTCGTCGGTAGCAAGCAGCAAAATCGAGAGCACACTCGACAAGCAACTCAAGAAACTGGGTTTCCAGGCCGGCAAGACGACATTGACCTTCAACAACGACGGTTCGTGCACGCTGGTTCGCAGCGGAAAGTCGTTCCCTGGCACCTACACCTATGATGCCAAATCGAGCCTCATGACCATCACAGGCGCATTCGGCGTCACCACCATCAAGCCCACCGTCAACGTCATGGGCAACGAATTGTATATGATGTTCGATGCCGACAAACTCATGAGTGCCATGAATGTCCTGGCCAGCGCAACCTCTTACACCAGCACACTCAGCAATCTCCTGGGCAACTACAACGGCTTGAAGCTCGGCTGGACTATGACCCGATAAGCCACAGCCGGGCCGGACTATGACCCGATAAGCCACAGCCGACAGTGGCCTTATCTACGAATTACACGCATTTACACAATTCTTATTGGACTACATCAGAAGCCAACAATTTGTGTAAATGCGTGTATTCTATAGTAAAATGTAAGCAGTCGTTTGCAGCTATTTTACGCTGTTATTCACCTGCTATTTCACTCGGTTATTCTCAGGGAACACCACTTGAGGCTTAAACGTCTTGGCCTCCTCAAAGTCCATCGTCGCATACGACATGATGATGACAACATCCCCCACCTGGACTTTACGGGCAGCAGCACCATTCAGACAGATGCAGCCAGAGCCACGCGGCCCAGTGATGATGTAGGTGTCGAAACGTTCACCGTTATTGTTGTTGACGATGTATACGCGCTCCCCTGCTATCAGGCCGGCAGCATCCATCAAATCCTCGTCGATGGTGATGGAACCCATATAGTTGAGGTTGGCCTCAGTCACACGGACGCAGTGTAACTTTGATTTCAGAACTTCTATCATCATGGCTCTCAACCTTTGTATCGTACGTGGTCAATCAGACGGATAGGCTGACTGCCGCAGAATACGGTGATGCAGCCCACGATATCATCGCTTTCGTCCCAACTGCCGACGTCGGCCAGCGAACGACCGTCCACGATGCTGTAGTACTGAACCTGCAGTCCCTCTACGGCATTAATGTCGGCCACCACCTTGTCATGCACTTCCTCTACGGTCATCTCATTCACCCATTCGCGGCTCGTACGCAGCGTCTGATAGATGGCTGCAGCTGTCTCACGTTCCTCGGGCGTCAGCAGCGTATTGCGGCTGCTCATGGCCAATCCGCTCTGTTCGCGAATCACAGGACAAGGCACAATCTGCAACTTGAAGCCCAGGTCGTCTGCCATGCGGCGTATGACGGCAATCTGCTGGAAATCCTTCTCGCCGAAATAGGCGCGGTCGGGCTCCGTCATGGCAAACAGCTTGCTCACAATCTGGCATACGCCGTTGAAGTGGCCTGGACGGAAAGCACCCTCCATGACGCTGTCTGTAGGCGGATAGCTGAACTGGCGCGTATCGGGCTCAGGGTAAATCTCGTCTACCGACGGAGCAAAAGCTATCGTGGCGCCACATTCTTCAAGCAACCTGCAGTCGGCATCCAATGTGCGAGGATACTTGGCCAGGTCGGTCTTATCGTTAAACTGGGTAGGATTGAGGAAGATGCTGACTACCGTCACATCGTTCTCCTCTACACTGCGGCGAACCAATGATGCATGCCCTGCATGTAAGGCCCCCATCGTGGGGACAAGTCCTATCGTTTTGCCTTGCTCACGGAGGCAGTTCAGTTCGCTTCGCAACTCGGCAATCGTGGAAATCTGTTTCACTATTCTGAATAGTCTTTCTGTTAAGCGGTGCAAAATAACGCATAAATATTGAGATAATGAAACAAAAAAGCGAATAAATCACTTAAATTAACAAAAAATATACAATAATCGCCCTCCGAGGGGGACAATGTAACGAATTTTTTGTAACTTTGTACCGAATTTTATACTTTGATGAGATGACAGCAGAGAAGATACTTTTTGTGACGCAAGAAATCAGCCCCTACGTGCCGGATTCGGAACTGACCAATCTTGGTTACAATGTGCCCAACACTACGATAGAGTCTGGGCGCGAAGCACGTATTTTTATGCCCAAGTGGGGCAACATCAACGAGCGCAGGAACCAATTGCATCCTGTTCAGCGTATTTCGGGCATGAACTTGGTTGTCGACGACACCGACTACCAACTTATCATCAAGGTTGCCAGCATCGTGGGGACACGCATGCAAGTCTACTTCATCGACGATGACGACTTCTTCGGAAAGCGCCTGGCAGAACATGACCGCGAAGGCAAAGAGTACACCGACAACTTTGCCCGCTCGGCATTCTATGCACGCAGCGTCATCGAGACCGTGAAGAAGATGCGATGGACGCCCAACATCGTTCATTGCCACGGATGGATATCGGCCTTGGCACCCGTCTACCTGAAGATGGCCTATGCCGAGGAACCTTGTTTCCGCGACTGCCGCGTAGTTTACACCGTGGCTCCGAGCCAGCTTACACTGCCCACTGGCGATCGCGCAGGGGAGATTATGGAGTATCGCCAGGCCAACGGCGAATGCTTCAGCGAGTTGGGCAACAACCTCACACCCACCGATGTCATCAAGCTGGCAGTTAAGTTCTCCGATGGTGTCACGTTCCTCTCCCCCAATCCCGAGATTGAAGCCTATGCACGCGAACAAGGCAAGCTGATCATGGAGACTGCTCCCACCGAGGAAAACTATCTGAACTTCTTCGACGAAGTCTGGAACAAAGACCGCTCGGCAAAGGCCGAAGACTAAAGCCTACGTTAATACAAACGCAACGCTACACATGAACAAAACTTTCACATACCTGCTGTCGTCGCTCGCAATGCTTTCATTTGCTGCCTGCGACGACACCACCGATACACTTGGTATCTACTCTTCTGGCGACGTAATAACCAATTCCACGGACGTGTTCAACGTTACGACACGCTCGTTGAAACTCGATTCCGTCGTTGCCAACAGTTCAAAGAACTACCTGGGATGCGTCACCGATTTGGAGACGGGAACCGACATCACCGCCGACTTTGCTGCTCAGTTCTATTGCTTCGAAGACTATAATCTGCCTTTGCGCGAGAATATGGTAGGTGACGTAGACGGAGTGCCCACGAAAGGCATCGTACAATGTGACTCGTGCGAGGTTCGCCTCTTCTTCGACAGCTACTATGGCGATGAAAACAACCCGATGAAACTGCATGTGTACGAACTCGACCGCAGCAACATCCTGTCTGAAGATAGTACCTACTACACCGACGTCGACCTGAGACAATATCTTCCGGCCAACGCTACCCCACTCGCCTCACGCGTCTTTACCCCAAAGGATTACAACGAATCGGAGACCACACTATCAGGCAGCAGCTACGACAACAATGTGCGCATCGTATTGCCTCGCGAACTGGGACAGCGCCTGTTGGAGCACTACTATGCCAACTCCGACGATTTCGCCAACTCGCATCGTTTCATACGCAACGTCTTCCCAGGGCTCTATTTCCGCACTTCGGGCGGCAAGGGCACCATGCTCTCCGTATACGTTGGTACGATGAACATCTTTTATCGCTATTACGATGCCGAACAGGATACCACATACGAGGCTCTGACCCGCTTTGCCGCTACCCCGGAGGTGATACAGAGCACACACTTCGACAACGAAAACGTAGATACGCTCATCGCCAATCCTACGTGCACCTATCTGAAAACGCCTGCAGGCATCTGTACCGAAATGACTTTCCCCATCGACGACCTCTTTGCCGGACAGCATGCTACGGACAGCATCAGCAAAGCCACCATTACACTCGTCCGATACAATAAGTCGCAGGACGACAAACAGTTTGGCACGCCGTCAGAACTGCTGATGGTAAGGAAGCGCGATATGTACCGATTCTTCCGCAAGCGCAGTGTGGCCGACGGTCGCACCAGCTACACCACATCGTTCAACTCCACCTACAACAGCTATACGTTCAACAACATCAGCCGACTGCTGGCCTACTGCAAGCACGAGAAAATGGCTGGAGCCAAGGAGATGGGCATCAGCGAGGACGATTGGGCTCAATTGCCTGAAAACCGCGACTGGAACAAGGTGGTGCTGATACCTGTGGTCACAAGCACCAACTCAAGCTCAACAGCCACCGGCAGCCAGCAGGTCAGCGTAGGCCACGACATCAGTCTGGGCAGCATACGCCTCGTGGGTGGCAACACTCAGCTGCAGATGCAAGTCGTCTACAGCAAGTTCAGTCAATAAACCCATCCTGCATCAAAGGCGGCGCAGTGCTGATAAATATAAAGGGTATGTCCCAAACCGTGGACATACCCTTTACTTATTCTCTTTGTCAGACAGGTTTCTCTTACAATCTATATTATAACCTATCGTATCCCCATTCGTCGAGCACTTGCCCCCAAGCATCGTTGACGAGTTGCACGGTTCGTGGGTCATATTGGTACTGGTTCTTCTTATAGCCTTTCTTGCCGTTGATGTACTTCTCGATGTGCGGCTTTGCATTTTCCCAACCAGGCAGCGAGAGTTCGCGATACATGCGTTCGGCCAGTCCCATGGCATCCTGCTCGATGTCTTCGAATCGCACTTCCATCAGATTGCCCTCTGGAATGTATTTCTTCTGCTCCTGATAAGCGTGATACAGCTCCATGTAATTGCGCAAGATGTTCTTCTCCATCTGGTCCAGGGGGATGCTATGCAATTCCAGCGGCGCGATGGTGTTGGTGAAGAACGAACGGCTCGATTCGAACACCGTATAGGGATTGCGCATGAGATAGATGAATTTGGCATTGGGATACATCTCCACCAACGTCTTCACCTTGCCCGTATGCGGAGGATTCTTCGACAGATACTGGGCATCCTTCACGCCATAGCGCGAGTTCCACATCGATATTTTCACCATCTTCTCAAACTTCTCCTTGAAGTCCTTGATTTCCTCCGGCGTAGCCTTCTTCATCGTCAGGTAGCGGTCGCAATACTCCTGCATGCGCTCCGGATAGAACCAAAAAAGGTAGTACGACACGGGGCAAGTATTCTGCAGGGCAAACTCTTCCTCCTGGGGCAGGTCCGGTGCCAGTTCCATGTTATCCGTGGGCCTGTGGCTGGGCATCAGCCAGCCCATCACGGGCTTGAACAGACCCTGCATGGCCATCATGTAGTGTGGGAATACAGTTTGGTATGTTGTGGTATAGCCGAAGCGTGGGTCTTGCGCCAGGATGTTGTGCACGAAAGTGGTGCCGCTACGCCAATGTCCGAGTATGAAGACAGGGTCGTGCTCCAGAGGCTGGTCGGCCAACAGTTTGCGATAGCGCCGCTCCTGCAAGGGCACGGCCAAGCTCAACAGTCGGCAGATGGCCTTCGTCAGCAGGAACTTCGTCCGCTTCTCCTTGGCAACGTGCTGTCCTTCGGTGACAGCCTTGAACGTTTTCCAGTCGGCACCTACCAAGGTGTTGACTGGCAGTTTGCTAAATTCTATGAGTCCCATAGTTACTTTATTATTTTCACTTCCAATCCCTGACGCTCCAACTCCTTGACAGCCTTTTCGATGGCCTCGTAGTGTTCCGTCGTTATGCCCAGTTTGGGCAGGTCGAGCGTGGGAACCTCAGCAACGTTTGTTTCTCCCTCTTCAAGCGGGCGAATAATCATGCCCACGGCCGAGGTGTTGTTCGTAATCGGGTCGATAAGGATGAAGGCACCCGTTGCACGGTTATCCTTGTAGCTGTCGAAAAAGAGTGTCTTGGCCGTGGTGATGTTCACACAACCGATTTCGTTCAGGCGGAAGTCCTTTCCCTCCAGTCGCTCCATCGTGTTCACATCCACGCGATACGAGACGGAGTCGATGCTTGCACGCGTAGTGTTCGTATTGTGCTTCAGGAAGAACTGCTTCCCCCTGTCCATCGGTTCCTCGTCCATCCACACCAACATTGTCTCAAACGAGCGGCCGATGTGGGGCAGGTCGTCGGGGTGAACAATCATTTCGCCACGCGAGATGTCAATCTCGTCCTCCAGGCATAGTGTCACACTCTGCGGGCAGAAGGCTTCGTCCAGTTCTCCGTCGTAGGTGACAATGCTCTTCACCCGGCTGTGCTTCATCGAGGGTAGCGCTACGATTTCGTCTCCCTTGCGGATGATGCCGCTTGCTATCTTGCCGCAGAACCCACGGAAGTCCAGATTGGGCCGCAATACGTACTGCACAGGATAGCGGAAATTCGTCATGTTGCGGTCGCGATGTATGGGCACCGTCTCCAGGAAGTCGAGCAAGTCCGGACCATCATACCAAGGTGTGTGTTCGCTCTTTTCTACCACATTGTCTCCCAGTTTGGCAGAGATAGGGAAACAGGTAACGTCCTCAATGCCAAGTTGGTTGGTCAGAGCCAGGTATTCGCCTTTAATCTTTTCGAACACCTCCTGCGAGAAATCCACCAGGTCCATCTTGTTCACGGCCAGCACGATGTGCTTGATGCCCAACAGCGACACCAGGAAGGTGTGACGGCGAGTCTGCGTGATTACTCCCGCGCGCGCGTCTACCAATATAATAGCCAGGTTGGCAGTGGAGCCACCCGTAATCATGTTGCGTGTGTATTGCTCGTGTCCCGGTGTGTCGGCAATGATGAACTTACGTTGGTTGGTGGAGAAATAGCGATAGGCCACATCGATGGTGATACCCTCTTCGCGCTCGGCTTTCAGTCCGTCCAGCAGCAGGGCATAGTCAATCTCCCCTGCTCCGGCATTTCCCACGCGCTTCGAATCACGCTCCAAGGCCTGCAACTGGTCTTCGTACAATTTCTTCGAGTCAAACAGCAGTCGGCCTATCAGTGTGCTCTTTCCGTCGTCCACGCTGCCTGCCGTCAGCAGTCGCAGCAGATCCTTCTTCTCGTCGGCATCAAGGAATGCCTTTATATCCAATTTCTTATCTTCCATTATCAATTGTCCTTTATCCATTAGAAATATCCTTCCCTCTTCTTTTGCTCCATCGAGGCCTCCTGGTCGAAGTCGATGACGCGCGTAGTGCGTTCGCTTTTCGTGGTGGTCATCATCTCCTCGACGATTTCCTCAATGGTCGTGGCTGTCGATTCCACGGCACCCGTCAGTGGCCAGCAGCCCAGCGTGCGGAAGCGAACCATGCGGTTCCGAATCTTCGGTACCAATTCCTTCGGCAGGCGGTCGTCGTCGGCCATGATGATGTTGCCGTCAATCTCCACGCAAGGACGTTCCTTGGCGTAGTACAGCGGTACGATGGGAATGTTCTCCAGTCGGATGTATTGCCAGATGTCCAGCTCCGTCCAGTTCGACAGGGGGAAGACTCTGATAGATTCGCCCTTGTGGACGCGACTGTTGTAGATGTCCCACAATTCGGGACGCTGGTTCTTGGGGTCCCACTGGTTGAACTTGTCGCGGAAGGAGAATATTCTCTCCTTGGCACGGCTCTTTTCCTCGTCGCGACGGGCTCCGCCGAATGCTGCATCAAACTTGTACTTATTCAGTGCGTCGAGCAGTGCCTTCGTCTTCATCAGGTCGGTGTGCACCTTGCTTCCGTGCGTGAAGGGGCCAACACCAGCTTTGAATGCCTCCATGTTCGACTCCACTATCAGGTTCCAGCCATACTTCTTGGCGTATGCGTCGCGGAATTCAATCATCTCGCGGAACTTCCATTTCGAGTCGATGTGCATCAGGGGGAAAGGCACCTTGCCTGGTGCAAAGGCCTTCTCAGCCAATCGCACCATGACGCTCGAGTCTTTACCTATGCTGTAGAGCATCACTGGATTCTCGAATTCGGCTGCCACCTCTCGGATGATGTGGATACTCTCGGTCTCCAGTTCCTGCAAATGTGAAAGGTTATAATTCATCTTGCTTATCTATTTTTATTGTTTATCCATAATCAGTCGGAGAACTGCATTGACGCTATCCTCCAGTTTCAGTTTGCTGGTATCGATGCTGAGCGACGGACAGCGGGGAGCCTCGAAGGGAGCGCTGATGCCCGTGAAGTCGCGCACCTCTCCCCTTCTGGCCCGTGCATACAGACCCTTTACGTCGCGACGTTCGCACTCCTCCAGTGGGGTGCTGACGTAGACCTCGTAGAAGTCCTTCTCGCCAATGATGTTGCGGGCCATCTGACGGATTTCCTCAGTAGGACTGACGAAGCAGGCCAGCGTCACGATGCCGGTCTCCACGAACAGTTTGCCCACCTCGGCAATGCGGCGAATGTTCTCGCGACGGTCTTCCTCGCTGAAGCCCAGGTTCGAATTGATGCCGGCACGTATGTTGTCGCCATCCAGAATGCGGCAAAGCAACCCACGGGCTGCCAGTTCGCGCTCAACGCCCAAGGCTACGGTCGACTTGCCGCTGCCGCTCAGGCCAGTGAACCAAACCATCATGCCTCGCTGTCCCAGTTGTCGTTCGCGTTCCTCGCGCGAGAGCATGCGGTCGTATATCGGATATATGTTTTCTGCCATATTATTCAGTTTTTCCTCATCTCAGTGTTGCCAAAGTTAAGACATGCGTGGCGCCCTATCGAATGAAGAGCATTTCCCTATACTTCGGCAGGGGCCACAGTTCGTCATCGACGATGAGTTCCAGTTTGTCCACATGATAGCGAATTTTCTCCAGCAGCGGAGCCACTGTGTCGTGATAGGCAATGGCCTTTTCCTCGATATTCTCTATGCGGTTGGCCACCCTGCGGGCATCGGTCAGCAGTTCCACATTCTCTGTAATAAAGGTCGAATGCTCACTGATTTGTTTGATGAGTTTCAGGTTGTTATGATTCAGCTGATGAGCCTCCTCCGACGAGAAGATGTCGCTCACCTTGTGCACGTTGTCAATCAACTGGCTCTGGTAGCGCGTGGCCACTGGTATGATGTGGTTCAGGCAGAGGTCGCCGAAGATGCGCGCCTCTATCTGTATCTTCTTGATGTACGTCTCCAGCTTGATTTCCGTGCGTGCCACCAGTTCGGCATGGTTCAGCACGCTCATCTTCTCGAACATCTCGATGCTCGAGGGAGCCAGATACTGCATGAACATCTTCGGAGCACTCTGCTCGACGTCCAGACCGCGGCGAGCAGCCTCCTGCTTCCATTCGTCGGAGTATCCGTTGCCCTCGAATCGGATGGGTTTGCAGGTCTTTATGTCGTCGCGCACTACGCTGACGATGGCCTTCACCTTGTCCACGCCCTGCGCCATCAAGCTGTCCACGCGCTCCTTGAAGTCTGTCAGAGCCTCTGCCATAGCCGTGTTTACCACAATCATGGCTGCAGCACAGTTGGCCTGACTGCCCACGGCACGGAACTCGAAACGGTTACCAGTGAAGGCGAAGGGCGAAGTACGGTTGCGATCGGTGTTGTCCAGCAGCAGTTCGGGTATCTGGGGGATGTCCAGCGTCAGAGCCTTCTTTCCCTTCAGGTTGAAGAGTTGGTCGTCGTCGCTGTCCTCCAGAGCCGAGAGCAGGTCGTTCAGCTGCTTGCCCAGGAAGCTGGATATGATGGCTGGCGGAGCCTCGTGCGCTCCCAGTCGGTGGGCATTGGTGGCCGATATGATGCTGCCCTTCAGCAGTCCGTTGTGCCGATAAACGGCCATCAGTGTCTCCACGATGAAGGTGATGAAGCGCAGGTTTTCCATCGGTGTCTTGCCAGGTCCGTGCAGCAGAACGCCCGTATTGGTCGACAGGCTCCAGTTGCAATGCTTGCCGCTACCGTTGATGCCTGCAAAGGGCTTCTCGTGGAGCAGGCAGCGGAAGCCATGCGTGCGAGCTACGCGCCGCATCAGCGACATCAACAGCATGTTGTGGTCGACGGCCAGGTTTGTCTCCTCGAAGATGGGGGCCAGTTCGAACTGGTTCGGAGCCACCTCGTTGTGACGCGTCTTGCAGGGTATGCCCAACTCGAGGGCTTGTATCTCCAAGTCCTTCATGAAGGCAGCCACACGCCGCGGAATGCTGCCGAAGTAGTGGTCGTCCATCTGCTGGTTCTTGGCCGAGTCGTGCCCCATCAGGGTGCGCCCCGTCATCAGCAGGTCGGGCCGAGCCGCATAGAGGTCCTCGTCCACCAGGAAGTACTCCTGCTCCCAACCCAGATTCGACACCACCTTGGTGACGTCGTCATAGAACAGCTGGGCCACAGCCGTAGCGGCCTTGTCGACGGCCTTCAGCGACTTCTTCAGGGGTGCTTTGTAGTCGAGTGCTTCGCCTGTGTAGGAGATGAAGACGGTGGGTATCATCAGCGTGTCGCCCATCACGAAGACGGGACTTGCGGGGTCCCAGGCCGAGTAGCCACGCGCCTCGAAGGTGCTGCGTATGCCGCCCGAGGGGAAACTGGATGCGTCGGGCTCCTGTTGTACAAGGGCCTTACCCGTAAACTCCTCTATCATGCCTCCCTTGCCGTCGTGCTCCACGAATCCGTCGTGCTTCTCCGCCGTGCCTTCGGTCAGGGGTTGGAACCAGTGGGTGCAATGCGTCACACCCAGCTCCATGGCCCAGCGCTTCATGCCTGCGGCCACGGCGTCTGCCGTCTGCAAGTCCAGTTGCGTGCCGTTCTCCATGACGTCGAGCATGCGTTCGTACACCTGGGTAGGCAGATACTTAAACATCTTCTGCCTGTTGAATACATACTTGGCAAAGAACTCGCTCGGACGGTCCTCTCGGTTAGGGACTTCTATGGGCCTTTTCTTGAAGGCCTCGCCAACTACTTGGAATCTGAGTGTTGAAGACATATTGCCACTTATCTGCTAATACCTTTATTTTCGCGTGCAAAGATACGAATAAGTGAGGAAAATGCCAAACATGTTTGAGCATTTTCGACCAAGAGTGACTAAAACCGAAGGTTTAAGATACGAATAAGTGAGGGATTTAACCAATTTATTCGGACGCAATGATAAATGCCCTAATATTGTCTGCGCCGAGACGATACGTCGTTTGAGCTTAGACAATACGTCGTTTGAGGCCAGACAATACGTCGTCTGAGCTCAATCGACGTAGGGACTAAAACCAGACGATACGAAGCAATGGCCGAAGGTTAAGTTAACATGCGCCCATAGGTTCGGCAACATGCGCCCATAGGTTCGGCAACATGCAGCCATAAGTTCGGTAACTTACGGCTATAGGTTAAGTTAGGTTATACAACAAGGAACTTATTCCCACCGGATGGCGCGAGCCGGACGGATGCGGCTGACAAGCAGCGTGGGGAGCAGAAGGGCAAGGGTGGAAAGCAGGAGGGTGCCGACGTTGATGATGAGGACCCACGACCACGAGATGAGCACGGGGACGCGGTCGACATAGTAGGTGGCGGCATCCAGATGCACCAGCCCGAAGTGTTGCTGCACGAGGCACAGACCTATGCCCAGAAGGTTGCCCACAAGCAGTCCGCGAACCACGAGCATCAGGGCATACCAAAGGAAAATGTGGCGCAGGGGGCGATTGGCTGCGCCCAGGGCCTTCATGACACCGATGAACTGGGTACGCTCGAGGATGATGATGAGCAGTCCGCTGATGGTGGTGAATCCGGCTACGGCCAGCATGAGGACCAGTATGACGATGACATTGAGGTCGAGAAGGTCGAGCCAGGCAAATATGTGGGGGTACTGGTCGCGAATGGTGGGCGACGAATAGGGTGCGCCGTATCGGTCCTGCTGATGATTGACGGTGCGCTGCACACGCTCAGAGACCATGGGCAGATAGTCCATACCGGAGAGGCAAACCTCTGCCCCACTCGACTGGTCGGCCTCGTAGTCCAGAAGGCGATGGATGGTGTGCATGTCGCAGAAGACCAGCCGCGAGTCGTACTCCGTCAGGTTGGTCTCGTAGATGGCGGCCACCGTGAATCGGCGGGCACGCAGGGTCTCATCGAAGAAGTAGGCGTAGAGGCGGCTGCCCACACTGAGGTGGAGTTGCTGGGCAAGGGTCTTGGATATGACCAGTCGGTCTGTCGACGCTGTGGCTGAGAAAGGCTGGTCTATCTCGCCACCCACCAGACTGTTGCGCAGGAAGGTGAGGTCGTAGTCGGCATCGATTCCCTTGAACATGACGCCCTGGAAGGCTTCGTCGGTCTTCAGCATTCCGGTCTTGGTGCAGTAGCGGTGGGCACTGCTGACGCCCTTCACGTGGCGCAGGTTGTGGAGCAACTTGTCGCTGATGACGATGGGGAGCGACTCGGTGTCATAGAGCGACTGGTAGTTGACAATCTGTATGTGACTGCCGATGCCGGTGACCTTGCGCTGCACCTCATGCTTGAATCCAAGCACGACGGAGATGGATATGATCATGATGGCAATGCCCAATGCAACACCGGCCGTCGCAATGACGATGGCCGAACGGGATGCACGGCGACTATTGCCGCCCTGACTGTAGAGCCTGCGGGCTATGAACCAAGTGTGGGTCAAAAAGGGTTAAAAGGTTAAAGAGTTAAAATGTTAAAAGGTTAAAATGTTAAAGGGTTAAGGGAGCTAATCGCGACGGCCGGGATAGGCTTCGAGGGCCTTCTGCAGGACGAAGAGCGCACGGGTGAGGTCGCGCTTCTTCAGCACGTAGGCCAGGCGAACCTGGTCGCGCCCTGCACCCGGAGTGGTGTAGAAACCTGCGGCTGGGGCCATCATGACGGTCTCGCCCTCGTACTGGAACTCGCTCAGGCACCAGGCACAGAACTTCTCGGCATCGTCCACCGGCAGGCGGGCCACCGTGTAGAAGGCTCCCATGGGGATGGGGCTGTAGACGCCTGGTATGCGGTTAAGGCCATCGATGAGGCACTTGCGTCGCTCTACGTATTCGTCGTATATCTCGCGGCTGTACTCCTCAGGCTCGTCCAGCGAAGCCTCGGCTGCAATCTGTCCGATAAGTGGCGGACTGAGACGCGCCTGGCAGAACTTCATGACGGCCTTCCTCACCTCCTGGTTCTTCGTCACCAGGGCACCGATGCGTATGCCGCATTCGGAGTAGCGCTTCGATACGCTGTCGATGAGGATGACGTTCTGCTCGATGCCCTCCAGATGGCAGGCCGAGATGTAGGGCGACCCTGTGTAGATGAACTCGCGATAGACTTCGTCGGAGAAGAGATAGAGGTCGTACTTCTTCACGAGGTCGCGGATTTGGTTCATCTCGCGGCGTGTATAGAGATAGCCCGTAGGGTTGTTGGGGTTGCAGATGAGTATGGCTCGGGTGCGCTCGTTGATGAGCTCCTCGAACTTCTCCACCTTGGGCAGCGAGAAGCCTTCCTCGATGGTGGTGGCTATGGTGCGAATGACGGCACCGGCCGATATGGCAAAGGCCATATAGTTGGCATAGGCCGGTTCGGGCACAATGATTTCGTCGCCCGGATTCAGGCAGGCCAGGAAGGAGAACAATACGGCCTCCGAACCGCCCGAGGTGATGATGATGTCATCGGGTGTGACGTCGATGTTGTACTTCCGATAGTAGTCCACCAACTTCTTGCGATAGCTGAGGTAGCCCTGCGAGGGTGAATACTCCAGAATCTTGCGGTCGATGTTGCGTATGGCATTGAGCGCCGACTTGGGCGTTGGCAGGTCGGGCTGACCGATATTCAGGTGGTAAACATGCACGCCACGGTCCTTGGCGGCATAGGCCAGCGGAGCCAGTTTGCGTATAGGCGACTCGGGCATTTCGTGCCCACGTACAGATATCTTTGGCATATGCGTAATCAATATTTCCGACAAAGGTACGAAATAAATATGAATTATGACTTACAATTTGTAATAATTGTGAATTAATTTGTACCTTTGCAGGCATGGAAGACCAATTTAGCAGAACACGAATGCTCTTTGGCAACGATGCCATCGAGCGACTGAAGGGATGCCGCGTGGCGGTGTTCGGCATCGGTGGCGTAGGTGGCTATGCCACAGAAGTTTTGGCGCGCAGCGGCGTGGGCCACCTGGAACTGTTCGACAACGACCAGGTGAACGTGACGAACATCAATCGCCAGATTGTGGCCCTGCACTCCACACTGGGACAATACAAGGTGGACGTGGCTGCCGACCGCATCCGCGACATCAATCCCGAGTGTACGGTCGTGCCCCACCGCATGTTCTACCTGCCGGAATGTGCCGACGAGGTGGACCTTGCGCAGTTCGACTACGTGGTGGACTGCATCGACACGGTGCAGGCTAAGCTGGAACTGGTGAGACGCTGCCACCGTCTGGGCGTGCCCATCATTTGCTCGATGGGTGCTGCCAACAAACTGAATCCGAGTGGCTTCCGTGTGGCCGACCTGTCGAAGACGAGTGTCGACCCATTGGCCAAAGTCATGCGGCAGACGCTGCGACGCGAGGGCATTTACCATGTGAAGGTGGTCTTCAGCGAGGAGATTCCCATGCGCCCCGTCGAACCGAATGACGACGCACAGAAAAACGAAAAGCGCCTAAGCATACCTGCCTCGAACGCTTTTGTTCCGCCTGCCGCCGGATTGGTCATTGGCGGCGAAGTTGTCAAGAATCTTATAGGCCTCGGATAATCTCGGCGATGCGGTTGCCCGTGCGCTCCGATACAGGCACAAGGGGCAGGCGCAGACGATTCTGTATGTGCCCCATGTCGCTGAGTGCTGCCTTCACACCGGCGGGATTGCCGTCGATGAACATCAGACTATAGAGTTCGAAGAGTTCGTCGTTGATGATGGTGGCCTCGGCCAGGCGGCCTTCCTGCATCAGATGCACCATCTGCCCGAAGCGTTGCGGGATGGCATTGCCCACGACACTGATGATGCCTGCACCGCCTGCCTTCATGATGGACAGAGTGAGGCTGTCGTCGCCCGACAGAACATCGAAGCCCTTCGGCTTCTTCTCCAGTATTTCCTTTATCTGATCAATCTTGCCGCTGGCCTCCTTGATGGCAACGATGTTGTCGAAGTCGTGTGCCAGGCGCAACGTTGTGCCGGCAGTCATGTTCACACCTGTCCGGCCAGGCACATTGTAGAGCACCAAGGGCAGCGGACTGGCTTCGGAGAGGGCACGAAAGTGTTGGTAGAGTCCCTCCTGCGTAGGTTTGTTGTACATGGGGCACACGCTCAGTATACCGTCGATGCCTGTCCAGTCGGTCTGTCGGAATTCCTCGACTACGGCTGCCGTATTGTTGCCGCCACAGCCCATCAGCAGGGGCACCCGGCCACGTACGTGCTTCACCACGCGCTCCTTGATGGTGCGTTTCTCTTCGGCTGTCAGGCAAGGCGTTTCGGCCGTGGTGCCCAGCACACACAGGAAGTCGATGCCTCCCTTGATCTGATAGTCGATTAGCGACATGAGGGCGTCGTAGTCGACACTCCCGTCTGTCTGGAACGGTGTTATCAGGGCAATACCCAAGCCCTGGAATTTGTGCTCTTTCATACCTTAATATATAGTTATTCTATCATTTTCAGGAATTCGTCCTCATTGACTATGCGTATGCCCAGTTTATTGGCTTTCTCCAGTTTGGCCGGGCCCATGTTCTCACCAGCCAGGATGAAGCTGGTCTTGGCCGATATGCTACCCACGTTTTTGCCTCCGTGTCGCTCGATGAGGGCCTTGTACTCGTCGCGGCTGTGATGGGCAAACACACCACTGATGACGATGCTTAGGCCCTGCAACTTGTCGCTGTGCTGACTGAGTTCGTCCTCCGACAGTTCCATCTGCAGACCGTAGGAACGCAAGCGCTCCACCAGCCACTGGTTCTGGGCATTGCTGAACCACGTCCGTATGCTTTGGGCAATGACCGCACCGATGCCGTTGACCTGCAGCAGTTCGTCCAGCGAGGCTGAGGCCAGTCGGTCGATAGACTTGAAGTACCGGGCCAAGGTCTTTGCTGCCGTCTCGCCCACGAAGCGGATGCCCAGTGCATAGAGCACACGTTCGAAGGGTACATTGGTGCTTTGCTGTATGCCCTGCAGTATGCGGCTGGAGCTCTTGTCCTTCTGTCCGCGGGCACCACTGATTTGCTCACGACGAATCTCGTAGAGGTCGGCCGGATCGCGGATGATGCCACGTCGGAAATATTCGGCCACCGTCTCGGGCCCTAACGAATCGATGTTCATGGCCTTGCGGCTGATGAAGTGTTCGATGCGTCCCTTCAGTTGTGGCGGACAGGCCGAATCGTTGGGACAATAGTGTGCGGCCTCGCCCTCGTAGCGAACCAGTTGTGTGCCGCATTCGGGGCAATGGGTGATGAAGGAGACCCGCGGTCCGAGATGCTCGTCGCGGGCTTCTACGTCTACGTCCACTATCTTTGGAATAATCTCGCCACCCTTCTCCACATAGACGCGGTCGCCGATATGGAGGTCGAGATTGCGAATGAAGTCTTCGTTGTTGAGCGTTGCCCTGCGCACCACGGTGCCCGAAAGCTGAATCGGGTCCATATTGGCTACAGGTGTGATGGCGCCCGTACGGCCTACCTGGAACGTTACCTCACGCAGTATGGTGCTTTGGCGCTCTGCCATAAACTTGTAGGCAATGGCCCACCGCGGGCTCTTGGCCGTCAGGCCCAGACTGCGCTGCTGTGCCAGTGAGTTGACCTTGAGGACAATGCCGTCCGTAGCCACAGGCAGGTTCTTGCGCTCCACATCCCAATAGTCGATGTATTGGTAAATCTCGTCCAGCGTATCCACCAGACGCATCTGGGGACCTATCTTGAAGCCCCACTGGTGGGCTATCTGCAGATTGTCGTAGTGGCTCTCGCCCGGTATGTTGTCGCCCAGCAGATAATAGAGGTAGGCATCCAACCGCCGCTGTGCCACGACGGCAGAGTTCTTGCTCTTCAGCGTGCCGCTGGCAGCATTGCGCGGATTGGCAAAGAGGGGTTCTTCGGCTTCGGCCCTTTCGCGGTTCAGAGCCTCGAAGCTCTCCCAGGGCATCAGCACCTCGCCCCGAATCTCAAATTCGTCGGGATAGTTGGCATCGGCGGGCAGGATGAGTGGGATGGTGCGAATGGTGCGCACGTTCTCCGTCACATCGTCGCCCTGAATGCCATCGCCGCGAGTCACGGCACTGACGAGGCGCCCGTGCTGATAATGGAGGGATATGCTCAGGCCGTCGAACTTCATCTCGCAGCATACCTGGAAGGGTTGGCCAGAAAGGCCTTCGGAGACGCGTTCGTACCATTCGCGCACCTCGTCGCGGTTGTACGTATTGGCCAGCGAAAGCATGGGGCGCTGGTGAACGACCTGCCGGAATTCGTGGCTGAGGTCGCTACCCACTCGTTGGGTAGGACTGTTGGGATCGGCCAGTTCGGGGTGCTTCAGCTCCAAGTCTTGCAACTGACGCATCATTTGGTCAAACTCGAAATCGCTGATTTCGGGTTGGTTCAGCACGTAGTACTGATAGTTGTGCCTGTGCAGTTCGGCTCTGAGTTGCTCTATCTGCGCCCGTTCGTCCATATACTATTGCTGTTGCAGTTTCTCCATATTCTCGTTGGCCACTCGCAGGTATTCCTTCACATAGGGATGATTGAGGAAGTACGACGGAGCGCCTATCAGCAGGGCCTCGATCTGAGGCGTGAGCACGGGATAGGCCAGTTCCGAGGTCATAATCATGAAGACGCCCGGGCCAAGCACGTTGTTATAGTTGCGTTTGATGAAGTTCGACACCAATTGGTCGCTTTGCAGGTTCAGATCATGCGCCATAGCCTGCAGCCGTGCCATCACCTCTTCGTGTTCCATGCCGTCCATCACCATCCGCCCTTCCATTCGTGGCAGTTCGGCCAGTTGGTTGTCTATCTGGGTCTTGCGCTGGATGAATGCGTAGAGCGAATCGTTCAGCGGACTGCCGGTGACGCTTTGCGCCATCTCGTCTATCTTCAGCGAAACGCCTTCGCCCTCCAGGACGATGGGCATCAGGCTCTGGTTGCCCAGGAAGAGGTTGGCCATCATGGTGCTGTCGACATTCCCGCGGAACGAGAACTTGCCGTGCATGACGTTGCACGAGTCGATAGTCTTCAGGTCCTTGTTGTCATAGACCTTGAGGTAGAGCATCTTGCCCTCCATACCGTGAACCGTGGTCGAACCATCGACCAGATAGTGGTCGGAACACGATGCTGCAAATAGGCAGGCAAAAGCAAAACTTATAATCGAGTAAACCTTCTTCATTTCTCCTTCTCCAATTCGTTCGGTATGCGGAATGCCGTGTACAGCTGAATGACGGCACCGATGAGCAAACATACCACCCACTCGTTATAGCGCATCACATTATAGTGGAAAAACGTCTGGGCCACCATGGCCACTGCGGCCAAAACCAACATGGCCGAGCCGAACAGCTGCTGGCGACGCAGGCGGGCTATCACAAAGTTGCGCCCCTCATAAACCATGCGCAGCTGCATGCAGCCAAAGAGCAGGACACCCACGGCAAAGACGACTGAGGCCACCCGGCCATCGAACAGGAACGCCGCAGCACCGGCCACCATCATCAGGGCTCCGATGCAGAACAACAGGTTCTCAGTCTTCGAGAGGCGTCTCATCCGTTTCATTGTTTTCGGATTCCTTTTGGGCATCCATCACCACGAAAATGTCCTCGTCGGGATACTTCATGAAGTATTCCTCGCGTGCCACCCTGACCACTGCCTCCCTGCTCGACTGCAGGTCGTTCAGTGCCTTGGTGTCGTTCTCATAACGGTTCTGGTAGCGATTCATCTCAGCACGCAGTGCGGCAATCTCCTGCTTGCGCTGGTAGCGGTTGTAGAAACTGTCTTCGTCCACGAAACCTATCATTACAATGAAGAATGCGGCCACTACGATGAACTTGTGGCGGCGGATGAAATCCCAGACCGAATATATTCTGCTCATACGCTATTTCATTTTTCGCTTGCAAAGATAATACAAAGTGACTGAAGTTCAAAATAAATCTTCATTTCTTTCTGCGCTTTGCTGAAGAAGTTGACTATATCGTTGACGATATGAGGATATTTTCGTACCTTTGCAGCCGTCATTAATCAGAAATCAAGTCAACGCCACCTATGAACGGAATTTACACGATACTCCTGCTCATCGTCTCGAATGTTTTCATGACCTTTGCATGGTATGGTCACCTGAAGCTGCAGCAAATGAAAATTCTCTCGGAGAACACGCCCCTCTACGTCGTCATCCTGCTGAGCTGGCTCCTGGCCTTGGCCGAATATTCGTGCCAGGTGCCTGCCAACCGATTCGGATACGCCGGCAACGGCGGCGACTTCAGCCTCATGCAGCTCAAGGTCATACAGGAGGTCATCTCGCTGATGGTGTTCACGGGCTTCACGGTCGTGTTCTTCAACAGCGAGTCGTTCCACTGGAACCACTTCGCAGCCTTCTTCTGCCTCATACTGGCCGTCTACTTCGTCTT
This sequence comes from uncultured Prevotellaceae bacterium, assembly GCA_946626595.1. Lineage (GTDB taxonomy): Bacteria > Bacteroidota > Bacteroidia > Bacteroidales > Bacteroidaceae > Physcousia. The sequence continues at coordinate 27,278 of CAMOUQ010000002.1, read as the reverse complement.
CATGGAATAAAAGATGGAACAACTCATACAACTTTACCATAGCGCCACCGGCCACCAGCCGGCTCAATGCCAGGCCATCACGGGCAGTGGCAGCAACCGGCAGTATTTCCGACTGACCGATTCCGAGGGCGCCACGCTGATAGGTGTGGTGGGGACCTCGAAGGAAGAGAATCATGCCTTCATCTACCTTTCGCGACACTTCCGCGAGAAGGCGTTGCCCGTGCCCGAGGTGGTGGCCGTGAGCGACGACGAACTGCGCTACCTGCAGCAGGACCTGGGCGGACGTTCCCTTTTCGATGCCATACGGCAAGGCAGGGAATCGGGAGGACGCTACGATGCCCGCGAGTGCGAACTGCTGTGCCGCACCATTGCCCTGCTGCCCGACATGCAGATGCGCGGCGCCGAAGGGCTGGACTTCTCGCAGTGCTACCCGCAGGCCGAAATGGACGAAACGAACGTCATGTTCGACCTCAACTACTTCAAATACTGCTTCCTGAAGACCCAGCCCGTCGACTTCCATGAGTTGCGTCTCGAAGAGGACTTCCGACAGATGGCTGCCGACATCACAGCGTCCAAGGGGCAGACGTTCCTCTATCGCGACTTCCAGGCACGCAACGTCATGCTCGATGCCGAGGGCCGTCCTTGGTTCATCGACTTCCAGGGTGGGCGCCGCGGTCCGTTGCAGTACGACCTTGCCTCCTTCCTTTGGCAGGCTTCGGCACGCTACCCCAAAGACCTACGGGAGCAGCTCATCGATGTCTACCTCCAGTCGCTCCGTCGCTACACGGAGGTTGACGAACAGGAGTTTCGCCGAAGGCTGCGTCTGTTCGTGCTCTTCCGCCTGTTGCAGGTGCTTGGCGCCTATGGCTTCCGAGGGTATTTCGAACGGAAGAAACATTTCATCGACAGCATCCCACCTGCCCTCGACAACCTGCGCCAGCTGCTGGCCGAAGGGGCCTGCCCCTACCCTCACCTGGCTCAGGTGCTCAGCGACATGGTCAGTCGGAAACCGAAGGCTGAGACCGTCGGCAGCAAGTCGGAGGAAAAGAAATTGGTTGTACGCATCTTCAGCTTCTCGTACAAGAAAGGCATTCCCGAGGACGAGAGCGGCAACGGCGGTGGCTACGTATTCGACTGCCGCAGCACGCACAACCCCGGTCGCTACGAACCGTATAAGCAACTGACCGGTCTCGACGAACCTGTCATCCGTTTTCTGGAAGACGACGGTGAGATACTGACCTTCCTCGACAGCGTCTATCGCCTGGCCGATGCCCATGTCGAGCGTTATCTGCAGCGCGGATTCACCGACCTCATGTTCTCCTTCGGATGCACCGGCGGCCAGCACCGCAGCGTCTACAGCGCACAGCATCTGGCCGAACATCTCCACCAGAAGTACGGCATCACCGTTCGCCTCTGCCACCGCGAACAGGGCATACAGCAGACACTGTAGCGCACATCGAGATGTAAAGGCCGCTACAATACGTAGCAAAGCCCGTTACAACACGTAGCAAAGACAGCTACAATACGTAGCAGTGAGCGATACAATAGTATAGCAGAGGCCAGTGCAATACGTTGCACTGGCCTCTGCTATATTATTGTACTAAGGTGGGCAATACTTATCCGTGCCAGATGGCCATTACCTTGCGGCGAACGGCTATGGCATTCAGGACAGAAACGATAAGGAAGAGTACGACGCCCAGCGCCAGGGCCGGCCACATGGAGGTCTCCTGGATGGTGGGGAACATAGCCCAAAGGAGATTCATGTAATAGCCGCGCAGCCACCAGAGCAGGCCGAGCGCCAGCACAAGGACAAGGGCGTTCATGCCGATGGTAAGCAACTGGTAGGGAAGGCTGACGCGAAGCGGACTGTAGCCGATGAGCAGGAGGTTCTGGAGCTTCTGGGTGTTCTTCTGCACCAGAAGGTAGATGCTGAGCATCAGTATGAAGAACGAGAGGGCTGAGATTAGCAATCCGACTCCCATGACAATGCCGCTCATGACCTTCAGGAAATAGGTGGTCTTGCCGGCCTTCAGCTTGTCCTCGTCGATGTCCAAGCCATGTTCCTGCACGTACTGAGTGATGCGTTCGTCGGTGGGATTATTCACTTCCACGATGAGTCGCGTGGGGGCGGTGTCGCTCTCGGGGGCAAACTGGCTGTTGCTCCACTTCATGAAGGATTCGGGAACGAGGATGGTCTGCAGGCGGTTGGTGAAGCCCACAATCTTGCCACGCATCCGGCGTTCCTGTCCGTTGCCACGCAGCACTACGACCATATCGAGCATCGAGATGACGCTTTCCGACAGCTTAGGCAGCGAACGGCTCTGTGCAAAGCCGAAGTTGTAGATGGCCAGGTAGCTGCGCGGCAGGATGATGGGCACCAGGTCGCTGCCCTCCTGATAGTGCCACTGACTTCTGTCGGTGTCGACAAACTGGTCGGGCACACTCTCGAAGTACATCTGCGTGCCGAAGTTTGCTACGCCCTCGATGCCCATAGAGCAAGCCACCTTGTACTGGCTGGCCGTGAAGGCTCCGATGCTCTTGGTGAAGGACTGGCTGCGTATGTCGTCCAGCTCGCGCTCGGAGAACGACGTGGAGGCAAGCCCCATGGTGGAGATGCGCTTGGATAGGATGAGATAGTCGTTGTTGATGATGCCGTCTTCCTGAGAGAAGATGGGACGTACGTCGCGATAGAACTGCAGGGCGAGCAGTACGATGAGCATGCCCAGCAGGTTGGCCACGAAGAAGCCCAGCAGTTGCAGGGCGGAGATATGCTGACGAAGTAGTTTCCAGATGAGGGTCATAATTTCAGTATTTGGTCATAATTCATGTCGATGTGTTTGCCGATGCTGGTGACGATGACTCCGGCACCCTGACGTGTGGCCTCCTCCATCATGATGTCGGCCATCGTGCGGGCATTTTGGTCGTCGAGGTGACTGATGGGTTCGTCCACCATGAGAAAGTCGAAGGGCTGCACCAGAGCGCGCATCATGGCCACGCGCTGCTGTTGGCCGAAGCTCATCTGGCCCAGTCGGGCGTTCTCCTTGTCGGCAATGCCCAGTTCGTCGAACCATCGGCGGATGTCCTTCTTCGCTTTGAAGCCGGTCAGGCGGTTCTTGATGAGGACGTTCTCCATAGCTGTCAGCTCGGGGAAGAGGCGCAGTTCCTGCCACATCAGTGAGAGGTGGCGCTGGCGCAGGCGTGTCCAGTCGGCCACCTTCAGGTTGCGGATGTTCTGGCCGTCGAAGGTGATGATGCCCTGATAATCGTGGCGGTAGCCGTAGAGGAAACTGCAGAGCGACGACTTGCCTGTGCCGCTGCTGGCCTCCACGAGGTAGAGATGACCTTTCTGGAAAGTGATGTCTTGTTGCCATACCTCGCTTGACAGGTCGCTGCGGTTGGCAAAGACTTCGGGGAAAGTATGTTCCAGTCTAATCGTATTCATGTTATTCTTTCTTTAATTCTTTAAGCAGGTCTACGCCTTCGGCTATGTCGAAGTTCAGGTCGAGATGCCAGAGGTCGGGCGCAGAGAGGGTAACTCGCGAGAAGTAGGTAGACAGCCTCGACGTCGAGACCGGGCCTACCGAACGGGCACTGCTCAGGTCGAGCGTAGCATAGAGTATGTTCTTGCGGGCGTCGTCTCTTATGGCCCAGGCGACGTCGTTGTGGGCAGTGGCCGTAGCGGTTGCCTCGTTGTTGGAGATGCGCAGGCGCTTGTCGGCTGTGGAGAAATAGAAGTCGGTGCCGCTCTTCATGCGACAGATGGCGTTGTGCTCGTCGCGGGCATAGAACTGCAGGCCGGCCATGCGCGTCATATCGTCGTTCCACGAGGTGACGTTGCGCATGAATTTGTCATTTTCCAATTGGGCCTGGAACAAAAGATCGGGATGCTGGCTGTCGCCCATGAGCGTGAGCGAAACGTCTCCGTCGATGCTCTTCACGATCATGTCCAGGTCGATGAGGGCGTTGGCCATCAGCAAGGCCGTACGTATGGCATCATTCTCGCGGAGCAGTGTCAGCAGGTCCTCGCCGTCCAGGCCTATCATCATGTGAAAGAGCGGATTGGCCGGCGTGGTGGCAAGCAGGTCGCCATTGACCTTCGAGAATATGTCATCGGCACGATTCAGCATCTTCTCGGTCTTCTTGTCCTCAGTGTCCAGTGCGGCCGACAGGCTGAAGCGTTCCTTCTTGAGAGTAACTCCGGCCGACAGGTTCAGGGCGTCCAGGGGGAGTTTCACCTTCAGCCAGGGTATCTCGCGCAGGAGCTTTACCTCGGGCAAAGTAGTGAAATTGGTGGCCAGGCCGATAGGTTCCTTGCGCTCCGTAGCCAGTTTGTACAGGCGCGACTGCTTGCCGCTCTCGGTTTCCTTTTGTCGGATGCAGGTGGCCAGCGTGTTGCGCAGGTTGTCGAGTTCGGCTCCTAAGGCTGGGCCCATGAACATGGCGCGGTCGTCGCTGAAGGCCAGCAGCATGTTCCCGTTCAGCACGCTCCATTTCAGGCCGCGCTGCGTCTCGATGGTCTCGCCCTCGCGACGGAGGAAAGCCTCGAAATCGTCAGCATCGCCCAGCGGAACGATGGCACCAAAATAGCCTTGCGAGGCAAACAGATAGGCATTGGACGAGAAGTCGATGCCTGTGTCTTCCTTATCGTTCTTGCTGGCAATGAGTTCCTTCACTTCGTCCCACGAAAGGCCGTAGCCAAGGGCAAGCGACTTGAAGTCGACACGGCCCACCATCGTGACATTGGCGGGCAAGGAAGAGGCCGCATTGTCGTTGCTGCCTCGTAACAGCCACCAACCGCCTATGCCGGCGGCAATTGCTGCTATCAGAGCAACTATGATTCCATATTTCTTCATACCTTTATATATATTATTACTTGCAAGATTAAAACCTACAATACTTGATTCGTGATGTGCATCAGGTGGGTGGCCACCAGGGCGGCCGTCTCGGTACGCAACCGACTGCGGCCCAGAGTGACACTCTTCCAACCACAGGACTCGGCCATACGGACTTCCTCGATGGAGAAATCGCCTTCGGGACCTATCAGCACGGTGGCGTCCTCGCCCGGCTTCAGTACATCCAGGAGGAAGGGCTTCGCTCTGCCCTGCCCCAGGTCAGTCTCTTCGTAGCAATGGCAGATGAACTTCTGCCCGTTGCGCTCCGCCTCGATGAAAGAACGAAAACTTTGCATCTCGTTGACCATAGGTTTCCAGGCCTTGCGGCTCTGCTTCATGGCCGCGACTACGATTTTGTCGATGCGCTCCGTCTTCAGGGCGTGCCGCTCCGAGAACTGGCAGTCGAGGAACGAGAGTTCGTCCACCCCCACTTCGGTGGCCTTCTCGGCAAACCACTCCGTACGGTCGTTCAGTTTGGTCGGCGCCATAGCCAGATGAAGGTGTCCGCGCCAGGCACGCTCCTGTGGCAGGGTGTCCAGGATGCAATAGGCACACCGATGGTTGGAAGCCACACTAATCTCTGCCCGGTAGAACACGCCTCTGCCATCCATAAGCCACAGTTCGTCGCCCTCCTTCATGCGCAGTACGCGGATGGCATGTTGGGTGTCATCCTTGGTAAGTTCACCAAGGTGGATGTCTGGTTGGTAGAAGTATCGTTCCTCTTTCATTGTTATTATTCTTTAGGGGCTCTAAGGGCCTTAGGGGCTTTAAGGGCTTAAGGCCTTAGGGACATTTTTAAGGGCCTTAGGGACTTTAAGGTCCTTAGTGCCTTTCGGAGCTTTGTTTAAGCCTTGGCCTTACTATCCTTGAAGAGCAGGGCAAACAGGACGGCCACCACGAGGGCATATCCTGCAAAGATGTACCAGCAGGTCTGCCAACCGGCAATGACGGCTTCGCCTGTGGCACCATTGGCCTGGGGCGTGAAGACGTAGTTATTGATTACGGCCTGTGCCACCAGTGTGCCTACGAAGGCGCCAATGCCGTTGGTCATCATCATGAACAGGCCCTGGGCACTGGAACGGATGCTCTCGTCGGTCTCCTGGTTGACAAACAGCGAACCGCTGATGTTGAAGAAATCAAAGGCCACGCCGTAAACTATCATCGAGAGTATGAACAGCCACACGCCACTGCCGGGATTGCCCACTGCAAAGAAGCCGAAACGCAATACCCAACCCAAGAGGGCCATGAGCACTACCTTCTTGATGCCGAAGCGCGACAGGAAGAAGGGTATGAGCAGGATGCAGAGGGTCTCGCTCATCTGCGACAGGGAAATGAGGATGTTGGCATGCTGCACGCCAAAGGTGTCGGCATATTCGGCAATGCCACCAAAGCTGGTGATGAAGGGATTGGCATAGCCATTGGAAATCTGCAGGCAGAAGCCGAGCAGCATGGCAAAGCCGAAGAACATGGCCATGCGGGGATTCAGGAAAAGCTTGAAGGCATTCAGACCGAGGGCTTCGGCCAGTGTCTTCTGCTGACTGCTGTCCCGATTGATGGGCATACGGGGCATGGTCAGCGAATAAGCGGCCATGACCAAACTGAGTGCGCCGCTGACCATCCACTGGCCAGGAGTAGCCTGCAGACCAAAGAGGTCGACCACCCACATGGTCACGATGAAGCCTACGGTGCCCCAAACACGGATGGGCGGGAAGGCCTTGACGGTGTCGTAGCCTGCCTTCTCAAGGGCGGCATAGGCCACCGAATAGCTGAGTGCAATGGTGGGCATGAAGAAGGCCACCGAACAGGTGTAGAGCCCAAAGAGTATGCTGAACTGAACGGCATCGCCCGACTGATAGGCATAGGTCGAAGCACCTATCATGAAGAGACCGGCCAGCGCATGGCACAGGCTCAGCACACGCTGCCCCTCCATCCAGCGGTCGGCCATAATGCCCATGAGGGCAGGCATGAAGATGCTGACGATGCCCTGCACAGAATAGAACCAACCGATGTTTGAGCCAAGGCCCACACCGGCCAAATAAGTACCCATGGAGGTCAGATAGGCTCCCCATACGGCAAACTCCAGAAAGTTTAGAATGGTAAGACGAATTTTCAGATTCATATTTTTAGGGTTTAAGGTTTTTAGTGATTTTAAGGGCTTTAGGGGCCTTAGTTATTTTAGGGGCCTTAGGGGCTTTAGGGTTATTCAACAAAGAGTACGAGGCCCTTCAGGTATTCGCCTTCGGGGTGATAGATGTTCACGGGGTGGTCGGCTGGCTGGTACAACTGATGCAGGATGCGAACCCGGCGATGGGCCAGTGTGGCTGCCGTGAAGACGGCCATGCGGAACTGCTCTTTCGAAATGGCCTGCGAGCAAGAGAAGGTGAACAGGATGCTGCCTGCTGGCATCTTCTCCATAGCCCGTGCATTGAGTTTCGTATATCCCTTGATAGCATGTCGCACGGCATCGCGATGCTTGGCAAAGGCTGGCGGGTCGAGTATGACGAGGTCGTAGGGCTCCGTCATCTGGTCGAGGAACTTGAAAGCATCTTCGGCAAAGGCCTGATGACGCTGGTCGCCCGGGAAGTTCAGTTCGACGTTCTCGTTCACCAGGTCCACAGCCTTCTGACTGCTGTCGACGGAGTGCACCAGATGGGCTCCGCCTCGCAGGGCATAGACGCTGAATCCGCCCGTATAGCAGAACATATTCAGCACCCGACGGCCCTTGGAGTATTGCTCCACCAGGGAGCGGTTATCGCGCTGGTCTACAAAGAATCCAGTCTTCTGTCCCTTGAGCCAGTCGATATGGAAGCGGAGGCCGTTTTCCATAGCGACATTCTCAGGTGTACTGCCCAGGAGGAATCCGTTCTCCTGCCCCAATCCTGCCTTGAAGGGCAAGGTCGTTTCGCTCTTGTAGAAGATATTCTGCAGGTCGTCGCCCATCACCTCTTTCAGAGCCTGGGCTATCTCCATGCGGTCGACGTGCATGCCTACGCTGTGGGCCTGCATGACTGCCGTCCGGCCGTACATGTCGATGACCAGTCCGGGCAGCGAATCGCCCTCGCCATGCACCAGTCGGTAGGTATCGTTCTTGGGGTTGCCGGCCAATCCGATGGTGCGGCGCACATCCAAGGCCGAACGTAGGCGCCTGACCCAGAAGGCACGGTCGATGGGTTCGTCCTCGAAGGTGAGCACGCGCACGGCGATGCTTCCTATCTGCCAATGTCCGATGGCTATGAACTCGCCTTGCGAGGTCAAGACGCGAAGGCGCTCTCCCTCCTGCGGCTGTCCCTCGATGCGCTGTACGGCACCCGAGAAGACCCAGGGATGGAAGCGGCGCAGGCTTTCCTCTTTATTTTTCAGTAGATATAAGTTCTTCATGTTTCAGTAGTTTCCATTCACCAGTTTGTTTCAGTTGCTTCAGTTCCTCGTAGAGTCGCAGACAGGCCCAAGCATCGGTGGCCGCATAGAGTTTCTGCTTCTCGGTGAGTGCGTCAGCCTCCCAGTTGGTCAGCTGTTGGCTCTTCGAAATCTTCTGTCCGAAGACGTTGGCAAAGATTTTCTGCAGGCTGAGGTCCTCGATGCCGAACTCCTTGACGTGCTCCTGCAGTTCGAAGAAGTAGCCCGTACGGAATCGGCGCCGGCGCTGCAGCTGGCCGATGTCGTCGCGCCACGAGAGGGCCACCTTCAGCACCTCGCGGTCTGAGAGCAAGCGCACGACGCTGTCGGGCAGCCCCATGTTGCAGAGGCGGAACAGGAAACAGGTGTCCTGTGTGGCGACCTGCAGGAGGGCTACGGGATTCATCGGTCCGGGGCGGAACGAGGGGCGTGTCTCGGTGTCAAACCCCAGTATGGGCTGTGCCAGGAGATAGCGCACGGCCTTGTCGGCCTCGGCTTCGGACTGCACCACGATGATGCGTCCCCCGAAACTGACGACGGGCAACTCGTTGATGCGTTTCTTATCGTATTTGTCCCAGAATTCCTTCATCGTTCGGCATACCTTATTACGTGCAGTCGCTTCAGTGCACTCACGGCGGCCTCGCCCCAGTAGAGTTCGAAGCTGTCGCGCAGAGCCCAAAGGGCGTCCGCCATGCAGTCTTCCACCCCATCCTGATAGACGGCCAGGAAGTTGCGCACGGGTTGATAAATGTCGGCCAAATGTTCCGACACGGAATGCCATTGTGTCTCGTCGGTCTCCATATCGCGGTCGTATGATACGTCGAGATACTGGTCCTCGTCGGGCAGTATGTCATAGACGGTGCGGCGGACGTAGTTATAGTCGTCCTCCGTCACCTTGCCGCGTGGCAGGAAGTCGCCCTGGCTGTCGACCTCGGGCAGGAGCTGCGCCTTCATGTAGAGCAGGGGCAGCAGTTTGAGCAGTGTGTCGAGGAAATCCTGTCGCGGACGTCCCTGCGACTTTTCGAGAAAGGCGCAGAACTCTACGGCGACGGTCACGAACTCCAGCACGTTGTGGCTAAATATCGTCTTGTTCGTTTCGTTGGGGTTCATTTTTGTTTTTGTTTCTTACGAGGGGCAAAGATACGAAAAAATTTGTAAATTCCTTTATTTTACTATAACTTTGTGGACTGAATACTACAATATATAATAATACAGGATACCATGAAGAAACATTTCCTTACAATCGTGCTTGCCGTAATGGCTTTAGTATCAGCATCTGCCGAAGATGTTGAGCTAACACGGGTGGACGACCTGACGTCGCAGTATTTCATTATGGCCTACAGCGACAATGGTAAGTACCTGAGCCCCTACTGGACGAAGGGAACCATGCAAAATGTATTGTCGCCGGGCGAATCGTCGGTCATTTGTAGCGGCAAAGACAATTACTACCTGCTAAAAGCAGAGCAGATAACCTACAAAGACGAGAAAGTATATCGCATCAGCATATTCAACGGGCTGCACGAACCATTTCCCAACGGCATAGGCGGAGCCCCCTATCTGAACAGTGCTGGATGGTGTTTCTTCTCTGGCGAGAGTGCACCTTCGGGCAAAAGTCATGTCTACGGTCAGGACGGCGACGGACTTGGGCTGTGGCGCATCACATACACTGCGGGCAAAGGTTTCCAGTTCCAGTGTGTGGGCAACGATAAATACATCAGTTACACTATGGGCAACAGTTCGTCGGCCGGCAAATACTATTGGAAGTGTTTTGCCGAAGGTTCGCTTTACGACGAACTCACAGCCTTGAAGATATCGACCCCATTCCAAGCCTTCACGTCACTGGAGAAGATGCTTCAGGGAATGATTGACGACAAAACCAATATCGCAAGCGACGAAGCCAGCCTTCAGGCCATATCGGAGGCATTGGCTATGGCTAAGGGCATAGTGGAAGGGGCCACGTCAGAGGCAGAGATACTCAATGCTGTACTGAATCTGCGCTCGGCGGCATGTACGTTCCTGCGCGAAGTCACTCTTGCCAAAGGCTATCAGCTGAACGTGACTCCCCTGCTCATCAATTCCTCGTTCTCCAACAACAATGCCTTAGGATGGGACGGTACAGAGCCCGGATTCCAGACCTTCGGCAATGCCGAGTTCTATTCCAAGAGTTACAACCTCCACCAGACAATACCCGACATCCCACAGGGCACATACATGTTGCGCGTGCAGGGCTTCCAGCGCAGTCAGGACGCAAACGACAAGGCCATGACAGCCTTCCTCAACGGAAGCGTCAAGCAATCGGAGGGATACCTGTACGCCAATAGCGAACAATTGCCTCTGGCCTTAGTATGTCGCGATGCACAGACTACTAATGTAATCGGCGGCACACAGTATTCCGTCGGCGGGAAGAACTATTGGATGCCCAACAGCATGAACGATGCCAACAAGTACTTCAACAATGGAAAGTACTGGAACAACCTCACGGTCAACCACCTTACACGTGGCAATCTGACCATCGGCCTGCGATGCAGCGTCAGCACATCGAGAACATGGACATGCTTCGACAACTTCGAACTGTACTATCAAAGCGAGGGGGGTGACGTGAGCGACGTGACATACCTGATTACTAATCCATCCTTCGAAACGGGCACACTCGACGGTTGGGCTGCAGGTCATCCCAGCGGGAATACGGATGTCGGAGCGAAGAAGAACGAGAACGAATATACGACCGAAGGCACCGTCGGCGACTACTTGTTCAACACATGGACTAATAGCGACAGCTATGTCCTCGGAAGTCCCGAACACTTTGTGGAACAGACGCTCGGCAACATGGAGCCAGGTGAATATCGCCTGCGTGCATTGGCCTCGAGCAACAACTATGCAAGCGCCAAAATGCCCGTAGAACTGTATGGCAACCAGTATGTGACCAGTTTCGTTCCCCAGTCAAAGTCGACATTCAAGGAGTATTACGAGGTCACCATCTACCTCATGCCCTCCGAGCCGAACCTCACCATCGGCATGCGTTCGTGCAGTTGGTTCCGTGCCGACGACTTCCACCTCATCTACTACGGCAAGACCGAGAACTACGAAAAGGAACGCCGCCTGTCCGCCATCAGTCGCTACGAGAAAATAGCCAACCAGGCTCTGGATCGCAGTGCCTACGATGCCGTACTTAGCGAAGTGCAGGCAACACTCATGGCCGACGACGTCTCCGACGAGGAAATAGCCCGGCAGAATGCTCGCATCCACACGGCGCTGCTCGATTTGGTAAAGACGGGAGAGACCGTTACCGGGCAGTTCGACCTCAGCGTCCTGCTTCCCAATCCAGGCCTGCAGCATGCCGCCAACACCAGCGCCCTCACCGCTCTGTCACAAACACTCGAGGGCATGCCGGCCGGTCACTATACGTTCCGTGCCAATGCACTGTACCGTCCGACAAGCATGAGTGCGGCACTTGAGCAGTACGAAAGCGGAACGGACGACAGGCTCGCATACATATTTATAGGGAAGAAACAACAGCAGGTGCCCAGCATCTTCGACGATGCACGCCACGCAGCCACCAGTCAGACGGACATATATGCCACCATCGACGGCCGCAGTCTGCCCATGAACGAGTCAACTACCGTAAAAGCATTTCAACAGGGCGACTATGAAGTCGTGGTGGAGGCCGACCTAACGACCGACGGCAAACTGGAATTAGGCTTCCGCATCAAAGCCACCCAGAAGACAGACAACATGTTCCTGGCCGACCATCTGCAACTGCTCTACGGCACTACGCCCACCGTCAGCATCCGCAAGTCTCTCACTGCCGGTCGGCTGACCCCCTTATGCCTTCCCTTTGAACTCAGCAACAGCGATTCGCTTCGCCTCTATGCCATTGGCAGCATCCTGGACAAGACAGCCACCATCTACCCCGTCTCCACCATTCATCCAGGAGAGCCCTGTGTAGCGGAGGCAGGCAAGGACATCGCCGACTTCCGCATTCCGGCCTCTGCCATCCGGAATAAGGAGGGCGACACCACCCCACTGCCCTGGGACGGAGGAAGCATCACCGCCGACCCCGACCGTTACTCCTGGACACACGCCTCTGTCGACGGCAAGACTGTGACGAAGGCCGAACAACTGACGTTTGTCGTTTGCGACCCCATGAACATGGACCTCACCGTCAACCTGGAAAACCTCCAGGCACGTCGGTTCCTGCTCCTGGAGAACTACAAAATCACTACGAGCAGCCACATCGGCAACTATAACCAGGCACCGCCAGCACGCCGCGACCAGCCCAACAACGTCGGCATCCCCGTTGCCGACGCCAGCAGCACAAGATACCGAATCACTTACTCCGAGCATGCCGACATGAGCCAGCCGCAGGTGCTCAACGCCCGACTGACTGACAGACGCCTGCTCTACATCCCCAACCTGACGCCACAACGCACTTACTACTACGAAGTGAAGGTTGGCGACAACCTTGTCGGCAAGGGGCGCTTCCACACCGACGGCCACCTGCGCATGATATACGCCCCCAGCATCAGCAACATACGCGACCTGGGAGGCTGGCAGACGACCGACGGGTCATACGTCCGCTACGGACTGATATATCGTGGCGGCGAACTGAACGGCGGCCATACGGCAACGGCTGCCGACATCAAACGTCTGCGCTTGCTGGGCATAGACGCCGAGATAGACTTGCGCATCGACTACGAAGGTGGGGCCGGCACGTCAGTCTTCGGATTCACGCCAGCCACCAAGACCTTCTACTTCGCCAACGGCAACGACTGCTTCCCCGAAAACCTTTCTTCGACGGACAGCTACAGCCATTGGAAGTCGGAATTCGACCTCATCATGACGAATCTGCGCAAGCACAAGGCCGTCTATTTCCACTGCATCTGGGGAGCCGATCGCACGGGTTTGCTTTCCATGTTGCTCGAGGGCCTGCTCGGAGTGCCGCAGGACCAGTCGAACAAGAACTACGAACTTACAACCTTCTCCCTGGGCGGATTGCGCGTTCGTGAAAAGCAAAACGAGATGTACGACGTCATTCTCGGCCTGAGTGGCAAGACCGTGAAGGAGAAGTTCAACACCTTCTTCGTAGAGAAACTCGGTGTCAGTCAGCAGGAGATCGACGAGTTCCGCAGCATCATGCTGACCTCCGACCTCAGCGATGCCCTGTCAGACATTGCCCCTGAGCAACCGTCGCTTCAGCGCACCGCCACATTCTACGACCTTTCCGGAAGGCCTGTGCCAGCTACCTTCCACCGCAAGGGAATCTACATTCATAATGGCAAGAAACTCATTGTAAAATAAATCACTATTAAAAAATGAAGAAAGTAATGCTGACATGCCTATTGGCAGCAACACTGATGCCACTGATGGCACAGGACTATTCGGTCACTGCCGGAGGCATCGTGACAGAGATTTCTTTTTATTCGCCCGAAATCGTACGGGTGACAAAGTACCAGAAGGCAGACGCCCTGGGCAAGTCCGACCCCAAGGTAGTGGTGACGATGGAGCCCCAGGCGGTGAACGTCACGAAGCGAGAAGGAAACCGCATCGACACCCTGCTGACCGACCGCGTGATGGTAACCTGTAACAAGCAGTCGGGCCTGCTTGCCTTTTTCCGTCCCGACGGCAGCGTGCTCATCAAGGAACGCTCAAAAGCCGTCTTCTCCAAACGCGCCTCGCACACCATAGACCCGTACAACGTCGCACAGACGTTTCAACTGGTGAAGGACGAGGCCATCTATGGACTGGGGCAAGTGCAGGACGGCAACCTCAATCACCGCAACCAAAGCTACAGCCACATGGTGCAGAACAACACTTCGGTGTGGATTCCGTTCTTTCATTCCACACGTGGCTATGGCCTCTACTGGGACTTGTACGGCCCGTGCGACTTCGTCGACAACAACTCGGGCACTACGTTCAAGACCGAGGCAGCCCACGCCGTCGACTATTATCTGCTGGTGGGCTCCGCAGAAAATGGCGACGAGGTGGTGCAGCGCATACGCGAACTGACGGGACGGGCCACGATGGTGCCCCTGTGGACCTTCGGCTACTTCCAGAGCAAGGAGCGCTACCAGAGCGCTACGGAGACACTGGGCGTGCTGCAGAAGTATCGCTCGCGTCAGGTGCCCATCGACTGCGTCGTGCAGGACTGGCAGTACTGGGGCGATGCCAACCAGTGGAACGCTATGGAATTTCTTAACCCCACGTTCAAGAACGACTATCCCAAGATGATTGACGGACTGCACCAGGACGGTGCCCACCTGCTCATCTCCTTCTGGGCCAACTTCGGACCAGACACCAAGCAGTTTGCCCACTTCAAGGCCCACAACCAACTGATGAAGATGGGCAACGACATCATCACGGCTACCTATCCCCCAAACTCCGGCGTAGCCATCTACAGCCCGTACCAGCAATCGGCACGCGACTACTACTGGAAGTGCCTCTACGACGGACTGGTGAGCAAGGGCGTGGATGCCTATTGGGTGGATTCGTCCGAGCCCGACCATTACCAAGGTGGCGAAGACTGGGAACGTACCAACGACTTCATCGTGCTGGATAAGGACGAGGCGGACAATACTACACTGAATCCGCTTTCGCTACAGAGCACCCACACGTGGCGTTCCATGCGCAATGTCTTCCCCCTGATGCATGCCAGCGGTGTCTACGACGGCCACCGTGCCCAGAAGTCGGAACTGACGGAAGCCAAGCGCGTGATGATCATGACTCGCTCCGGATTCATCGGCATGCAGCGCTATGGTGCCGGCACTTGGAGCGGCGACATCACCTCTTCGTGGGAGACACTGGCCAGGCAGATACCAGCCGCCCTCAACTATTCGGCCTGCGGCATACCCAGCTGGAACAGCGACATCGGCGGTTTCTTCAACGGTTCATTCCATGGGCCTGGTCAGGACAGCTACAACGAACTCTACTGCCGCTGGATTCAGTTCGGCACCTTCTGCACCATCATGCGCAGCCACGGGTCGGGCACCGACCGTGCCATCTACCAGTTTGGCAAAGAGGGCGAAAGCTACTACGACATCATCCACCGCTACATCAATCTGCGCTATGCCCTGCTCCCCTACATCTACAGCACCGACCGCCGCGTGTATGACGAGGGATTCTCCTTCATGCGGGCCATGGGCATTGCCTACCCTGCCGATGTGGCCACGCATGGACTGAAGGACGAGTTTATGTTCGGCCGCGACCTGCTCGTAGCCCCCGTCTTGCAGCCGCAGGCCGAGCAGCGGAGCGTCTACCTCCCAAAGGGCGACAACTGGACCGACGTCTGGACAGGACAGAAATACGAGGGCGGACAGGAGGTGCGGCGCGACGTCGACCTTTCGCTCATGCCGCTCTACGTGCGCCAGGGCACCATCATTCCCTGGGGGCCCGATGTGCAATACAGCGAGCAGCACGACTGGAACAACCTGGAGGTGCGCATCTATGCAGGTGCCGACGGCAGTTTCACGCTCTACGAGGACGAGCGTGACAACTACAATTACGAACAGGGACGCTTCAGCGAGATACCCTTCACCTGGGACGATGCTTCACAGACGCTCACCATCGGACGGCGCAGTGGCGAGTTCGACGGCATGCTCCGCAGTCGTACGTTCCGCATCGTGCTGGTGGATGCAGCGAAGAATGTCGGCCTGGGCATCAGGCAATCGGTACGCTTCAGCCGCGATGTGGAATACGACGGGACTGAGGTATCGGTGAAGATAGACAACGACAACCTCGTCGTATCGGAAACCGGCAGCCCCACGACCGGCATACAGGCAACGCCCTCCAGCGTGAAGCTCTATCTGGGCCAGACGCGCACCTTATCCGTCAAGGCTACCCTTGCCGACGGCACCTCACAGTTCGTCACCCTCGAAGCGCAATGCGAGAGCAGCAACCCGCAAGTGGCCTACGTGCGCGACGGACTGATACATGCCGGGACAACGGAAGGCCAGACCGACATCAGCGTAACCTACACCGACGGATTCGGCATGCGTCACCAGACCAGCGTGAACGTGGAGACCGCTATCCCCACGAACCTCTACACCTGGAAGGCCGTAGACTGGTACCGCAATCGCGTCAGCGACCGCCTGGGCTCGTCCGACATCAAATACAGCAGTCGCGACAACACCATCACCATCACCAAGACCGGGGCACAGAACATAGCCCTCCGCTACAGGGAACAGAAATATCTGAAGCCTGGTATGAAGTATCTGGTGGCCGTAGCCTCGGAAGTGTCGAAGACGAAGGGCGACTCGCAGCTGTGGCACATCAACGGGACCTGGGTGAACATCGTCAACCCCACAGACGTGCGCACCTTGAAGGACGGACGCATCATGGTCGCCTGGAGCATTGAAGAGAACAAGGGCTACGAACTGACCGGCGAGACGGTGTTCGGCCTGACGTCGACCAATGCCGAGGGGCGTTCCGTAGTCAGCTACGTGGGCTTCACCTCCGACCTGAAGCTCCTGCAACAGGAACTGGAGGGCACCGTAGGCGTCACTGCCCTGCCCGCCTCCGACAATGCCTCGCCGACCATCTTCGACCTCGACGGCATTCGCCGACAGCACTTGTCGCCGGGTGTGAACATCGTCAGCCGGGGAGGCAAGTCCGTGAAACTATACAAACACTGAGCCATGCGCACAGAGCAACCTCTGACCATGTGCACAGAGCAGCCTCTGACCATGCACAGAGAGCGCGACCTCTGACCATGCGCACAGGCAACAAAAAGAGAAGGGGCTGTGTCCGAATATCCGGCGCAGCCCCTCTCTCTTGTGTGCGGTGATGTGTTCAAGAATTACTTCTTGGCCTTGTCGTATTTCTCCCAGAGTTTCTTCTCGGCGCACATCTTCTTCTGCTCAGCCGTGAAGGCCTTGGCCTTGGCTTCCTGCTGGGCTTCAGCCTCGGGTGTGGCATAGGCGTGCTTGTAGCCGGGCAGCACGTCCCAGTAGCCGCGCGTGAAGTCGGGGAAGGCTACGGCAGCGCAGTTGTGGTCCATCGAGAGGGCGCCCAGTTCGGCCAGGCAGCACCATTCGGCCAGGTCGTAGACGTCCATATCGAGGGGCAGACCATTCTGCAGGCAATAGACCAAGCGGGCGTCCATGAAGAAGTCCATACCGCCGTGTCCGCCTACCTCGGCAGCCATCTTGCCGTACTTCTTGATGATGGGGTGCTCATACTTCTCCTCCAGGGCCTTGCGCTCGGCATCGGGCAGGAAGGAGTGGCTCGAGAGGTTGTCCACCTGGGGCTGCTGGCCTGAGGCCTTCAACTGGCTGGCATCCAGTGCGTAGCCGGAGATGGGATACTTGTTGGCGAAGCCCTTGGTGCCGGTGAGCTGATAGAGGCGGTTGTAGGGCTGGGGGCTCATGACGTTGTGCTGTATCTCCACCACCTTGCCGTTGTAGGTGCGCATGAGGGTGGTGGTGTGGTCGCCGTTGCGGAATTCGGCGCAGGGGCGTCCGGTGCTCTTCTCCACCAGTTCCTTGCCGTGCGAGCTCTTTGTGTCCATGGCCACGAGTGTGGTGAAACGGTCGCCGCGGTGTATGTCCATCACCTGAGCCACGGGGCCCAGTCCGTGTGTGGCATACACGTCGCCGCGGTTCTCCTTGTTATACTTCAGTCGCCAGTGCAGGTTCTGGGGGTCGCTGCCGTCGGGGTTCTTCCAGTAGTATGCCCAGAAGTCGTCGAGGTTGTGGATGTAGGCACCCTGTGCGCGCAGCACTTCGCCGAAGACGCCATGCTGAGCCATATTGAGGGCGCGCAGTTCGAACCAGTCGTAGCAGCAGTTTTCCAGGATCATGCAGTGCAGCCGCTTCTGCTCCGAGAGGTTGATGAGCTCCCAGCACTGTTCCAGATTCATGGCCGAGGGCACCTCGATGGCCGTGTGCTTGCCGTTCTCCAGTGCGCACTTGGCCACGGGGAAGTGGTGGTCCCAGTCGGTGGCCACGTACACCAGGTCGATGTCGGGGCGCTTGCAGAGTTCTTCGTAGCCCTTGGCGCCGCTGTAGATGGCTGCGGGGGGCAGTCCGGCCTCGCGCAGATACTTCTGGCAGCCTTCGGCGCGCTTGGCCTCATAATCGCAGAGGGCCACGATCTGCACACCGGGGATGTAGCAGAAACGGGCAACGGCACCGGGGCCGCGCATGCCCAGGCCGACGAAGGCCACCCGGACGACATCCAGTTTGGGGGTAGTCAGGCCCAAGACGTTTTGCTGGCCAACGGGGCGTGCAGGCTGGTCAACGACGATGGTACCCTCCTCCCAGTGCCACTTGGTGCTGGGAGACAGGCTCTGCGCCAGCATTCCGCTCACGGACAGGCACAGGCAGAGGAGTGCGAAAAGAAATTTCCTGTTCATTTTCATGATAAGAAGAATTATGTTTTTGGTTAATAAAATTAGTTAGTCAACATCGTGCGACCGTGTAATCGCGTTGCAAAGATAAGAAATAATTCACAATTGGCCATTCATTATTCATAATTATTTCTTAATTTTGCACCACAAATCACATTTAATCTGCGATTGCGAACATTGGAACCTACATTACTATATATAGCGCGTCACGGACAGACGGAGGAAAACGTGCGCCGCGTCTTGCAAGGCCAGATGCCCGGGCACCTGACGGACGAGGGCATCCGGCAGGCCTGGGAACTGAGCGACCGGCTGAGCCGCGAGCCCCTGGAGCGCATCGTCAGCAGCGACCTGCAGCGGGCCCTCGATACGGCGCGCATCGTAGCCCGGCCGCACGGCCTGGAGGTGGAGCCTGAACCGCTCTTGCGCGAGCGCAACTTCGGCATCCACACGGGCGGCCCCTACATCAAGATAAGCCAGGCACTGGACCCCTCGGCCGAGACCATGCAGCAGCTGGCCCAGCGCGCCGCCGACTTCCTCAACCGCACCGTGGCCGCCATCCGGCCATCATCGTCCGAACCCTCGCGCATCCTCGCCGTCAGCCACGGCCTCTTCCTGCGCGTCCTGCAGGCCGTATTCTACGGCGTCAGTGTGCGTTCCGTAGTGAAGATGGAGAATGCCGAATACCGCATCCTGCCCCTGCACCCCGGCATGTACTTCGAACCCCTGCTGGTGGAAGAAACCGGCGGCACGGCCAATTAACCCTTTCTCATTTTCTCATTTTCTCATTTTCTCATTTTCTAAATTTCTCATTTTCTAAATTTCTCATTTTCCCTTGCGCACCGTATTCCTCATCTACACCGGCGGCACCATAGGAATGGTGAAAAGCCCACAGACCGGCACCCTGGAGCCACTCGACTTCGACAATGTCCGCCACCACGTGCCCGAACTCTCCGAACTGGACTACCGGATTCGCTCCTACCAGTTCCAGCCCCCCATCGACTCGTCGGACATGCGCCCCGCCCACTGGGCACAGCTGGTGAACATCATTGCCCGCCACTACCACGAGGTCGACGGCTTCGTCATCCTGCACGGCACCGACACGATGGCCTACACCGCCTCGGCACTGAGCTTCATGCTCCGCGGCCTGGCCAAGCCCGTCATACTCACGGGCAGCCAACTGCCCATAGGCGTGCTGCGCACCGACGGCAAGGAGAACCTCATCAACGCCATCGAACTGGCCGCTGCCTGCGACGCCCAGGGCCGCCCACGGGTACCCGAGGTGTGCGTCTGCTTCGGCAACCAGCTCCTGCGCGGCAACCGCTCCACCAAGGCCAGTGCCGAACGCTTCGATGCCTTTGCCTCCTACAACTTCCCGCCACTGGCCACCATAGGCATCAACGTCTGCTTCCACCCCACGGCCATCCTGCGGCCCGACCCGCTGCAGCCCTTCCGGCCACACACCGAGCTCGACAACTCGGTCATCGCCATCACCCTCTTCCCGGGCATACGGCCGCAAATCATCGAACACGTCTTCGAGATGCCCGACATCCGGGGCATCATCCTGCGCACCTACGGTTCGGGCAACGCCCCGCAGCAGCCCTGGCTGCTGAATGCCATAGCCAGTGCCACGGAGGCCGGACGCGTGGTGGTGAACATCACGCAGTGCGATGCCGGACGGGTGGAAATGGGGCTCTACGAGACGGGCAACCAACTGCGCAAGGCAGGCGTCGTCAGCGGTGGCGACATGACCATCGAGTGTGCCACCACGAAGTTGATGTACCTCCTGGGCCAGGGCCTACCCAGCGCCGAGGTGCGCCGACTGATGGGCCAGTCGCTGGCCGGAGAGCTCAGCGAGCCCGAGGCGAAGTGAAGTGCCCCCCGGACGGGCGGTCAGAGATAGAAATCTTTTGTCAAATCGGAGTACTCGGTGCTGCGACTGCCGTCGGCATTCTGCAGCAGCAGTTCCTCGCCGCCCAGGGCAATGGTCCCCTCGCGCGAGAAGGCAATCATGACGCGCTTCGGAGCCTTGCGCTGCACGGTGCGCACCTGGCATCGGCGCACCATCCGCAGTCCGCTGATAAATGCCTGGTTTACAAACTCAGTTTCAGCATTCGATGGAAGTATTACATAAAACCGTCCCCTGGGCGACAGCAGGCGACACGCGGCAGCCAGCAGGTCGGCAAAACGCAGTCCCTCGGCATGCCGTGCACGCGCCCTCTGGGCATTGGGCGACAGGGTGTCCTCGGTGAAGAAGGGCGGATTGCAGAGGATGCAGTCGAAACACTCTTCGGTGCGAAATTCCCTGATATCAGCCTCCACTATCACCACCCTCTCCCGGAATGGGCTCCGCAGGACATTCTCCCGTGCCTGCCGGGCCGAGGCGGCATCCACCTCCACGCCCACCACGCTGGCCACGGGGTTTCGCTGTGCAGCCATCAGGGCCACCAGCCCCGAGCCCGTCCCGATGTCCAGGATGCGACGTGCCCCACAGACATCGGCCCATGCCCCGAGCAAGACGCCGTCCGTGCCCACGCGGTGGGCACAGCGGTCGTCCAGGATGGTGAATTGCTTGAACCGAAACATGCCGCGAAGGTACGAAATCTTGGGCAATGTGCCAAAATTATCGTCAAGAATTAGAGAATTTAAGATTCGTGTTGTCCTGGCTTCCGCTACATGTTGCGCTGGCCTATGCCTCGTGTTGCAATAGCCTGAGCATCGTGATGTCCCGGTCTGCGCCTCGTGTAGCAATGGCCTGCGCCTCGTGTAGCAATGGCCTGCGCTTCGTTATGCGTAAGCCGTCACAACGTGATGTATCGACCTTGGCTATACTATTCTTCGGTCCCTGTCAGCCTTTCCCTATACTCATTCGCGTAGTGACAAGGGGGACAAGGGGACAGGGGGACAACTAAAATGCACGACCGCCCCCTCTTTCTATACGATAATTTTATACATATTATTACTATTCAAACTATTATATATAGATATAATTTATCTAAGTATATTTAATAGATTATTGACTGAATATTTATATATAAAAACATTTATATATTATAGAAATAAGTTTACATATAACGATTAAACAAGTAATCAACTGCGGACACCCATTTAGGTGTATGCGCCCAAAATGCTTGTCCCCCTGTCCCCTTGTCCCCTGTCCCATTGAAGCCACAACTTCTCAGTCGACGAGATTCCTCTGTGTGGGCGTGTGTATTGTTTATTATCCGAAAACTTGCAAACTTATTTGCTTTTTTGACGGCTTTTTCGTATCTTTGCACACTTTTATTTATATATAGGTAAAAATGAGCGAAGAACAGATACAAAATCCATTCTCCTTTATCGCCGATTTTGAGGGAGATATC
Source organism: uncultured Prevotellaceae bacterium (assembly GCA_946626595.1). Classification (GTDB taxonomy): domain Bacteria; phylum Bacteroidota; class Bacteroidia; order Bacteroidales; family Bacteroidaceae; genus Physcousia. Next base: position 5,289 of record CAMOUQ010000002.1, on the reverse strand, counting down.
CGACAACTCACCGAGCAGCCCATACCCCCCATACTGCCCATACTGCCACTGAGGGGACTCACCATGTTCCCATGCGTCATGTCGCCCGTGGCCGTCAGGCGGAAAAGCTCGCTCAAGATGGTGCGACATGCCTACGAGGCGGGCTCGCTCATCGGAGCCTTCTGCCAGAAGAACCCCGCCACCGAGAACCCCACCCGGGACGACCTCTACCCAACGGGCGTGGTGGCACGCGTGGTGAAACTGTTCGAACTGCCCGACGGGCAGGTGAGCGTCATACTGCAGGCCTCGTGCCGCATACGCCTGGGCGAGACCGTGACCACCAAACCCTACATGAAGGCCACCGTGGAGCAGCTCACCGAGTTCTATCCCGACACGAACGACATCGAATTCCACGTCCTGGCCGACACCAGCCGAAAGCGAGCCATACACTACATCGAGACCAACGAGGACCTGCCCAACGAGGCCAAGTTTGCCGTCATGAACATCTCCAACGAGGTCTTCATGGTCGACTTCCTCTGCACCTGCCTGCCCCTGCAGGAGGAGGACAAGCAGGACATGCTGGAGATGGCCATCGTGAAGGAGCGCACGGCACGCCTCATACAGTGCATCAACTCGGCACAGACACTGGTGGACATGAAGAACCGCATCCTGCAGCAGACACACGTGGAGGTGAACCGCCAGCAACGCGAATGGTTCCTGCAACAGGAGATTAAGAACATACAGGACGAACTGGGCGGAGCCAGCCCCACCAAGGACGCCGAACAGCTGCGCCAGCGCATGGAGGCCAAGAAGATGCCACAGTACGCCCGCGAGGCCTTCCTCGACGGACTCTCCAAGCTGGAGCGCATCAACCCGCAGAGCCCCGACTACAACATCGAGCTGAACCACCTGCAGACCATACTGCAGCTGCCCTGGGAGGAATACACCGAGGACAACCTGAACATACAGAACGCCGAGCGCGTGCTCGACGCCGACCACTACGGCATGCAGGAGGTCAAGGAGCGCATACTGGAGCACCTGGCCGTGCTGAAGCTCAGGGGCGACATGAAGTCGCCAATCCTCTGCCTCTACGGCCCACCGGGCGTCGGCAAGACCTCGCTGGGGCGCAGCATAGCATCGGCACTGAAGCGCAAATACGTCAGGGCCAGCCTGGGCGGACTGCACGACGAGGCCGAGATACGCGGACACCGGCGCACCTACATCGGAGCCATGCCCGGACGCATACTGAAGAACATCATCAAGGCCGGCTCCAACAACCCCGTCTTCATACTCGACGAGATAGACAAAATCAGCGGACGCACCATGAACGGCGACCCATCCTCGGCCCTGCTCGAAGTGCTCGACCCCGAACAGAACGCCACCTTCCACGACAACTTCCTCGACATGGACTACGACCTCTCGAAGGTCATGTTCATAGCCACAGCCAACGACGTCAGCCAGATACCCCGCCCGCTGCTCGACCGCATGGAGCTCATCGAGGTGGGCGGCTACTGCACCGAGGAGAAGATAGAAATAGCCCGCCGCCACCTCATCAAGAAGGCCAAGGAGGCACACGGACTCAGCCAGCGACGCGACATCAAGATGCAGAAGGCAGCCATAGAATACGTCATCGAACACTACACACGCGAGAGCGGCGTGCGCAACCTGGAGAAGCAGCTCAACAAACTCTTCCGCAAGGTGGCCCTCGGCATAGCCAAGGAAGACGCCGAGCAGGTGACCACCATCAACGTCGACACCGCCCGCCAGCTCCTGGGCAAGGAACCCTACAACCGCGACATCTACCAGGGCAACAGCAACGCAGGCGTCGTCACCGGACTGGCATGGACCAGCGTGGGCGGCGAGATACTCTTCATCGAGACCAGCCTGAGCCGAGGCAAGGGCGGACAGCTGACCATCACCGGCAACCTGGGCGACGTCATGAAGGAGAGTGCCATGCTGGCCCTGGAGTACATCAAGGCACACACCGACCAACTGGGCATCGACGCACGCATCTTCGAACACTGGAACATACACCTCCACGTGCCCGAAGGCGCCACACCCAAGGACGGACCCTCGGCCGGCATCACCATGGCCACCTCGCTGGCCTCGGCACTGACCCAGCGCAAGGTGCGCCCCTATCTGGCCATGACCGGCGAAATCACACTGCGCGGACGCGTACTGCCCGTGGGAGGCATCAAGGAAAAGATACTGGCAGCCAAGCGCGCCGGCATACGCGAAATCATCATCTGCCGCGAGAACCGCAAGGACATCGAGGAGATACCCGAAATGTACCTCCACGGCGTATCGTTCCACTACGTCGAGGACGTCAAGGAGGTCTTCGACTATGCCCTCCTGCAGGAGAAAGTGAAAGACGCCGTCAATTTTGACATCACCGAGAATAAAGAAAAGTAAGATGACATTCAACCTACTGAAGACCGACGATAAAACCCACGCCCGGGCTGGACTCCTGACCACCGACCACGGACAGATAGAAACCCCCATATTCATGCCCGTAGGCACGGTGGGCAGCGTCAAGGGCGTACTGCAGCGCGACCTCAAGGAAGAGGTCGGGGCACAGATTATCCTGGGCAACACCTACCACCTCTACCTCCGACCCGGCACCGACATACTGGAACAGGCCGGAGGCCTCCACCGCTTCATCCACTGGGACCGCCCCATGCTGACCGACTCCGGCGGCTTCCAGGTATTCTCCCTCACCGGCATACGCAAGCTGAAGGAGGAGGGCTGCTACTTCCAAAGCCACATCGACGGCTCGCGCCACTTCTTCTCACCCGAGCGCGTCATGGACATCGAACGCTCCATCGGCGCCGACATCATCATGGCCCTCGACGAATGCCCACCCGGCACCAGCGACTACGCCTACGCCAAAAAGAGCCTCGGACTGACCCACCGATGGCTGGACCGCTGCATACAACGCTTCCGAGAGACCGAGCCCAAATACGGCTACCAGCAGAGCCTCTTCCCCATCGTGCAAGGCTGCACCTACAAGGACCTCCGCCAGCAGTCGGCCGAATACATCGCAGCCAAGGAGGCCGACGGCAACGCCATAGGCGGACTGGCCGTGGGCGAACCCACAGACGTCATGTACGAAATGATAGAAGTGGTCAACGACATTCTGCCCCAGGACCGCCCCCGATACCTCATGGGCGTGGGCACACCGGCCAACCTGCTCGAAGGCATAGAGCGCGGCGTCGACATGTTCGACTGCGTCATGCCCACACGCAACGGCCGCAATGCCATGCTCTTCACCTCCGAAGGCATCATGAACCTGCGCAACCGGAAGTGGGCCGACGACTTCTCACCCATCGACCCCAACGGCACCGCATCGGTGGACACCTTCTACACACGCGCCTATCTGCACCACCTCTTCAAGGCACAGGAACTCCTGGCACTGGAAATAGCCACCCTCCACAACCTCGCCTTCTACCTCTGGCTCGTAGGCGAAGCCCGCCGCCACATTCTTGACGGCACATTCTCCACCTGGAAGAGCATCATGATGCGCCGCGTCACCAACCGCCTCTAACCTTTTAACCCTTTAACCTTTTAACATTTTAACATTTTAACATTTTGAGCCTCCGTCCCCCATTCCTGAAGCGCATAGATACGTACATCATAGGCAAGTTCCTGGGCACGTACTTCTTCTCCATGCTGCTCATCATCACCGTCGCCGTAGTGTTCGACTACAACGACAACATCGACAAGATAACCCAGAACGGTGCGCCCTGGCCCGAGATAGCCCGATACTATCTCAACTTCATGCCCTACTACGCCAACCTCTTCTCGGCACTCTTCGTCTTCATAGCCGTCATATTCTTCACCTCCAAGCTGGCCGGCAACAGCGAAATCATAGCCATCATCAGTGCCGGCATCAGCCTGCGCCGGCTCATGCGCCCCTACATGATAAGCGCAGCCGTCATAGCCGTCATCAGCTTCTATCTGGGCTCCGAAATCATACCGCCAGGCTCCGTAGAACGACTGGAATTCGAAAACCAATTCAAGAGCCGAAAGAAGAATGCCACCTACGCCGACAACGTGCAGATGCAGGTGGACACCGGCGTCATAGCCTTCGTGGAACACTTCGACGCACCCACCAAGACGGGCTACCGATTCCAGCTCGACAAGTTCGAAAAGAAGAAACTCGTGTCGCACCTCACAGCCTCCACCATCACCTACGACACCCTCTCCAGCGAACGCTTCCACTGGAAGGTGCGCAACGCCACCATCCGCGACATGCACGGCATGCGCGAAATCATCACCCACCACGACCTCATCGACTCGGTCATCGTCATGGAACCCTCCGACTTCCTCTCCACAAAATACTTCCAGGAGACCATGACCAACAGCCAGTTGCTCGAATACATCGGCCGCGCCAAGATACGCGGAACGGGCAACGTCAAACCCTACCAGGTCGAGTACCACAAACGCTTTGCATCCCCCTTTGCCGCCTTCATCATGACGGTCATCGGCGTCTCCCTCTCCAGCCGCAAGCGCAAGGGAGGCATGGGATTCTCCCTCGGCGTGGGACTCGTGCTCAGCCTGTCGTACGTATTCTTCCAGGCCGTGGCAGCCGGCTTTGCCGTCAACGCCAACATGCCCCCAGCCGTTGCCGTCTGGCTGCCCAACATCGTCTTCGCCTTCATAGCCTACTACCTCTACAAAAGAGCACCCCGATAAATTCTTAATTTTTAATTAATCTCCCAATTTAATTCTTAATTCTTATTTCACAATCATACTACATGGACTTCTACGACTTAGACCTATGCGACGGCGTACTCGACGCCCTCGACGATATGAACTTCACCGACACCACCCCCATCCAGGAACACGCCATACCCCCCATACTGCAGGGGCGCGACCTCATAGGCGTAGCCCAGACGGGAACCGGCAAGACCGCAGCCTACCTGCTGCCCGTGCTCTCCATGCTCAGCGACGGCAACTACCCCAGCGACCACATTAACTGCATCGTCATGGCCCCCACGCGCGAACTGGCACAGCAAATCGACCAAGCCATGCAAGGCTTCGCCTACTACCTCGACGACATCAGCTCCGTCGCCGTCTATGGAGGCAACGACGGCATCCGATACGAGCAGGAGCGACGCGGATTCCAGTCCGGCGCAAGCATCATCATCGCCACCCCCGGACGGCTCATCAGCCACATCTCCCTGGGCAACATCGACCTCTCGCGCGCCTCGTTCTTCATCCTGGACGAAGCCGACCGCATGCTCGACATGGGCTTCTCCGACGACATCATGCAGATTGAACGCCAACTGCCCCGCCAGCGCCAGACCA
>CAMOUQ010000001.1 GCA_946626595.1 uncultured Prevotellaceae bacterium | reverse complement strand
CCTGGGACATCTGGGGCAACAACGAGGATGACGACTTCGAGGATTAAAATACATTCATATAATATTTAACCTAAAAACAATTATGAGAAAAATTTCTATACTTTTGCTCACGCTGGTAATGCTCGTTGCCGGAGTGGGAGCGGCAAATGCCGAGAAAGTGTATGCTGACCTGAGTCAGTATGGAGACAAATGGGACGGAACGGATGTTTCATTCGAATGGTCTGCACCCTGGGGTAACCAGTTAGGCCCCAACCTTGATGCCATCGGTCTGCCGAAGGGCGACCTGCGCAAGTGGGAGAAGTTGGTCGTTGTTGTTGACGAACTGAATAACTGCGATTTCTTCCGCGTTCTGGTATATAGTGGTGATGATTCTGATCACAGCAATACGTTCATTTGCGACAAGACTGGCGTTAATGAATTCACCCTGGAGGGAAATGTAGATTTCTTGAATAATGTGACTAGAATTTGTTTGTCTGGTAGCAACAATTCAGATACCCAGAGTAGCTCTTGGAGTGAAGAGACTCCTGCCTCTTTCAAGGTTAAGGAAGTGTACTTAGAGTATCAGTCCACCAAGACCTTGGCGGCCGACCTTTCTGCAATTACTGATATTGACGGTAACGCAAGTTGGGCTGCCGAAACTAACACTTTTGGATGGACTGCAACATCTTGGAACTCAATTCAACTCTTCGGTAGCGGCAACTATTCTGCCTATACCACGTTGAATCTGGTTACCACCGCTGGTACAGCCGACCATTTCCGCGTAATCCTGAAGTTTACGAATGGTACAGCCCAGGTGACCATCAATCCAGTTGCCGCTGGCACAGTAAGCATTAATTTGGCAGACTATACTACGGCGGGGGATCTGGCAAACGTTCAGACCATCCGTCTCTCTGGTGCTAATGACGTAACTGGCGATGTCACTGTTTCGAGCGTTTATCTCGAAGGTCCGAATGTAAGTTATATTGAGGCAACAGCGGCTGTTGAGGCTCCCGCCGGAACCACCGACGTGAAGGATTTGACAGGCACGAACACTGGTTGGGCAAGCACAGTTGTCTATCCGAAGGAATTTGCCGTTCAGGGTCAGGCTTTCGGTGATGGCGACGGCAGTAATGAAGCCACGCATGTTGACATCGACGGTTATGACTACATTTGCTTCAATGTAACGACCGCTACGGACAATTCTGCAGGCCTCCGCGTATGGATCTGGGACGATGCTACAAGTTCGGTAAAGACGCTGTATGCTTATCCTATTGCTGATTACAAGAAAGCGGATTTTGAAGCAGCCGTTAAGATTACTGGTGTAGGTACTTATGTTGCAAAAGTTTCTGGTTATAAGTATCTGAAGGGCGTCAAGGCTGCCAATGACTGGGGTGCTCCTGCAGCCGTTGTTTCGATGGCTTACATGTGTAAGGGTAATCCCGTTGAATACGCACCTACTGGCAAATACATCCTGGTTGGTGAGGCTACTGGTTCTTACACTTTGGCAGATGCCCTGAACGATGACGATGCCACCTGCTACGACGCTACCGGCGTTACGGGCACCGATGTTGACCTGACGAGTGTTGCCAACCCCAACGCTCTCTTCATTGCCAAGGGCGCTGACGTGCTGGCCAATACGGAGAACGTTATCGTAAACGACGTTTGCGACAACCTCTTCCTGACCGACGGCTTTGCCTTCAAGGCTCCTGCCGACTTCACGGCAGCACATGTTAGCTATAAGCGCGCACTTGCTGGCAAAACGGTGACCGTATGCCTGCCCTTCGCACTGAACAGCGATCAGGTCGCCAATATCGGTACCTTCTACGCACTGAGCAACTTCGATGGCAGCACCCTGCAGTTCACCTCTGTAGACGCTACCGAAGCCAACACCCCGTACGTTGTGGTTGCCTCGTCCTATTCGCTTGGCTTGGATGGCGCAGACGTGGCTGTTCCTGCTACGCCTGCAAGCCTGGCCGCATCGGCAAGCAACGTTGAGTTCATCGGTACCATGGCCGAAACCACCGTTCCCGCTAGCGATGCCACCTACAGCTACTATGCCTACAACAACGGCGAGTTCGTGAAGGTTGTAGACGCAGCCGCCACGCTGCCCGCCTTCCGCGGCTACTTCAAGGTTGCCAACGGCGGTGCCGGTAGTCGTGCCCTGAACGTCAGCTTCGAGGACGCTGCCACGGGCATTGAGACCTTGAGCACTGTAGAAAACGAGACCAAGAGCAACACCATCTTCGACCTCAGCGGTCGCCGCGTGAATGCCGCTCAGAAGGGTGTGTATATCGTGAACGGTAAGAAAGTTATTAAGTAAAGAAAAGGAGGAACCATAAGATGAAAAAAACATATATCAGTCCCGACATGATGGTGATAGAGTCTGAATGCGAGGAAATGCTGGCCCTGTCTCAGGACCTGAGTGACGCATTGGACTATTCAGAGGGTGGCACCCTGTCTGGTGCCCACGAGGATGTCTTTGGAGTTGACGAATCCGCTATGGATTGGTAATTTCCTGGTTAATTAAAAGTGAAATGGGGGCTGTGTCGAATCACCGACACGGCCCCCTTTCGCTTGTAATAAGTTTTTGAGACATTTTTATATAGTATACGAAACGAAAAACCTCTCTGGCTGTCTGTAATCTTTTGTATCTTTGCGCCATAAAAACTTTAAAACATGAAAAAAATGAGCAAGTATCTCTTTCGCATCTGTCTCGTGTGCCTGCTGTTGGCAGGTCAGCACATGGCGGCCCAGGAGCGCCGCCCCATCGATTCGCAGCACCCGTTGTGGATGATTCACATCGACGTGTGGAATGCGGCCGACCCGCAGAAGATTATCGACCTGATTCCCGAGGACGTGAAGCCCTACGTCTGCATGAACCTGAGCCTGTCGTGCCAGTACGACACCGAGAAGAAGGTGTATAAGATGCCGCGCAATGCCGTCCGCACCTACAAGTCGTGGGCTACGGTGTGCCAGCATAACGGAATGTGGTTCACCTGCCAGCCGGCCAGCGGCGGACACACCCACATCCAGGATGACGACCTGGAGACGTTTGAGTATTTCTTCAAGACCTATCCCAACTTCCTCGGCTGGAACTATGCCGAGCAGTTCTGGGGCTTCGATGAGGCCGGCGACGAGAGTTCGAGCACGCAGACTTCGCGCATCGCCCTCTTTGCCAAGCTGGTGGAGATGTCGCATCGCTACGGTGGTTTCCTCACCGTATCGTTCTGCGGCAACATCTGGAGCCACGGCCTCAATCCCATTGGCATGATGAAGCGCAACGCCAACCTGCTGCAGGCCTGTAAGAACTATCCCGAGGCCATCCTGTGGCTCTACAAATATACGACGGCCTCCTGTTGGTACAATAACGAGAGCGTGACGTGGGGCCCCTACGTCAGCGGACTGGCCAAGAACTATGGCGTGCGCTACGACAATTGCGGGTGGAACGGTGCAATGGAGTCGCTGCTCGGCTCTGACAATGGCAAGAAATACCCCGGCGCTGCCGGCATCGGTACGGTGATGGAGCAGACGAGCGTCAACGGCGGTGCCGTCTGGGACGGTCCGGAACTGATATGGACCGAGGACTTCCAGAACCTGAGCAACACCACGGTCGACGGCTACACACGTCGCAACTGGGGCACCTTCCCCAACTTCAACGGCGTATGGCTCGATATGTTCCGAAAGATTCTCGACGGCACCCTGTATATCCCCACACGCGAAGAGGTGGTGGGCAACGTCAAGATTGCCATCCGGAACAACGTTACCAGCGGCAACGACGAGGACAAGTATGCCACATGGGGCGACCTCTACGACGGACTGTACAAGCAGACCGACCCCTTCAACCGCAACAACGGTCAGTGGATGGACAACCTTCTCTTCCTGAAGAAGACTGGCCGCTACGGCACCATACCCATGGTCATCGACTTCTACGATGATGTGGCCAAGGCCATTCCCCTCAAGGTGAACAAGTCGTCGAAGTGGGCCTCGCAGTCGGCCAAGGTGTCCGCCTTCAATGCCCGGTACCCCGTGGTGTCGACCGGCGACCTCTACGTCAACCGTTACCGCAACCGCCTGGTGACCTATACGCCGTATTCCTACATGAACGCCAAGACGACAGCTACGGCGGTCATTCCCTTGCAGTATAACACCTGCAACGAACTGACCCTGACGTGGAACAAATTGTCGAGCGGCTACGTCAGAGAGTATGCCGACCATATCGATTTCTATCTGAACAACTTCCGCAACGACACGACCACCCTGCGTGTGGACCAGATAAAGGTCGGCGGATGCAGTGCGAAGCCCACCTACAAGGTGACGGCCCACAGCACGGCCAAGACGGGAACACACACCGAGGCATGGGACGCCTCTACGGGAACATTTACCCTGAACGTCAGTCACTGCGGTGGGGTAGAGGTGGTGGTCAACTGCAGCGGAGACGCCACGGGCCGCAAGACCGACACCCTGCCGACGACGGCGCTGCCCACTCCCCTGCAGCCTGCTGCCTATACGGGACCGGTGGTGATAGAGGCCGAAAACATGGACTACAAGAGTGTGCAGAATGTGGTCCTGACCAGTTCGGGCTACTATGTGCCCGACATGAAGGATTTTGCTGGCATGGGCTACGTGGAGACAGGCTCAAGCAGTGCTGCTTCGCTGCGCCACAAGTTGACGCTGTCCGCTGGCGGAGAGTACAACATCTATGTGCGCTACTGTGATTCCGACAAGGCTGGCAGCATGTCTGCCGTAGTGAACGGGACGACAAAGACACTGACCATTGCTAAGGCTGACAAGAACGACTGGCGAAAGGCCAGCATCAAGGCAACGCTGAAGGCCGGCGAGAATACCCTCGTGCTGACCAACAGTCGCAGCATATCGATGAAGGTAGACCAGGTGATATACGAACCAGTTGGCACGGCGGCTGAGACCTATGCCGTAACCGTGAAGGCCAGCGAGCACGGCAGCATCGTAGCCGACAAGGCCACTGCAGCCGAGGGCGAGACCGTCACACTGACCGTCAGCCCCGACGAAGGCTATGGCCTGCAGGAACTGCGCGTGGTCAATTCGGTGTTCTACACTCAGGGCAAGACCATCCCCTTCGAGAGCGGTGCCAACAGTGTGACGTTCACCATGCCCGACGAGAACGTTACCATCCAGCCCGTCTTCTACGACAAGACTGCGGGCTACGACCTGGTGTTCGATGACTTCGGTAAGGCCGACACCGACCTTGCCATGCTGAGGACAAGCGGCGGTCTGTCGTTTGACGCCAGCACCGGTGCGCTCACCACCAACGGAACGGCCGGAACTCTCGAACTGACGTTTGCCGTTCCCGTCAGCCTGCAATATCTCGACAAACTGATTATCAACCGGAGCGGCGATGCTGACATCATAGACCGCTTGTACTTCTACGAGGACGAAGTCTGCTCGGTAGAGAACCAGAGTTGGTACTACTCCAGATGGGGAGGCACGACCGACGCCAACGCCACGAATCGGTTTACGGGCAAGACCATCAAGAAGGTCGTGTGGAAGTCGGAAGCAGGCAAGGCAACCACTCTGGCCGCCACCATCTCCGGCATCACCTGGCAACTGAAACTCATTGGTGCCATGAAGGGTACCGACGTCACGACCTTGCCCTTCAAGAACTGGAGTGCCGACGGCGACAACGACGCCGGTACGGGCAGCGACATCAATTCGTGGGAGTGCCAGAAGAACTTCAACGTGCTGACCGGCAGCGTGGTCTACGGCGGCGATGGCATCGGCGGATCGAAACGCTATGTAGACCTGACGAACTATAAGAAACTGATTATCCGGGGCTATGGCGAAATTCGTCTGTTCTACAACTGGCACCAGAAAGTGGGAGAGGAGACCGAGGACGTGAAGCCGGAAACCTGTCTGGCCAACAAGACAACCAACGTCGAAACCTTGGAGCTGGACATCCCGGCATTCATGGAGGAACAAGGAATCTCGCATTTCCATCTGGTCGGCGTGAAACCCTACTGGGGCAAGGAGGTGTTCGTGGAGAGTATCTCTGTCATGGATGGAACGGAAACCACCGACTATTCGCTGACGGGCGTAGGCCATCCGTTGCCTTCCGTCACAGCCGCTTTGGCCGATGCCGCTGCCACAGGTTACGATGCCACAGGATTGACAAACACCGACGCCATCGAACTGACGACCGCCAACCCCAATGCCCTCTTCGTGGCCAATGCGGGCTCGCTAAGTAATGCCGCGAATGTGATAGTGGATGACGCTTGCGAAGCCCTTGTCCTGACCGATGGCTATGCCTTCAAGGCTCCTGCCGACTTCACGGCATCTGTGGCTACCTACCAGCGTGCCCTTGCTGCCGGAAAGACGACTACCGTATGCCTGCCCTTCGCAATCGGCAACACCGAGGCCGCCGTAATGGGCACGTTCTATGCCCTGAGCAGTTTCGACGGCAGCACGCTACACTTTACTCCTGTTGAAGCTCCCGAGGCCAATACACCGTACCTGTTGGTTCCCACGGCCACTTCGATGAGTCTGTCCCTGAGCGACGTTTCCGTGCCTGCCACGCCTGCTATCCTGTCCGTAGAGGCAAGCGACGCTGAGTTCGTCGGTACGATGGCTCCCACAGGTGTTCCTGCCAGCGATGCCACCTACAGCTACTATGCCTACAACAATGGCGAGTTCGTGAAGGTTGTCACCACAGCCGCCACTCTGCCTGCCTTCCGCGGCTACTTCAAGGTGGCGAATGGCAGTGCCGGTTCGCGCGTCCTGGGTGTCAGCTTCGACGAAGCCTCGGGCATTGAGAAAATGAGGGATGGAGAGAGTGAGAGAATGAGAAGTGCCATCTTTGACCTGAGCGGTCGTCGCGTGGCCAAGACTCAGAAGGGTGTGTATATCGTGAACGGTAAGAAAGTCGTTCAATAGATTATCGGTATTTGAGACGTTTTTATATAATATACGAAACGAAAAACGCCATGGATGTTCTGCAATCTTTTGTATCTTTGCAGCATAAAATCTAAAAAACATGGAAAAAATGAGCAAGTATCTCTACCGCATCTGTCTCGTGTGCCTGCTGTTGGCAGGTCAGCACATGGCGGCCCAGGAGCGCCGTCCCATCGACAATCGCCACCCGCTGTGGCTTGTGCATATCGACGTGTGGAACTCGGCCGACCCGCAAAAGATTATCGACCTGATTCCAGAGGACGTGAAGCCCTTTGTCTGCATGAACCTGAGCCTGTCGTGCCAGTTCGACACGAAGACGGGCATGTACAGAATGCCCCGCAATGCCGTACGCACCTACAAGTCGTGGGCTACGGTGTGCCAGCAGAATGGTCTGTGGTTTACTTGCCAGCCTGCCAGTGGCGGACACACCCACATCCAGGACGACGACCTGGAGACGTTTGAGTATTTCTTCAAGACCTTTCCCAATTTCCTCGGTTGGAACTATGCCGAGCAGTTCTGGGGCTTCGGAGAGCCAGGCGACAAGAGTTCCACGACGACGGCCAGTCGCTGGGCCCTGTTTGCCAAGTTGGTGGAGATGTCACACCGCTATGGCGGTTTCCTCACCGTCAGCTGGTGTGGTGGCTTCTATCACTTCAATACCGACCCCATAGCCGAACTGAAGTTGGAACCGCGTTTCCTCGATGCTTGTAAGAAATACCCAGAGGCCATCCTCTTCCTCTATAAATATACCCATGCCAGCAGTTTCTACAACAACGAAAGCGTCTGCTGGGGCCCCTTCGTCAGCGGCCTGACCACAAACTATGGCGTGCGCTACGACAACTGCGGATGGAACGACATGACGGCAAAGCTGGTGGGTGAGAACAAATGCAAGTATCCGGGCAGTGCCGGCATCGGTACGGTGATGGAGCAGACGTGCGTCAACGGCGGTGCCGTATGGGACGGTCCGGAACTGATATGGACCGAGGACTTCCAGAATCTGAACGATAGCCAGGTGGATGGCTACACGCGTCGCAACTGGGGCACCTTCCCCAACTTCAAAGGTATCTGGATAGATATGTGGCGTCGCATTATCGACGGCTCGATGTACATTCCCTCGCGCCAAGAGGTGGTGGAGAAGACCAAGGTGGTCATCCTGCACGACACCAATGACGACTTCCGTGTCTGGGACAACCTCTACGACGGACTCTACCTGCAGACCGACCCCGCCAACCAGAAAAAGGAAGGCGCGTGGAACTACGGTCAATGGCAGAACAATCTGTGCTACTTCAAGTCGACCGGCCGATATGGTGCCATACCCATGGTGACGGGCCTCTACGACGATGCTGCCAAGGCCATACCCGTGCAGGTGCAGAAGTCGAAATACTCGGCAAGGTGGAACACGCTGGCAAAGAAGGTGAATGAGTTCAATAAACTCTATCCCGAGGTGTCGAAAGGCGACCTTTACGTGAATCGCTTCCGCAACCAGCTCGTAACCTATACCCCCTATACCTATCTGAATGGCAAGAAGTCGGCCCAGGCAGAAATACCCTTGCAGTACAACACCTGCGATACGCTCAAACTCACCTATGGAAAGCTCTCCAGCGGCATCATCCGTGAGTATGCCGACCACATCGACTTCTACCTGAACAATTATCGCAGCGACAGCCTCACGCAGCAGACCGACATGGTGACCATCACCGGTGTCACGGCTCAGCCGACGTGCAAACTGACCCGTCCCACAACCGGCGCAACCAGTCATGCTGCCAGTCTGAGCGGCGAAAAATATGATGCTGAGAATAAGACTTTCTCGTTCAATGTCAGACACATGGGTCCGGCCATCGTACGTGTGGATTGCGTAGGTGAAGCTACTGATCGCCTGACCGATGTCCTGCCCGCCGAGGCTCTGGAACAGCCCAAGCAGCCCGAGCCCTACAAGGGTCCCATCACCATCGAGGCCGAAAATATGGACCGTAAGGGAGCCAATATCGCCCTGACCCATTCGGGTTGGTGGGCACAGGACCTGCGCGATTTTGCCGGAATGGGCTACGTGGACATGCCGGCATCGACGAGTGCTGCCTTGCGCCATCAGTTGAACCTCGCTGAGGCTGGCGACTATAACATCGTGGTGCGCTACTGCAACAGTAGCAAGGCCGGGCAGATGCGTGCCACCGTCAATGGCAAGTCGCAGGTCATCAAGTTCGAGAAGGTCGGAATGAACGAATGGAGCGAGGCCGTCGTTACGGCTACCTTCAAGGCAGGTGCCAATACGATGATACTCACGAACATCGGCAGTGTGAAGATGATTATCGACCAGGTGACCTACGAACCTGTGGGTACCGAAAGAGAGAAGTTTGCCGTAACCGTGCGCGAGGCCGATTTCGGTACGGTCACCGCCGACGTTGATTCGGCAGCTGCAGGCCAGACGGTTCACCTGACCATTGTCCCCGACACCTATTATGGCCTCAAGGCACTGAACGTCGTCAACTCCGTCTTCTTCACACAGGGCCGGACCATAGACTTCGAGGAAGGAGCTACCGAGGTGGCATTCACGATGCCCGATGAGAATATGGTCATCCAGCCCATGTTCTACGATACATCAGCCATATACGAACTTGACTTCACCGATGTGGCTGCAGGTGCACTGCCCGTTGGCTGGCGCACCACAGACGGGAATGACGTGCGCAACTATCCTACGCAGAATGGTAGCGGACCACGTACCTTCTCGGGCTTGACCGGCTATCAGGGCAAAGCCTTGTACTGGCGTACCACCAGTGCTGAGTACGGCCGTCAGACGGCATATCCGTTGACCCTGCAACCCGGTAACTACGAACTGGTATTTGTGATGGCCGCATGGAAGGGAACTCCCACCTACCAAGCCAAGATACTGAACAGCAGCGGTACGGCACTCAAGTCGTCGGCCACGCTGACGGCCAAACCCAACATCAATGGTAATGCAGCCGGTAATATCTCCTCTGCTGCTCGCCAGACGCTGTCGTTCGAGGTGAAGAAGGCAGGTAACTATGTCATCCAGTTCAAGGAAGTGGGCAGCGGCATGCAGGAGTTCCTCCTGGCCGAGTGCCGTCTGAGGAACCTCAGTCTGCTGGACGGCATCGGCAACGTTGATGTTGCAGGACGTATGCCGATGGGTATATACAGTCCGTCGGGCGTGCGCATACAGCAACTGCAGCATGGTCTGAATATCGTAGTCGGAGCTGATGGTAAGGTAAGAAAAGTCGTGGTGAAGTAGTGAGGGGAAAGGTTCTATATATATGCTGTCTGCTGCTCGTCATGAGTGTCGGGGCCACGGCTCAAACCGTGGACCTGACCCAGGCAACCATTGTGTACGACGAGGGCGATGCACCGTTGGTGAGGCACATGGCTCAGGTGCTGGCCGACGATATAGAACGTGTTTCGGGCAAAAGGCCCCAGGTTGCCTCGCACCCTGTCGGTGGTCCTTGCGTCAGCATCGGTACGACCAAGCAGACGCATCGGCACGGCGAACTGCAAGGCACTTGGGAACGGTTTGCGATAGACACCAAGGAGGGCCAGCTCTGCATCACGGGTTCTGATGCCCGAGGCCTGGCCTACGGAGTCTTCCACGTCAGCGAGGCCATCGGTGTCAGTCCGTGGTATTGGTTTGCTGATGTCCCCATCGACCGGACAAACAGGCGAGTCTATGGCTATGGCGAGAACTTTGTAAGTCCGTCGCCCAGTATAAAATACCGTGGCGTCTTCATCAACGACGAAGACTGGGGCATGAAGACATGGGCGGCAGAGAATTATGAACGCAAGCTGGGCGATATCGGTCCCAAAACCTACGACCGCGTCTGTGAACTGATACTCCGCCTGAAGGGTAACATGCTGGCACCGGCCATGCACACTTGTACGGGTGCCTTCTACAGTCATCCCGAGAGCCAGCGCGTGGCCGACAAATGGGGCATCATGATTACTACCAGCCACTGTGAACCGCTGCTCTTCAACAATGCGGCCCTCTCCGAATGGGATAAGTCGCGCGATGGCGAATGGGACTATGAAACGAACCGGGCAACAATACTGAAGAAACTGGACAACCGCATCCGCGAGACGGCCCAGTATGACAACATCTACACCATGGGCATGCGCGGCCTGCACGACGAAGCCATGAAAGGCAGTACCGACCTCGCCGACCGTGCCCGTACGCTGACGGATGTCATTGCCAAGCAGCGTAAGATATTGCGGAAATACAAGAAGAAACGTACCAAGGACATAACACAGATCTTTGTGCCCTATAAGGAGACGCTCGACATCTATGACGCAGGGCTGCGCGTGCCCGAAGACATCACCCTCGTATGGCCCGACGACAACTATGGCTACATGAAGCGTGTCAGCAATCCCAAGGAGCAACGGCGCAGAGGACGTTGCGGTGTCTACTATCATATATCCTATCTCGGTACGCCTCACGATAACCTTTGGCTTGCCACCACTGCACCCATGCTGATGTATGAAGAACTCCTCAAGGCTTATACAGCCGGAGCCGACCGCTATTGGTTGCTCAATGTGGGCGACATCAAACCGATGGAGATAGAGATGCAGATGTTCATGGACATGGCATACGACTTCCAGGCATTCTCGTACGACAATGCGAATTCCTACCAAACCGAGTGGTTGGCGCGTCTCTTTGATATTCAAGAGCATCGCGCGATGCTCAGCTTTATTCTTGACAACTATTATCGTCTGGCCTGGGACCGCAAGCCCGAGTTCATGGGCTACGAGATAGAGTGGGACAACCCTGAGAACGCCCGTCTGCACGACACCGATTTCTCCTTCCAGACGGGAACGGCACAAAAGCGGCTGAAGGATTATCAGGATATCTGTGCGGCCTACGACTCCATAGAACGTACCTTGTCGCCCGAACTGCGTACGGTCTTCTTCGAGATGCTGGGATATGCCGTTCATTCGGCCTGCCAGATGAATCGTAAGTTCCTCTATGCCCAGGCCAATCACGAAACGGGGGATGCAACCTATGCGGAACTGTCGAAGGCGGCTTGCCGCGAGATAGAAACCCTGCGTGAGCGGTACAACTCCCAGCTCGGGGGCAAGTGGAACCAGATGATTTCGGAGGTGCCGCCTGGTTATACGGCACGGTACCACGAGATGCCGCAGTATAGCGACAAGCCCACCGATGCATACAGATTGCCCGACAACCAAAGGCATCCGGAACTGCTGCACAAAATAAACCTTACCTCGTTGACCCTGTCAGCGCCTTTCCGCTTGCTCGAGGGCATTGGCACCGACTGGAAGGCTCTCCAGATGGGACAGCCGCTGGATGACGTGCGGGTGCAACATGGCATCGACATTCCCATTCCGTCCGACAGCCTGTCCTTGGATGCCGATTCCGTAAGACTCTGTATTTCTGTCGTTCCCATGTGGCCCGTCGCCGCCGACCGGAGCAATCGGTTCTCTGTCGCTGTCGATGATGGGGAGGCTGTGGTCTGCGAGAATGTGTTCAAGGAATGGGGTGAGGAGTGGAAACTGCAGGTGCTCGAGAACCGTAAGGAGTTCGTCGTAACGTTGCCCCTCGACGCCGGCAGAAGTCAACACGTAATCAGAATCTCTATCATCGATCCGGGGCAGATAATACAAAAAATCACCTATCAGTAACTTCTGTTAGCACACATTTTTTACATTTTCTTTTGATATACGTTCCTTTTTTCATAATTTTGCATCTAGTAATAATGTAACAAGTGATGAAAATTATGCGTTGTTGGATGTATGTTGCCATTCTTGGCCTATGTGGTTTGTTGATGAATTGCAACCGGTCGTTGCAGGAGAAGCGTTTCGTCGAAGGTACCCTCGAAGGGCCCTTGGTGACGGACAGCATGCCTGACCATGTAGCCCGTGTGATAGCAGAGGGAACGAGATACCACCAGTATACCATACTTGACGATTCGGCCGCCGACGTCAGCGTGTGGGTCTTGCAGGAGGTGGACAATGGCATTCCGACCGAGGGCTACGGCATCACTGTGATGCGCGGCTTGGCGTCGACCACCTTCCCCGAGATTTATCATGGCAAGAATCCACACGCTCACTATGTCGAGGGCTCCGACTGCCTGTGGCTGTTCACCGGACAGATGGAAGGCACGGGGACGATGGTGGAGTGCGCCCGGCGTATATGTCTGCGTGACAATGATTCGGCTTATGTGGAATCCATTGTCGAACCTTACGACATACAGTGCGACCTCTGTCAACGCCTGAACTACCAGATTGACGGAGACCGTATTACATTTTACGACAACGACCGAGAACTATGCACCGCCACCAATACTGTAACCGACATGGGCGGACTGGACGAAGAACAGCCTATCTGGATAGGTGAGCAGATACAGTTCGACTATACTGAAGGCAACCTTCTGGTGTGTGTTACGCCTGGCGTGAAGTTCACCACCGGACTGGTGCTGACCTACGATGATATGCCCACCTTTGTCGCACAAGTCTCGAATGGAAAGGTCGGACCGCTCACGGTAGCAGAATGATATTACTGATTTTAATAATAAGAAAAAATGAAGGAGATTTTATTCGCATGTCTGATACTGCTCTCCGTCAGTGTTAGTGCACAGACCAATTTGGCTGGCCGTGTCTACCAACACACCAACATCATGGAAGACGAAATGAAACAGATGATGAAGGAGAGCACGACCGAAATAGAGAGTGCCCGGAAAAAGGCTATCGCCCAGGCCGAGGAGAAAAAGGGCCGTAAGCTGACCACCGAAGAACTGGGCGAACTGGATGAGAAAATTGCAGAGGCGAAGAAGATGATGGAAGCCGTGAAGAAGGGGATGAAGATGGGTGTGACGATAACCTTCAAGGATGCCACCAACGTAGTAATGAAGATGGACATGAAAATGGATGACAATGTGATGAAGGCAGCCGGCATATCTTGGGCAAAGCGCAAACTGATGAAAGCTGCAATGCTAATAGGTCCGTCGACCGAAAAAGCCAAATACACAGTGAGTGGCAAATATATCTACATCAAAGACGACGAGGACGTCGATACTATGCGCCTGAGCGACGATGGCAAGTATCTCTATGGCAAGATGGACGGGAAGACCAAGTTCAAACTCACACGTATCAAGTAAAAAACTTTTAACCTCATAATCTCATACAATGGCAAATAGATTTATCTTGAACGAAGTTTCGTACTTCGGACCGGGTGCTCGTAAGGAGTTGCCCGGAGTAGTAGCCCGTCTGGGCTTTAAGAAAGCACTCGTAGTGACCGACAAAGGTCTCATGAAGTTCGGCGTGGCCAAAATGGTTCTTGACGTGATGGACGAGGCCGGCATACAATACGAAGTGTTTGACGACGTTAAACCCAACCCCACGGTGACAAACGTGAAGAACGGCATCGAGGCTTGCAAACAGGCTGGCGCTGACTTCATCGTGGCTATCGGTGGCGGCTCAAGCATGGACACCGCCAAAGGCATTGGTATCGTGGTCAACAATCCCGAGTTCTCCGACATCGTTTCGCTGGAGGGCGTGGCCGACACAAAGCATAAGTCGCTGCCCATCATCGCCCTACCCACCACAGCCGGTACGGCTGCCGAGACCACCATCAACTATGTCATTATCGACGAGACGCGCCAGGCCAAGATGGTCTGCGTCGACCCCAATGACATCCCCTGCGTGGCCATCATCGATGCCGAACTGATGTATTCGCTGCCCAAATCCTTGACCGCAGCAACGGGCATGGATGCCATGACGCATGCCATCGAGGGACTCATTACGAAGGCTTCGTGGGAACTCTCCGATATGTTCGAAATTAAGGCTATCGAGATGATATACAAGTATCTGCCCCTGGCCGTTGATGAACCCACCAACCCGAAGGGACGCGACGGCATGGCTGTGGCCCAGTACGTGGCCGGTATGGCCTTCTCGAATGTTGGCCTGGGTGTTGACCATGGTATGGCCCATCCCCTCTCGGCCCTCTTCGATGTGCCTCATGGCGTGGCCTGCGCCATGTTGCTGCCCACGGTGATGCGCTTCAATATGCCTGCGGCTTTAGATAAGTACGTAGACATAGCCAAAGCTTGCGGCGTCTACCAGTTGGGCATGACCACCGAACAGGCAGCTGAGGCCGCCTGCAAGGCCATCGAGGAACTGAGCGCTCGCGTCGGCACTAACAAACGGCTCTCCGAGCTGGGCATCACAGAGAAGGATATCGATGCACTGGCCGACCAAGCCATCCGCGACGTTTGCACACCAGGCAATCCGCGTGAAGTGACACGTGAGGACATTGTAGCTTTGTACAAGCAGATTCTCTAAGGAGACAGGATAAAACAAAAAATCCCCCGACCGCAGTTGTGCAGTCGGGGGACTTTTTTTATTTCTTCAGCGTCTTTTTGCCGTTGGTGATGTGGATGCCCTTGTGGTTCTTGCTGGCAGGGCGTCCGTCCAGGTCGTAAATGTCATCCTTGGGAATGAACGGCTCGCGGTAGATGTTGCCTATGCCGTCGGGATCCTCTACAATGCGCAGAATACCGTCGGAGACCAGCTGACTGTAGTCCCACTTGTAGCCTGGCATGGGGATGGCAGGTTCAAAGGCTGGGGTGCCCGAGAGGACAATACTGCCCGCGCCTGTGAATATCTTATAGTCCACCTCTGGTTTCCAATCACCGCTGAGGCGCTGCATGACGAAAACAGGACTGGTCAGGGTGATTCTGCCTGCTGCCTTGAACTGATCGACGCTGTTCGTACTGCGGGCATTGACGAGGAGTCGTCCGCCAGCCTTCACCTGCAGCGTGCCCGTGAGGGTGGCCGTGCCTACGGCGCTGGCAGACTTTGAGGCCGACAGCGTAGCTCCCGAGTTTACGACTACGGATGCCAACTGCCCTGTCACGTTCAGTGTACCCTGATAAACGGTGGCTTGGTTATCGTTTTGTCCGGTAAGGGTGAGGATGCCGTCGCCGTACTTGTTCAGTGTGGCGGATGAACCAAACTTGCCGGCAAAACTTGTGTTCGTTCCCAGGTAGCCAACGTTCCATGTACCTGTGCCGAAAGACGCATCGGTGGCAGTGCCTTGCAGGGCACCAATCTTCGACGTGAGGTTGGTCTCGTTGCTGCTTTGACTCTGGACGTGAACCACGTAGACACCTGCCCCCACTTTCATGGTACCCTTCGCGAGGTCCATGGCCGATGTGATGCGGAACTGGCCGGAGGTGACATTCAGTGTACCTTCGAAGGCCGATGTCTTCATGCCGAAGTCACCATGCACATACGGGAAACTGATGTTCATCGTTCCTTGACCCAGAAGTGTACCTTGAATCTTGCAGCGCTGTCCGGTATTCATGGTCAGTGTCTTGCCCTCTTCGATTGTCAGTTTGTTCTGGAATGTGGGTACACTGCCGGTGCTATTATTATTAAAAATAGTGATGGCACTATTTCCGGTGACTGTGAGGTCTGATGTAGCCGAACCGAAGGTGGACCGCCATGTGCCCATGGCAAGCGTACCCGCCTGCAGAATGGTGCTCTTGTACGTATTTGTACCGTCATAAGTGAGGTTCAGCTGTCCGTTCCCCGTTTTCTTCAGGGTGCCTGTTCCTTTCACGATACCCTTCAACGCTGTCACGCCGTTGGGTATTTGTATGGTGGCTGTATCATTTAATGTCAGTCCGCGGTTGGTAGCTGAGTTTGTATTGTTTACGACGAGCGTAGCCTTGCCCATCTGCCAGTTCTTGGCATCTGCCGAAGCTGCACCAATGCTGCTGGGCAGTCCTCCGTCGGCCAGGTCAGCGACAGTTACGGTGCCACTATTGATGATAGTAGCCCCCTTGTAGTTGCTCTTCGTGATGTTCAGTGTCAACCATCCTTCTCCGCTCTTAACCACATCGCCTTCACCAGAGAAACCACCATCGCCAATGATGGTGATGGCTTTCGTTTCGTTCTGGAAGTTTACCTTCGATATGGGCATCAGTTCATCCACCCGAATGCTGGTCTTGACGGCCTCGTCGTCTATGATAATCTGGTCGCCAGCCACAAATTCGGTGGGGGCACCTTCCAACAAGAAGTTCTCGTCCTGATAGTTCCATTCGCTGGATTCGGCCCCAGTCCATCGTACGTTAGTGGAAGCTTCACGCTGTTCCGTGATGACGAGCCACAAAGCTTTGTCCTCGTTCTTGACACTATATTTCAGTCCCTGCAAACCACGAACGCTGATGAGGTCGAGGTTTCCAGTGAATTCGCCCGTGTATTCTATCAACTTATATAGGCCTGCGGCTGGTTTTTCAGTATTGGGAACGATAGTAAATACCAGACTTCCGCCCCTTGCCAATGTCAGATTTCCGTCTATGTGGATGAGGTCGGCAGAGAAATCGGTGTGAATGTCCATCTCGGCAAACATACGTTTGTCAATGGTCAGTCCGTTCTTGAGCGTAATGACACCCAGTTCGTTTGTGCCCGTTCCTGGCATCAGTCGGCCGCCTTCGTAGTTTAGTGCTCCCTCCAAAGTGAGGTTGCCTTCGACGGTGGCATTTCCTGCCAACGTACCGCGGGCACGCAGGTCGATGTCGCCGGCTATGCTGCCGTTTATTTCCAATATACCCTCGGAAATGAAGGTTCTGCCTGTGTGGCGCAATGGCGTATTTACGATGAAACGTCCCTGCTGCCCCTTCCAGAGCGGCATGTCGCCCTGCAATCCGCCCTCGCCGTCGAGGGTTATCGACTGGCCGCGCACAGGCATGGCATAGACCACGGAGGGAGCCATGGGACGGTCTACACTAAAGTGGGAACCACTGAACGTGAGGTCGAAGAGGAGACTCTTGCCGTCGGCGTATGTGGCCTGGGCCGAGCGGTCGAAAACGGAATACTTTCTGTCGGAGGTGGCCACGAGGTCGGTGACCATGGTGGGCGGAAGTTGGGGGCGTGGCATGTCAAAACCCAGGTAGAACCCCGGATTAGGACTTTGGTAATATCCCTTTGTGGAACAGTCGCCACGATAGTGCGGGTCCTCTTGCAGGCAGTATATGTTGTTCTGGTCCGATACATAATCGGTGGTAACGCCTACGATGCCTACGATGACACCATTCTCCTTATGCAGTAGCACCAACTCCTCGCGCCAGTCTCCGATGATGTCGCCCCAGAACGCTGCACGTTTGGCATAGACCGTAGTGTAGCGCCAGTTGCTGATTTTGGCAAACTCCACGAGGCGTCCCTTGAAGAAGTCCTGGACATAGACATTGTAGTGACTGTCGCTGGTCTGGACCACTTCGCGATCCGGTTCATTGTCCCACCACAGTCCCTCACATGGGTATTGGTTCTTGTATTCGGTGATGAGGTTGCCTTGTGCATCGTAAACCTTGTCGTCCATCGTTGACCACATTTCCCAGCCCAGATGGTTTTTGTCGATGTCCATACATTCTCCACGGCCAATGTCGCCGACGGCTGAGAGATACCATTTCTTGATGAACTCACCTGTCCGCGAGTCGTAGAGAACCTGTCCAAGCATGTCGCCTGCATATTGTTGTACGGCAAAGGTTTCCAGGCCTGGCCGTTCGGGGTCGATGTCGGATGTGCGGAAGCGGTCGCCGTGTGAGATGCCCGTGTTGAAGAGAACCTTACCCGTGTTGTCCATCGTATATCCGCCCACAATCATTTCGTCGCAACCGTCGCCGTCCATGTCGCCGATGCGAATCTGATGGAAGGCAGGTGCACCCGTAGGCTCGTTGAACAGCACCTTCAGTTGTCCGGCCTTGCCGTCGGAAAAGTCGTAGCCTACACCTAAATTATAGTAGTGGTGGTCGCCACCGCTGCCGCGCATGTGCCACTCCATCACGATGGCAGGATGAATGCCATCCGGGTAGAATGCCCCCATGTGCCCAACATGTTTGTTGTATTCGTCGCCCATCAGTGAGGCCCGATTGGTGCGGTTGTAGTGTGTGTTGTAGGTTTGTTCCACGCTTGCCTTCTCGCGTCCGGTCATGCCGTCGATGACGGAGATGTATCGCGGAGCGTTTCTCTGGTTTTGTGTTTCGTAGTCGACAATGCCGTCGCCGTCGGTATCGGGCGAGGTGCTTCCGTTGACATAGAGGCCGAACGCCTTTTTGTCAGGGTCCCAGAACTGGGTGCCGTCCGAAGACTGAATGACCACATCGCCCAGGCCGTCACAGTCCATGTCAACGGCCGTTATCATGTCGTCCTGCCCGGCGCAAGAAAGTTCGTTGGGCCCCAACTTCACGGTCCACAAGTGCTGCCCCGTGCGCAGATAACCCTCGACATAGCAATCCAAGGCATTGGCATTCGACTTTCGGTTCACGGCATAGTCCATCTCGCCGTCACCGTCCAGGTCGATAGGCCAAACGTATGCAGTGTTAAAATCGGCCGATTTCAGTGGCGAGCCTCCCGCTTCGAAGTTTATGCTCATGAACATGTTGCGCATGTCGTACGACTTCATTTCATAGGGCGCACTCTGGGCCGATTCATTTCCTTTAGCATCAATGGTGGTTACTGTCACCTTGGCTCCCTTGGGCACTTTGCCCGTGGTGGTCTTCCAATATGTGTTCTTGGTTGTGGCGGCAAGGGTTCCGTTCACGTAGACCTTGTACTGCACATCCTCGGGCTCCTGAGCCAGCCGTCGCCATGTTACGGTAACGCTTGTTCCATTCTGTGCGGCTACTACTCCGCGTCCCAATCGTTGCTGCAAGCGCTGGGCCATTCCGGGCATAGCCAGGCACAACATAAGGAAAAAGATAAGTTTTTTCATCGTTTTGTCAGTTAGTTGCAGGCAAAGTTAATTAAAAAAAAGCAATTAGGCTTAATTTATCATAATTATTCCGTACCTTTGCACCGCAAATTATATAAAAGGTAAATAAGAACAGTATGGATTGGTTAATTAATCTTTTCACCGAGACCGACTCGATAGCGCACATTGTTCTGCTCTATGCCTTGGTCATTTCGGTGGGAATCGCCTTAGGGCGAATCAAAATTTTCGGTATTTCGTTAGGCGTGACGTTTGTCCTTTTTGCCGGCATCCTTGCCGGGCATCTGGGACTGACCGGCACGACGAATGTCCTTACGTACATCCAGGATTTCGGACTCATCCTGTTTGTCTACTGCATCGGACTGCAGGTCGGTCCGGGCTTCTTTGAGAGTCTCCGCGATGCAGGCATCAAGATGAACCTGATGGCCGTGGCCATTATCTTGTTGAATGTGGCCTGTTGCATCGGCCTTTACTTCCTTGTCTTCTACAAGGGTGGTCCCATTGTTGGCGATACGGCCCGGGATTTGGCCATGATGGTGGGCGTCTTGTGTGGTGCCATCACCAATACGCCCGGTCTGGGTGCTGCCAACGAAGCCTGCTCCACCATCTTCGGAGCTGGTGCGCCCCCGATTGCCAACGGCTATGCCTGCGCCTATCCCTTGGGTGTTGTGGGCATCATCTTGGCGACTATCGCCATCCGTCTGATATGCGGAGTCAAGCTGCAGAAGGAACAGGACCAATTAGAGGAGGAACGTAGCGAGAACCCCCATGCCAAGCCCCATAAGATGACGCTCGAGATAAGAAATCACGCCATCGAGGGCCGCACGCTGTTGCAGGTGAGCCAGTTCATGGGGCGCGACTTCGTGGTTTCGCGCATCCTGCACGACGGCCATGTCAGCATCCCCAACCGCGACACCGTACTGCACTACAACGACCGCATGTTCGTGGTCTGTGCCGAGGACGCTGCCGAGGCCATTACGGCTTTCATCGGCGAACCCTGCGAGGTGGAATGGGAAGAACAGGACACGCCGATGGTGTCGAAGCACATCCTGGTGACGCAGCCCAAGATGAATGGTAAGACGTTTGGCTCGCTGCACTTCAGCAGTGTGTATGGTGTCAACGTTACCCGCATCCGCCGCAACGGCATGAATCTCTATGCCGACCGCAACCTCCGTATGCAGGTAGGCGATAAAATTGTCGTCGTGGGTCCCGAGGACGCCGTAGACCGCGTGGCAGCCATGATGGGTAACTCCGTGAAGCACCTCGACCATCCCAACCTCTCTACCATCTTTGTCGGCATATTGGTCGGTATCATCTTCGGTATGATGCCCATAGTCATCCCGGGCATTCCGACGCCCGTCAAACTCGGTCTGGCTGGCGGTCCACTGATTGTTGCCATCCTGGTTGGCCGATTCGGCTATCGTGCGCACCTGGTGACCTACACCACCACCAGTGCCAACCTGATGTTGCGCGAGATAGGTCTCGTGCTCTTCCTGGCCAGCGTTGGCATCAAGGCCGGAGCCTCGTTCTGGGATACAGTGGTGGCAGGTGACGGACTTACCTACGTATGGTGTGGCTTCCTCATCACCACGTTGCCCATCCTGATTGTCGGTGTCGTTGCCCGTCTGCGCTTTAAGTTGAACTATTTCACACTGATGGGCCTCATTGCCGGTAGTACCACTGATCCGCCAGCACTGGCCTATGCCACTCAGACAGCCAACAACGATGCTCCCGCCGTGGGCTATTCTACGGTTTATCCCCTGAGCATGTTCCTGCGCATACTGACGGCACAGTTGATAATATTACTTCTGTGTGCCGCATAGGCCACGGAGTGCAATACGGTATTCATAGTGCGCTATTTCATCCAATTATCGTTCGACGGCACCGCCTATCATGGTTGGCAGATACAGCCCAATGGTGCGAGTGTGCAGGAGACCTTGCAGAAGGCCCTCTCCACATTGCTGCGCCAACCGACGGAGGTGGTGGGAGCCGGACGAACGGATGCCGGAGTGCATGCTCGCATGATGGTGGCGCACATGGATACTTCCGTGGAACTGGATTGTGCGCAGCTCGTGTATAAGAGCAACAAACTCCTGCCTCACGATATCGCCGTGCAGCGCATCTGGCCTGTGGAGGACGATATGCACGCACGCTTTTCGGCCACCTCGCGCACATACCAATACCACATACATACGTCGAAATCGCCCTTCCAGCGCCACTATAGCTGGCAGGTCACCTTTCCCCTCGATTTCGACCGTATGAATGAGGCCGCCAACCGTCTGCTGCAGTATGAGGACTTCACCAGTTTCAGCAAGGTAGATACGGACACCAAGACGAACCTCTGCCACATCACCGAGGCTCATTGGCGGCAAGTGGAGGAGGGCTCCTGGGTATTCACCATCACGGCCAACCGCTTCCTTCGGAATATGGTGCGCGCCATCGTGGGTACGCTGGTGGAGGTTGGCCGTGGACGTATGACGGTAGATGACTTCTGCCAAGTCATTGAGCAGAAAAACCGTTGCTCGGCCGGCGAGAGTGTGCCGGGCCACGCCCTTTTCCTCACCAATGTCAGCTATGACCTTAAAGCACTTAGGACCCCTAAGGCCCCTAATGATGATAAGGAGGGCGTGCTATGATGTGGCTCTTGCTCGCTTTCCTCAGTGCCACTTTGCTTGGCTTCTACGATGTCTGCAAAAAGAAGGCGTTGCGTAGCAATCCCGTCTTGCCCGTACTCTTCCTCAACACCTTGTTCTGCTCCCTCATTTTCCTTCCCGTGGCATTGCGCCCCGATGTTCCCTTCGGCGGATGGGAAGTGCAAAGATACATCGTGCTGAAGAGTCTGATAGTGCTGGCTTCGTGGCTGTGTGGCTACTATGGCATGAAGTATCTGCCTCTGACCGTAGTCGGTCCCATCAATGCCACGCGTCCGGTCATGGTACTTTTGGGAGCCCTGCTGCTCTTTGGCGAGCGGCTCAATCTCTACCAATGGGTGGGTGTATTGCTGGCTATCCTGAGTTTCTACATGCTCAGTCGCAGTGGCAAGAAGGAGGGCATCGACTTCCGTCACAACCGTTGGATTCTGCTCACGGTCCTGGCCTCTGTGTTCGGCGCCCTGAGCGGTCTCTATGACAAGTACCTGATGGCGTCTGTCGACGATGGCGGCGTGGGGCTCAACCGAATGACGGTGCAGAGCTACTATAATTTCTACCAGTGCCTTCTGATGGGCTTCATCCTGTGTAAGATGCATGCCAAGGACCGTCCTATCCTCCAGAAAGAGGGCTTTGGATGGATTATCCTCGTCAGCGTATTCCTCTCGGCGGCCGACTTTGCCTATTTCTATTCCCTCAGTTTGCCTGGGGCAATGATCAGTGTGGTCAGTATGGTGCGTCGGGGCAGTGTACTTGTCAGTTTCTCGGTGGGGGCTCTTGTCTTCCACGAAAAGAATCTGCGTTCCAAGGCCGTCGACCTGGCACTCGTCCTTCTGGGTATGATATTCTTGTATCTGGGGACAAATTAAGAATGAAGAGTTAAGAATTAAGAATTAGGAGTTTGATGAAGAAGTTAGTCGTTTTCCTCATTTTTGCCTTCACGCAATGTATCTATGTCCATTGCGAAAGCATCACGAATGTCTTCATGGCAATGCCCGACAGCCTTTTCCCCTTGCTGACGGAGAAGAACCGGCACGATATGATAGACTTCTATAACAATCACATGGAGGCCAAGGTGCGCAACCAGCTGAACGACTATGCACGGCTTGACACACTGACCGACTCCTATATCCACCTCACTCTCTCCAAGGCCAGCACTGCCGAAATGAAATTGCTGCAGACCGACGACAGCATGCAGGTCGTAGCTCTCATACAAACCGTCTCGGCTCCGGCCAAAGACAGTCGCATCCGCTTCTTCAACACCCAGTGGCAGCAGTTGTATTGGTTGGAACTGCCCACCGCTTCGGTGCACGATTTCTTTGCACAACCGGCAGACAGCGTGGCACGCGAGATGGATTTCGCCCAGCGCTCGGTCGATGATATGCGATTGATAGAGGTCGCAGTCAGTCCTTCGGAGCCACTGTTCACACTGAGCATAGCCTTGGACGAATTGGAGGCCGAGGAGAAGAAATTAGCCCATAGATATGTCCGTTCGCTGCGCTATCGATGGACAGGGACGGAGTTCATAAGGGAGTAGCCCCCACAATAGTAGTAACTCGTTTAAAGAATTAATATCATGTTTGACAAAGAACGCGGGCTGTACGTAGCCCATTGCGAGAATGGTCCACTGAGCATCGTGGGCAAGATGGCCAACCGCCACGGACTGGTGGCAGGTGCCACGGGTACGGGTAAGACGGTGACACTGCAGGTGTTGGCCGAGAGTTTCTGTCAGGCCGGAGTGCCCTGCTTCATGGCCGACATGAAGGGCGACCTCTCTGGCATCAGCCAGGCCGGAAAGATGAGCGGCTTCATCGAGAAGCGTCTGCCTGAGTTCGGATTAGAGAATCCTGAGTTCCAGCCTTGTCCCGTGCGCTTTTATGACGTCTATGGCGAACAGGGACATCCCATGCGCGCCACCATATCGCAGATGGGACCGCAACTGCTGTCGCGACTGCTGGGCCTGAACGACACGCAGGATGGTGTCCTGAACATCACTTTCCGCATTGCCGACGAACAGGGCCTGCTGCTGACCGACCTGAAGGACCTCCGCGCTATGCTCGACTTTGTGGCTACTCATGCCAAGGAATATGCCACGAAGTACGGCAACATCTCTTCGGCTTCGGTGGGGGCAATACAGCGTTCGCTGCTGCAGTTGGAGAATCAGGGAGCCGACAAGTTCTTCGGCGAACCCTCGTTCGACATCTACGACCTGATGCAGACCGAAAACGGAAAGGGCGTGATGAGTGTACTGGCGGCCGACAAACTCATGATGCAGCCCAAACTGTACTCCACGTTCCTGCTTTGGTTGCTCTCCGACCTCTATTCCAAGTTGCCCGAGGTCGGCGACCTGCCATTGCCGAAACTCATTTTCTTCTTCGATGAGGCTCACATGCTCTTCGAGGATACGTCCAAGGCTTTGGTTGACAAGATAGAGCAGGTCATCCGACTCATCCGCTCGAAGGGCGTGGGCATATATTTCGTGACACAAAGCCCGACGGACATTCCCGAGAACATCCTTGGCCAGTTGGGCAACCGCGTGCAGCATGCCCTGCGTGCCTATACTCCGAAGGACCAGCGTGCCGTAAAGACGGCCGCCGACACCTTCCGCCCCAATCCGGCATTCAAGACCGACGAGGCCATAATGAACCTGGAGACGGGCGAGGCACTGGTTTCGTTCCTCGACGAGAAGGGTGCGCCCAGCGTGGTGGAGCGTGCCAAGGTGCTCTTCCCGCTCAGTCAGATTGGTGCCATCACCGAGGACCAGCGCAACGGCATCATCCGCCAAAGCCGCATCTTCGGCAAGTACGACACGCCGGTGGACAATGTCAGTGCCTATGAGCAGCTGCAGAACTTTATCGCGGAGGCTGAGGAGACCGCGGCAACGGAGAATGCCGAGAGTGCTGAAAAGGCCGAAAAGAAGGCTGGCAAGTCGAAGCCCGGCATCGTGTCAAAGATACTGAAGGCCATCCTCACGGCCATCACGGGCACACTGGCCACCGTTGCCGGAACCATGGTGAGCGATGCCATCACGGGAAAAAAGTCAAAGTCGAGGACTTCGACTGCCGGTCGTATGGCCAAGAATGCCACCTCGGCTGCCACAAGGACCATCACCCGCGAACTGACGCGCGATATTCTGGGAAATCTTACCAAATGATTTGCCATGAAACGGTATCAACTAAATAACCTAACAACGAATAGCAAGACAGCAAAGAACCTTAAAATTAAGACGATGAACATGATGAACAGTTGCCGGTATCTGATACTGGCATTGGGAATGATTGTGAGCAGTGGTCTGATGCAGGTGAAGGCCCAGACAAAATATGTACCTGCAAGTAACAAGGCATACACCATAACCACCGCACGCGGTGCTATGGGCACGAGGGGAGGCTATCTGACCAATACGGCCAATGCCAGTGCTGCCGGAGCCAAAGGTCAGTTCGCCTTCGTCTCGTACGGAGGCAAGCTGTACCTCTATAGCGTGGCCGACAAGATGTTTACCTATCGCGAGACGGTGGCAGATAAAAATGGATGGTTCAATGTGGCCCTGTCCAGCACCCAAATGGAGCCCGTTGAGGTCTATTCCACCAGCAATGCCTATCCTTATTATATGACCAGTGGCGGCTACTGGTTCAATACGCATCGCAGCACGCAGAAGGGCGTCTGCCTGAACACCTGGAAGAAAGAGGACGAGGGCAGTCTCTGCAAGATTGAACCCGCCGCCGACTTCGACCCCACGGAGGCGTTGCAGATTATCAGTGACTCATTCACCAAGGACGCCATGGTGACGTTCAACGTCCGCGATGTCAACGGCAAGCTGCTGGAGACCCAGACTGTCTCAGGGAAGTCGGGTAGTGTGGTGAGCGCTGTGCCTACGGGTTTTGTGCGCAAGGCCTATACGTTGTACAGCATCGCAAAGCCCGTAACCCTGAAGAAGGGCAGCAATACGGTGGATGTGGAGGCCGTATTCCAAATGCCCTTCACAACGTCGGAGGACATGACGAATCCGCATTGGTACAACCTCTACCTGCGCTCGGGCTCGGATGCCGTGAATGCCGAACCGGGCTACAAGTGTGTGGAGGGCGCAACAAAGACTCAACTGAACTCCAACACCTTCCAGTGGGCTTTCCAGGGCAATCCCTACGACGGCATCGTCGTGCGCAACCGTTCTGACCTGTCGAAGACACTGGGCAAGAGCGGCGACCTCGTGGTGCTGGTGGATGAGGAGTATCATTGGAACCTGACCGAACATGCCAATGGCTTCCTCCTTTCCAACAATGACGCCAAGGGCTTCATCAATGAATACAAGAGCTCGGATGGGCACTTGAGCTTCTGGAACAGTGCCACGGACGTCAACAGCATCTTCTCCATAGAAGAAGTGGGCACGTTGCAAAGCGTGAAACTCTCTACGGGGGCTACGATGCGCCTGTTCGAGGCTCCGGCAGAGAAAAGTAAGGGGCGCGCCATCGTCATCACTCCCGGTGGCGGCTACCAGTACATTGCCGGTAGTACGGAAGGTGCCGATTGGGCTCCCATGCTCAACGACTTGGGCTATACGGTAGCCGTACTCAACTACAACCTGCCGAAAGGCCAGGCCGACGTGCCCCTGAAAGACGGCCGCGCAGCACTGAAATACCTGCGCGATAATGCCGAGGATATGGGGCTGCATGCCGACCAGATTGGGGTCATGGGCTTCAGTGCCGGTGGACATCTGGCCAGCACTGTGGCTACGCACACCGCGGGCGACGAACGCCCCGCCTTCCAGATTCTCTTCTATCCGGTCATCACGATGGATGCCTCGTACACGCATGCCGGTTCGCGCCAGAACCTTCTGGGCACTTCCCCCTCGCAGACCTTGGTCGACCTGTACAGCAACGAGAAGCAAGTGACGGCCCAGACACCGCGTGCCTACCTCTGCTGGGGCGTGAATGACGGTACCGTGCCGCAGGCAAATAGCGTGAACTACGTGAAGGCCTTGGAGGCTGCCGGGGTACCGGTGCACACGCTGCCCTTGAATGTGGGCAATCATGGGTTTGGCTTCAAAACGGATTTTGCCTACCACAAACAGATTGTCAGTGACCTCACACAATGGCTGCAGGCTCTGGACGATGTGTTTGCTGAATACGAACCGGGCGATGTCAACCAGGACGGTAGCGTCACCGTTGCCGATGTCACGGCCTTGGTGAACATCGTCCTGAATAAGGACACGGATTCCACCAGAAGAAAACTCGCAGACGTGAATGGTGATGGCGAGGTGACTATCGTCGATGTCACGGCCCTCGTGAACATTATCTTAGGAAAGTAAACCACGAATTACTCGAATATACCAGACCACGAATTACTCGAATATACCAGACCACGAATTACACGAATTTTACGAATTATAAGTTCCGGCGACAATTGGCTGGCTAATTCGTAAAATTCGTGTAATTCATGGTCTTTTTATTTCCCGGTCGTATATTCTCAGTCGGAAAGTTCCCAGGTAGTGGCCGAATATTCCTGTTCAACCTTCTGTTCGATGTCGTCAGGCAGGTTGCAGAAGAAGTCCAGCCCTGTCAGCTGTTCCAGTTGGTCGATGCTCTTGGCATAATTGATGTAGTTGGCATCGTCGTTGTTCTTGTGCTCCATCCAGAAACCGATGGCGGCATATCCGCCGTTGGCTTGGATGTCGTTGCGTTTGCGCAACAGAGCCATGAAGAAATACTTGGGTACGGGGATGTTCTTGGCCATGGTGTATTCGCCTTCGCGTATGGTGCCCCCTTTCACTACGTACAGCGTATCGCGGAAGGCATTCGTGATGTACTTTTTGCGAATCAGTAGATTCTCGATGTTCCACCAGATGCCCTGCGTGTTGAAGTAGTACAACTGAGGCTGCATGTTGCTGTAGTAGAACGTTTGTACGTTGGCCTCTCTCGAATACACGCGGTCCTCGCTGGCCACGATATGTCCGCGGGTGTATCCGTTGTTGCTGTGGTCGCTTTGGTCAGTCCGGTATTGCTGCGGAATGAGAGGGTCGGCAGCCCAGGCATCGGTTCGCTTCACGGCCTTTCCCGAATTTGTGCGGTCCCAGCGATAGGCCGACCACCATTGAGCGCGGAGCGTGTAGTTGTACTCCATGCAATAGTTGATGCCATAGGTCGGCACTGTGTGTACGATAAAGAGGTTCTTTTCGCCCCCCTTCAGTTTGGGTATCTCCAGTCGGCAAGCAGCCTGCTGCAGGTTGGTGTTGCCCTCTGTCACGGCCTGTATGGAGCCACAGTTCACGATGCGGCCGTTGCTGTTGGTCACGGCAGTCGTCCCGGTAAACTTGGCGTTGCTGTTCTGGTTCGTTGCGGTGCTGATGGGCGGGATGTATTTGTCCTCGTCGTTACAGGCCGTAAAAAAAACAAACATCAGCCCCAGGATGAGGCTGATGTTTGGTATTGTCGGTATACGCCGACACGTTTTACTTGCGGCTGCGCGCATAGCGGCTCATGAACTTGTCGACGCGACCTGCGGTGTCCACCAACTTCGACTTACCCGTGTAGAAGGGGTGCGAACTGCTGGAGATTTCCAACTTCACGAGGGGATAAGTTTCGCCCTCGAACTCGATGGTTTCACTGGTCTTGCAAGTGGAACGGCTCAGGAACATATCGCCGTTGCTCATGTCCTTGAACACTACGGGGCGATAGTTTTCGGGATGAAGATCCTTTTTCATTTTCTTATCGTTTTTATTGTTTCTTTTTATCTCGTTTTTGGGGTAGAATA
The DNA here is from genome assembly GCA_946626595.1 of uncultured Prevotellaceae bacterium. Classification (GTDB taxonomy): domain Bacteria; phylum Bacteroidota; class Bacteroidia; order Bacteroidales; family Bacteroidaceae; genus Physcousia. Next base: position 114,707 of record CAMOUQ010000001.1, on the reverse strand, counting down.
GCGTTGGTAACACGGCACAAAGCCCACTATTCGCACCATACGGAGTGCAAAGGTACGAATAAGCGGATAAACTACCAAATAAAATTGATTATTTTTCGTCGTTGGGGCCTAAAATATACGATATTGTGTGCCTCAGTGGCCAAAGTTTTCTTCTGAGTTTGATATTTGAGAAAAATATGCGTATATTTGTCCCGAATATATTGTTTATGCGTATGAAAGTATTATTAATCAACGGAAGTCCTAAGGACAAGGGAAATACATTCCTGGCCCTCAGCGAGGTGGCAAAGGCACTGAATGAGGAAGGAGTGGAAACAGAGATCGTCAGCATTGGCAAGCAGCCCGTTCCCGGTTGCATAGCCTGCGGCATGTGTGGGCGCACGGGCAAGTGCACATTCAACGATGCCCCTTACTTTAGTATACTCAGGGCCGTGAAGGAGGGCATTGACGGACTGGTAGTGGGCTCGCCGGTCTACTATGGCGGCCCCAACGGTTCACTGTGTGCACTGCTCGACCGCGTGTTCTATTCGCTGAGCAACCACCTGAAGTTCCTGCCGGCAGCCAGTGTCGTGGTGTGCCGCCGTGGTGGTGCCTCGGCCGCCTTCGACCGCCTGAACAAGTATTTCACCATAACCAACATGCCCGTGGTGAGTTCGCAATACTGGAATATGGTATACGGACAGACGCCCGGACAGGCCTCACTCGATGAGGAGGGCATGCAGACCATGCGCACGCTGGGCCACAACATGGCCTGGATGATTCGCCAGCTGAACATCGCTGCAGACGGGCATCCGCAGTTGGAGGCTCCCCTCAGGACCAACTTCATCCGTTAGCATTCACTCGCCATGTCTATGCGTTGGTTCTGCCTCCTGTGCCTGAGCCTGATTCTGCATGTCCGGTCTTTCGCCGCTGATGTGCAGCCGCGGCCCTACGGCGGACACTATTCGGAATGGATGGTGCGCTCGGAGATGAAGCGCACCCCCCGGCCTTACCTGTTGGACTTTTCTACACGTCCCAAGTGGAGTTACGTGATGGGCATCGAACTGGAATCGATGCTCGACACCTATCTGCGCTACGGCGGAAGGGATATCCTCGACTATTGCCACGAGTACGTGGACACAATGATAGATGCCAAGGGACGCATCCGCGGCTACAACCAGTTGGAATACAATCTGGACAATGTGCGCACGGGACACTTCCTGGCCCGCATGCATCAGTATCGCCCCGAGCCCAAGTTGCAGGCAGCCATAAAGACCCTGATGCGGCAGCTCGACCGCCAGCCGCGCACCGTAGCCGACAGCGTCTATTGGCACAAGGCCATCTATGCCTATCAGGTATGGCTCGACGGCATCTTCATGGGCCTGCCCTTCCGGGTGCTGGTGGCATCTGAGAAGTCAGAATCTTCCATCTTCGACGACGCTGTCAGTCAAATCACCACCACCTATCGCCGCACTTATGACCCGCGGACAGGGCTCAACCGGCACGCCTACGACGAGAATCGCAACATGTTCTGGGCCGACCCGGTGACGGGCCTTTCGCAGCATTGCTGGGGTAGGGCACAGGGCTGGTTTACGATGGCCTTGGTGGAGTTGCTGGACGCACTGCCTGCCGACTATCGGCGGCGCGATGAGGTCATCGACCTGCTCCGGCAGGACCTCGATGCCGTGCTCCGTTGGCAGGACCAACGTTCCGGGCTCTGGTATCAGGTCATGGACCAGCCGGAGCGCGAGGGTAATTACCTGGAGAGTTCCTGTTCGTCGATGTTTGCCTATGCGCTGCTGAAGTCGGCCAACCGAGGATGGTTGGGCGACAAGTATCGCCAGGCCGGACTGAAGGCCTACGAAGGCATCATCCGCAGGTTCATCCGCGTGAATGCCGACCAGACCATATCCCTGACCGACGGCTGTTCCGTGGCCGGATTGGGGCCAGGCTACAGTGCCGAAGTAGAGGCCGCCCTGAAGCGCCTGAATCCACAGGCCAGACTCAAGGAGAACCGTAGGCGCGACGGGTCGTACGCCTATTACCTAGGCGAGCCCGTTCGCGACAACGACCCCAAGGCCGTGGGCCCATTCGTATGGGCGTCGCTGGAGCGCGAACAGATGGAAGACTGCCGCGTAGCCGACCAGATGCTGCTCTATCAGCGTTCGACTGGCGGTTGGCCCAAGAACATCGATATGGCCCGGCCCCTCAGCGAGGAGGAACGCCTCCAGGTGGTCCGCGACAAGCAGAAGCGTGACGACTCTACCACGGACAATGGTGCCACCACGTCGCAGATGAAGTTTCTGGCCGGTATGTATCGGCAGACGGGCGATGTGCGCTATCGCGATGCTTTCCGCAGGGCCGTCGATTACTTGCTCAGCGGACAGTATGCCAACGGCGGCTGGCCTCAGTTCTGGCCCGAGATGCATGGCTATCAGGTGCACATCACCTTCAACGACGATGCCATGGTGAACACCCTGCGCCTCCTGCGCGACATCGCCGTTCAGCGTGCGCCATATCAGGGCGACCTGACGGACAAGGCCATGCGAAAGCGCATCGTTGCGGCCTTCGACCGGGGCATCGAGTGCATACTGAATACCCAAATCCGCCACAATGGCGTGCCCACCATCTGGTGTCAGCAACACGACCGCCAGACCCTGCTCCCCACTGGGGCCAGGGCCTACGAACTGCCCTCGTACTGCCCGGTGGAGAGTGCCGCCATCGTGGAACTGCTCATGGAGATACCGCAGCCCAACGCACGCATCCGCCAGGCCGTGAACGCCGCCATGCGCTGGTTGGACGACCATAAATTGACGGGCTACCGAATGGAGCGGTCGGGCACCGGGGCTTATCGCGACACCCGACTGGTTCGCGACGCAGAGGCAGGTTCCCTGTGGGCACGCTTCTACGACCTTGTCTATGGCGAACCCTTCGTCTGCGACCGCGACGGCATCCCCCGTCGGCATCTCGAACAGATAGGTAGCGAGCGGCGCAACGGCTATGCCTGGTACGGCAACCGGCCGGCACGCCTCTATGCCCTCTATGAGCGATGGGCTGAGCGCAACCGCATCCGCCACCCTGCCGACATCAGTCTGCAGACGAAGGGCGGCAACGAAACGGGGCGTATCGTCTGGTTCCGCAAGCCCGAGAAGCGGGAGGCCGATTTCGACGCAGTGGTACATCCTGGCGACAGCATCCAGCTGGCCATCGAACAGGCGCCCGCCCGGCCCAGTCAACCCTTCAAGATACTCATCCGCAAGGGTGTATATCGGCAGAAGGTCATCATCGACCGCCCCAACATCGTGCTCGTGGGCGAGGACCGCGACAGCACCATACTGATACTGGCCGAGAAGCGCGAAGCCCTGACCATCAGCCGATACCGCGGTCGCGATGTAGGCAACGGCGTCATTGCCATGCAGGAGGGGGCCGACGACTGCATCATCAGCGGACTGACCGTCTACAATAACTACGGAACCGCCGTAGAGCCCGGTAACACCACCCACCAGATGGCCATCTACGGACGCGGCACACGCACCATCGTCATCAACTGCAACGTATGGGCCGATGGCAACGACGCCCTTTCGCTCTGGCCTCCCGGCGGTGGCATGTCGTACCATGCCGACCTCTACCTGCGCTGCCCGGGCATCGACTTCCTTTGTCCGCGCGGATGGTGCTACGCCACACGTTGCCACTTCCTGGGCAACAGTCGCGCCATCATCTGGCACGATGGCAGCGGCGACCCGGACAAGAAACTGGTCGTCAAGGATTCCTACTTCGATGCCCAGTCGCCCACGCCCCTCGGACGCTATCACCGCGATGCCCAGTTCGTTCTGCTCAACTGCCGTCTCTCGGCCCGGATTCAGGACAAGAACATCGAGTATGCCTACATCAAGCGGCAGCCCGACCCCAACACCTGGGGCTTGCGCGCGTATTATTATAATTGTACGCGCGAGGGAGGCGACAGCGGATGGCTGCGCAACAATCTCGACCAGATGGCCGGAGCACCGCAGCCCCACCAGATGACGGCCCGCTGGGTCTTCCACGACCAATGGGACCCCGAGGCGCGCATCCGCGACCTCTGGTCCGTGCTTGCCTATTGACGAGGATTATTTTTACCAGCTCCTTACCTGCTTTGGTAAAACGTTTACCTAAGTGGGGTAAAACTTTTACCACACTATTGTAAAAGCTTTACTCCACTTAGGTAACGCCCGGGACGATACGAGGGTTTGAATTGAACCAATACGAGGGCTGACCACACCTCCCGTGCCTACATCTCTTTATTCATCGGCCTTGAAGGCTTGTAGAGGGAGGTGGGGAGGTGTTTTCGCGAATGTGTAATCGAGGCAGACTACTTCATCTTGCCAAACAAGGCGTTCTTCTCGATGGTCCACTTGTCGCGTTTCGACAGTTCGCACTTCTTGCCGCGGAACATCTTGGCGGCCTTCTTGTCGCCACGCAGTTGCCAGTCGAGCCATGCCAGTGCCACGACGCTGAACTCGCCGCCATGAGGCTGCAGATAGGTGCCGCCGTGGCCTACGGGATAGTTGGTGGCGCAGGCCGGAACATGGTTGATGCGGTGGAAGTCGTCCATACCGTTCTCGTAGGCGATGTCCTCCTTGCCGCCCAGGATGTAGATGATGGGTGTGTGGATGTCGTTGAGTTTGTCCTTCTTGGGCATGGGCATTCCGCCTACGGCCTGATGCGCATTCTCGGCCTTGAAGAGTCCGCTGTTGCAAATCATGAGCGTGCGGATGCGCGGGTCGGCACAGTTGTAGAGCGACTGCAGTCCGCCGCACGACATGCCGGCCACGCAGATGTTCTTGACATCTACCTTATTATAATAAGGAGACTTGGGGTCTGCATTCTGCGCGATAATCCAGTCGATGCTCTCGATCTGCTGTTCCGAGCGCGACATGGGGCCTTTGTACCAATCGTCGGTCATGGGGATGTAGCCCGTAGCCAGTACGATGTAGCCGTGCGAGGCAATCTCGTTGAGGAACTTGATGTGCTCGAAGGGCGAGTTGGCGCAAGCACCGTTGCCCCAGACCAGGACGGGCAGGGGATGCTTCTGGTTGAAGGGAGATAAATCCTGCGGCACGACGATGGTGTGTTCGGGCAGGGTGCGGTCTTCCTTGACGATGGCCTTGTAGGCTCCCGTTCCGCCGTCTTCGATGATGCGTGTGCGTGCACCGCGTGCCGCGTCGAGGAAGTTAATCATCTTCTGAAGATTCTCCTCGCTGTACATATTCATGCCGTGTCCGCCCTCGGGAACCCACGTGGCCTCCGACTTTACACCTGTGGCCTGCAGCACCTCGAAAAACTTCTTGCCCTGGCAGACGGGCACCACATTGTCCTTTTCGCCGTGGAAGATGATGACGGGTGGGTCGTTCTTGTCCACGTAGGTCGTGGCGCTCAGGCTGAGGTACTTATCGGGCTCCTTCGTGAGTTTGGAACGGAGCAGGATGTCCTCGGGACTGTCAGCCCCCATCGTCATGTGTTCGGCACAATCCATCGCCGTGAGGTCGATGGGACCCGACCAGTCGCAGGCGGCGTCGACGGCACTGCTCTCGTTGGTGTGGCTGCCCAGTGAGCCCTCGAGGTCGACGGACACCGAACCCACCTGTGCCTGACGTGTGCCGCTTGTGGTGGCTGTGATGGATGCCAGGTGACCACCCGAGGAGAATCCGCTGGTGGCGATGAACGACGGGTCGAAATGATACTTCGTAGCCTCGCCTCTGACGAAGCGCACCACGGCGCGGATGTCGTGGATCTGGGCTGGCCATTGGGCGTCGCCGCTGGAGCGATGGTTGGGGCACACTACGGCATAGCCTGCTCGCAGCAGGGCCTGGACGATGGTGCCCAGGTCGGCTGCGCCCTTGCCGTTGTTGTTGAACCAGGCACTGCCGTAGATGTGGATGACTACGGGGTAGTGGGGCCGTTCCTCTTTGGGCAGGTAGATGTCGCAGGAGTGGTAGACCTGGCCATCGCCCACGTAGTCGACGTTCTTCCATTGGCGGCTGGTTTCCAGCCGTGTCTGTGGCTTCTGGTAGCCACCGAATCCACCCTCTGGCTGTGCCGCTGCGGAGAGGGCCAGACAGGGGAGTATGAACGCAAGCAGAATTCTGTTTTTCATGTGTATGTCTATATTTTTTTCTAAGGAATTAAGGGGTGGGGGAGTTTATTCTCCGAAGATTTTCTCCAGGCGACGCTGCAGGGCCTTGCCACGCAGGGCGCGGGCAACTATCTTGCCCTGGGGGTCGATGAGGATGTTGTCGGGGATGGCATCAATCTTATAGACCGGTGCGGCGGCGCACTTCCAACCCTTGAGGTCGGAAATTTGCAGCCAGGGCATGCTCAGCTGATCGATGGCCTTGACCCATGCCTCTTTCTTCTGGTCGAAAGAGACGCCTACGACTTCGAATCCCTTGGCGTGGAACTTGTTGTAGGCCTCCAGGACGTTGGGCATCTCGGCCCGGCAGGGGCCGCACCACGATGCCCAGAAGTCGACGAGCACCCACTTACCGGCACCCACCTTTTCGCTTATCTTGCGCATCTTGCCGTCGGGGTCGGCCATCTCCAGGTCGGTGAACTGCTGACCGATGAAGGCCATCTTGGCAGGATCCTGTGGCTGCATCATCTTGGCAATGTCGTCCTTCACCTTCTTCAGATAGGGATGGCTGGCAAAGGGCACGGCCTCCTTGACCAACTCGTCGTACATCTCGACGCCATTGTCGAAGAAATACAGTTCGGCGAAGGCCAGGGGGATGAGCGACTGGCGTTCCTCCTGGAATACCTTGTTCGCAAAGGCTATCTGTAAGTCTGTGGCCTTGTTGTACTCATTCATGAGTTCCTCCTGATGCTGCCGAATTTCTTCTTCGCTCATCTTGGCAACCTTCGCCATGAACTGCTGGTTGGGGATGTTCTGTTCTACGTCTAACCGGGCCAGACGCTCGTTGAGGGCAGAGCCCTTGAGGGTGCTGTCGTTGACATTGACGGAGACGGGTGTGCCGTCGTTGAAGAATGTCGTCTGCCAACCCTTGTTTTCAGCCTTCACGGCCATGAAGGCATTCTTGTCGGCACTGCCCTTGAAGGCGAACTTCCCCTTCTCGACAACCAAGCTGTCGACATTCTTGTCCGAGAGTTTGTCTATCAGATAGATTTTCTTGCCATTGTCGGCGTACTTGCCGCTGACGGAGTACTTCACTTGCTGTGCCATGGCGGGCATGGCCATTGCAGCCAAGGCTGCCAGGATGATGTTGAGTTTCATGTTCGTATGTATTTGTTTCTTATTTCATTGACAAAGGTACAAAAATGTTTCTAATATTTGCACGCACGTGATAAACTATTTGAAAAAAAGAGTGTCAAATGGGAAACTTTAATTGCGAATATAATATGCAAGACAACAAACAACAGGACATGAATCGCCGTTCCTTTCTGAAGCGGGTGGGCTTAGGCTCCTTTTCGGCTGCCGCACTGATGCTGGCAGAACCCTTTGGTGCCATGGCTTCCCCCTTTGAGGAAAAGAAGGCGAAGAAAGAGGCGGCTCCCGAATCCGTAGCCATGACATACCGCACCCAGAACGGGTCGGGCGAGAAGATTTCGCTGCTGGGCTTCGGCATGATGCGGCTGCCGCGCGAACAGGAAGAAGTGGACCGGCTGGTGGACTATGCCATTGCACACGGTGTGAACTACTTCGACACGGCCCCCATGTATGGCGGTGGGCACAACGAGGAAGTGACGGGACGGACGCTGAGCCGTTATCCGCGTGAGAAATACTACGTGGCCACAAAGTTGTCGAACCAGAACCCGCAGACGTGGCCCTTCGAGAAATCGAAGGCAATGTACGAGAGTTCGTTCCGCAAACTGCGGGTCGACTATATCGACTACTATCTCCTACACGCCATTGGCGGGGGAGGGGTGGACAACCTGCGCAACCGTTTCTTCGACAATGGCATGCTCGATTTCCTGCTGAAGGAGCGCGAAGCCGGGCGCATACGCCATCTGGGATTCTCCTATCATGGCGATGTTTCTGCCTTCGACTATCTGCTCGACCACAACGATAAGTACCATTGGGACTTCGTGCAGATACAGATGAATTACCTCGACTGGCGCCATGCCCGAGGCGGAAAGCGCCGTGGCGGCGATGCCGATGCCGAGTACCTCTACAACAGACTTGAGAAACTGGGCATACAGGCCGTCATCATGGAGCCCATACGCGGTGGTGGCCTTGCCAATGTGGCCGAGGACATCAACAGCCAGTTGCGTGCCGTACGTCCCGACGATTCACCAGCCCGATGGGGATTCCGCTGGGTGGGTTCGCACGAGAATGTGCTCACGGTGCTCAGTGGCATGAACCGCATGGATCACATGGAGGACAACGTTGCCACCTTCTCGCCCCTGGAACCTTGTACGGCGAAGGAAAACGAACTCCTGGCACGTATCGCCGACCAGATGGCCGGATTCCCCACCATCGGTTGCACCACGTGTGCCTACTGCATGCCTTGCCCCTATGGGGTGGACATCCCGGGCAACTTTGCGTTCTACAACCAGGCCGTTACCGACAAGGTGCTGCCCCTGCCCGAAAGTACGGCACCCGACTATGCCGAGCGGCAGAAGGCCTACGTTGAGGCTTACCAGAAGGCCATCCCCCTGGAAAAGCGTGCCAATCGCTGTCAGGATTGTGGCGAATGTCTGAGTAAGTGCCCGCAGTTGATACGTATCCCTAACCAGATGAGTCGTCTGGTGGAATTGACAAGGAAGGTGAGAAGGTGAGAGAATGAGAAAATGAGAGAATGAGAAAATGAGAAAATGAGAGAATGAAGAAAATTATGAAAAAGAAGAATATTTGCAAAGTATCTGCCATCCTGGCTCTGGCAACGCTGATGACGAGTATGAAGCCTGCTGAGCAGGTCGTGACAAAGGAAAACGGTATGACCGTGGTGAATACCACCACTCTGGCTGCCGATGTCGAAGGGTATGCCGGTACCACTCCGGTGAAGATTTATATCAAGAAGAACAAGATTGAACGCATTGAGGCTCTTCCCAATATGGAGACGCCTAAGTATTTTGCCCATGTGAAGCGTGCCCTGCTCGACAAATGGAAGGGACTTTCCGTCAAGGAGGCTGCCAAGCAGGAGGTGGACGTCGTGACGGGGGCTACCTATTCGTCGGAAGCACTCATCGAGAATGTCCGTCGTGGTATCGACCACTTCAACAAAAAGAAACGCTGAACGTTAAGATACAAAAAAAACCTGAAAGGGATGTGCCGAGCGGCACATCCCTTTCAGGTTTAATTATACAAGTGTGTAAGAATATAGTATGACTCGGTAGAACCATTCATTATTCAACAATCACCTTATTCCCATTCATGATGTAAATGCCCTTTTGAGGCTTGTTCACGCGCCGACCGCTGAGGTCGAAGATGGCATTTCTCATTCTCTCATTTTCTCCATTTCTCATTTTCTCATTTTCTCCACTTCTCATTTTCTCAATCCCGTCGGTGTCCCAGTTCAGGATGAAGCCTTTTACCTCTCCAGCATTGGCAGGCAGGTAGGCACGGTTGGCGTCCAGTTCACCGCTACCGCTCAGTCGGAAGAATCCGACATCATTGCCGTCCTGGTTCAGCACATAGCCATCAATGTGCTGTTTCGTGAGCACGCCCTGCAACTGGTTGTCCGATGCGTCGGCCGTGGCTGCGTCGTTGACGGTGGCTAAGGCCGTTGTCGCGCCTTCTGCAGAATAGAGCAGGGCCGGCGTCTCCTTGGGCAGTTCCTGTCCCATCGATGTCGGGATAGCCCAATTGCCGTTCACGGCAACCTTGTAGGCCGTAACGTTGTTGGGCAGTGTGATGCCGAAAGGCAGATAAAGCGTGCCGTAGGAGGCATCGCCGATTGCATGGAGGGCCAGTGGGTACTGCTTCGTGAGTTTCACCACAAAGTGGGTGATGAAGGCATAAGTGGTGTTTGCAGTGTTGCTGTTGGAGAAGGTGATGGTGGTACTCTTCTTGTTCAGGCCGCTGATGGTGAGGTACGTTGGCGGGTTCTGTTGGGCCTTGTTCTTGTTGATGGCCACAGAGGTGCCGTCCTCGGCTGTCAGCGTATAGGTCTGCGTGCTGGTGCCAAAGTAACCGCCGATGGTGTAGCCGTCGATGATGTATCCGTCGGGGGCTGTGATGGTGTAAACGTCGCTGGCTCCTGCGGCGGTGGGCCTGAAGAGCAATACGCGCTGGTCATAGCCGCCTTGGCGATTGAAGGCCTGTGAGGTGGCACTGACGGTGACGCCTGCCAGACCAGAGGTGGCATTGGTGGTGAAGGAGGTAGCCCATCCCGAGGAGGGAGTCCAGGTCACAAACGGTGCGTTGGTATTCGTCTCGCCTTGGGTGATGATGCTGGCCGTGGTGTAGAGCGACTCCTTATACAGTTCATCGATGCGGGCATTGAGGGCCTCGCTGCTGAGCACGATGTAGTTCATGGCGTAGCAGTCCTGCTGGTCCTTGTTGCCAATGCTACCGTCTTCGTAGATGATGGCGAGGTCGCCATTCGGCAGTTTCTGCAGGGAACTGTAGGCCGCATATCCGGGTTGCAGTTGGAATGCCTCCTTCCACGTTTGCCCTTGGTCGAAGCTGGCATAGAGGCGCAGGTCTTTGCGGTAGGTGCTGTACGACTTGGTCAGCGTGTGCAGGATGACGTCGGGGCGGTTGGGGTTATCGGTAGAGCGGTTGTAGTAGAGAATGTCGGCGTTGCAACCGTTGGCATTCATCTCGCTGCCCCAGTTGGCTGCCGTGCCCCACGAACCGATGCCTTCGCCACTGGCGTCGCCCGTGGTGCGGTTGTAGGCTCGCAGGGCAGTACCGTTGTAGCCGCCCTTGCGCACGGAGAGGAGCAGGGAACCGTCGTTCATAATCTCGAACTTCGATTCGTCGCCTCCGCCGTAGGCCACGGTGGGCTGTATGTGCCAGGTCTGGCCCTTGTCGTCGGAATAGATGGGATAGACGTTGGTGGTGCCGCCAACCTTGCCGAGGAAGGCGAAAGCCATGCGCCCATTGGCGAAGGTGACACCCTTGCCGCCCGAAGTGAAGGCTGAAGCTATGGTGAGCCCACCTTTGTCGATGTCGTCATAGATGTCCTTGACGGCAGTCCATGTGGCACCGCCGTCGCTACTCTTGGAGTAGCCCATGGCCAGCATGCCGCTGCCGCTGGCATAACTGGTGGAACCGGCCGCCATCAGGCAGTGGAGCGTACCGTCGGCATCGGCTACAATGGCCGGGTCGCCGAAGCCCCAGGTATTAGCATTCTTCCCGTCTCCGGCTGCCACTACGGTTTCGTCCTGCCAGGTGAGTCCGCCATCCGTGCTGCGGCGTGCCACGACGTCAATGACGTGGGCACCCAGGCCGTTGCTGGCATTCTTTCCCAGGTCGTAGGGGTGGTCGTGACGATAGTCGGCCAGTGCCACGATGTTGCCATCGTCCGTGCAGAGCATGGTGGGTATGCGGTAGTAGATGCCGTTGGCATGGTCGGGTGTCCAAAGGGCCGTCTGCTGCTTGTAGATGCACATCTGTCCGTCGGGGTTGCCTTTGGCCGTGAGGTCGAGTACGTTGGCTTCCAGGGCGTTGGCCTTGATGTAATCGTTGGTGTACGTCAGCGAGGTGATGGCTGCATCGATGGTGGCCAGTTCGGTGGCGTCGGCCTTGACATCGGCAGTTACCCAGAGATAGGCCGATGTGCCGACGGCAATGGTTGTGGGGTTGTCCATCGTGATGGAGAGGGCGCTCTGGCCAGAAACGGTGGCTTCGCCGAGCTTGACAGGACTGGCGGCCTTGGCATGCAGTTCGTCGATGTCGGTGGCATAGACGGCCACTTTGCTTATCTGGTCGGATCCGCTGAGGGTGATGCTGACCTCGGTGGGCGTGGTGGTGGCAAAGGGTGTCACCTTCATGCGCAGCAGGGCCGATGTGGCATTTCCCTTGCCTGTGGTCTCATTGCCCTGGATGATGTCGATGCCGTCGGGCAGGAGGCTGACGCTGGGGTCATACTGTACGCTGATGGTCTTGTTCTCGGCATCAATCACCGGAGAGCCTATCATGCCTTCCATGGCAAAGTCGGTGGCCTTGGGCGTCACATCGGAGGGTAGGAAGAAATAGCCTCCGGAATACACTGCCGTCTGCCCCTTGACGTCGGAGCGCTTGCAGGTGAGCAGCGTTGAGGCCGAGCCGTTGGTGATGGTTACCTGCCATGGGGCAAGACCGGCTGCATCGAGGTCGATGGGATAGACGGTGTAGGCCGTGCGCATCGATGTCGTCTCACCGAAAAAGTAATTGGCACCGCTGTTGTAGGGGTCGGCGAACCAATCGCCTTCGGTCTTGAAGTAGTTGCCATTGTCATATCCGCAGAGCACGTTGCCCGGCGTGAGCGAAAGTGTAGGGAATTTGTTGCTGGCATTCTTTACGAGGTAGCGTCCGTCGGGCAGTTGCCATGTGTTGACGTCCCAACTGGTATGATCGATGTAGGTGAGAAACGTGGGCTCCGAGATGGCGGGCTGCAGGTCGATGGCTCCCGTGAAGATGAGTGGATAAAGGCCGTTGTACAGCGAAGCCGCGGCCTGCATGAAACGACCGGCGTATGCAGCAGCCCCGTTCTTGCTCTTAATCTGAATGGCGTACCAGCCGGAGCTCTGAGGGTAGGAGGTGAGTGGCTTCTGACTGCTGATGAGTTTGCTTACCGCGGCCTTGACGGCTGCACTCTGGTCGGCTCCCTTGACGAGGGTAATGGTGAAGTCGCTGCCAGCGTCGTTGTAGTTGAACACGGCAGGATTGAGGTTGCGGTTCACACCGAGGACGGCCTCATTGGTGCCGCTGACAGGGTCTTTGGCCATCTTGATGCGGTAGGTGCCAACCGTTTCGCTGTTGAGGCTGACGGCCACGGCATTGTCGCTGAACACCCATGCGTTCTTGTCGCTCTGAGCGATGGCGGTGGGTATGGCAAACTTACGGGCCCCGACGTTATAAAGATAATACTGACCCACAGTTCCGGTGGGGTAGAGCACCCACTGGTGGTTGGGGTTCGTGGCGTCGAGGTTGGCGCTGGCTACGAGACTGACGTTCGTGGATGAACCGTCGTAGACGAGGGCACCGCGGTTGGCACTGGAGGTGTTGTTGAGGGTGTAGACTGTAGCATCCGACGGTTTGAAGGAAAAGGAATAGGGAATGTCCGCCTCGTCCACCTCCTCTATGGCATACTGGCAGCCCGTGTCGGTAGTGTTGGTGCCGTTGCCCCAGTTAAAGAGGCGGTAGCCGCCAGAAAGCACGGAACTGCTGGTGTTGGTCTGGTTGAATTGGCAGTTGCCGGAGGTGATGATGACTTGTCCGTCGGTTGAGGCCTTGCTGATTTTCCAGCCTGCAGAGGGCGATGTGACGGAAGCGGTGAGGGCGGTGTTGTTGGTGCTGTTGGGGGCAATGTATGAATCGTCGTAGGCATTGACGATGTCCCATGCACCATCGGCACGGGCCACGAACTTCCAGTAGGAGGTGGCAACCAATGTCGGTGTGCCGCCCAGTTCAGCGCCTGCGCCGGAGGAAGTCACGTAACGACTGCCGCGCTGTGGCGTGCAGAGGGTGTAGTAGTGGGTCTCGCTGGCTGTGCTGGCCAGGGGCTGGTTGATGGCAGCGGTAGCAAGATTGCTTTTGAAAGTCTCAAAGGCCGACTGCAGGTTGGCGACCTGGGCTTCGCGCTCGTCAGCGGTGAGGGTGCTCTGCAGGGTGGCTTCCACGGTGGCCACGGAAGCCAGAAGGTCGGTGGCGGCGCTCTCGGGGTAGAGGCCCACGGCTGTGCCGCACTTGCTGTGGACATAGGTCTTGATGTCGCCTATGATGGTAACCACATCGTCGATGTTGGCATCCAGACTTTGTATGGGCGAATAGGTGATGCCCTCGAGGGCGTTCTTGCCTTCGGCATCGGTAAGTACGAAGGTAAACATCCATTTGTTCAGACGCACGTTGCTGGCACTGACATAGGGCAGTTTGAGGAAAATCTTATTCCATCCGGCCTTGAGGCTGATGGCGATAGGCTTACGGGCCGTGAAGTTCTCGTTCTGCAAGTCCACTTCGCTGTTGATGCTCTTTCCGGCATTGCCCCAGGTGGGCGGAGCCACTTCGCTGCCGTTCACCCAGATGCGCGAACCCTTGCGGTCCCAGTTGCCATTGTCGGGTGCTTTGTCGTTCTCCGAGCGACTATAGTTCTGGAACTCGATGAGGGCTCCGGCCGTCTGTGCGGTGGGCGAATAGACATAGGTCCAGGCATAGGCCGTGGTGTTGAGCTGTGGCGAACTGAAGAAGGCGGGAACGATGGTGCCCCATACGTGGCGCAGGTAGATGCCTCCGCCTGTGGCCATGCTGGTGGTGTAGGTCTGTCCGTCATAGGTGTATTCGTCGGGCAGCACGTCGGCCGTGCTCTCTTCGGGTGGGAAGGCAGCAGTGGCCGTTCCACCGTTGGGGAAGGGCTGTGTGATGCGCCAGCGTATGTTGGTCTGCTTCACATAGGGGATGCTTTCGTCCTTGAGCCACGTGCCTTTATAATATAGGAAACGACGTTCCCAGTCGGCAAACTCCTCAAACTCGCTGCCGCTGTTGGGCAGAGTGGTGCCGCCCGTTTCTATGTACTGCTTGCCGCCGCCCATCCATCCTCGTTCGGCAGTGGCGATGGCATTGGCCCACAGGTTGTTCTGGCGGATGATGTCGGTCTCGGTGGGTGTCTTGCGGTCGTTCCACAGACCTGAGATGGCTCCGGCCACCTCGGCATTGCCCTTGTCGGTGTAGTAGATGTTGCTCTTGTATATGCCCACGAGGTCGGCAAAGACGTCGAAGTGATTGATGTAGTTGTAGCGGCAGTCGATGTTGGGCAGTCCGTCAATCTTCTTTCCGGCTGTGCCCCACATTTCCGTCATGTCGATGTAGGGGAGGTTGGCCTTGCTGATGCTGACGCCACTGATGGGGTTCCATACGAGCACGCGGCGTCCCAGCGTCTCCTTCACGTACTGCGACATTTCGTTGACGAAGGCCGCCGTCGTGCCAGCCTCGTCGCAGCCGATGTGCAAGTAGGGCGCCAGGGGGAAGGCGGCAGCCAGTTCGTCGAGCAGTGCTTTCAGCACGGGCTTGCCCTGTTCGCTGTTCATGGCGAATCCCATGGCGGTCTGGAAGGCTTGGCTGTGGCCGGGCATGTCTATCTCGGGTATGATAATCATGCCGCGCTCGGCAGCGTAGGCTTCCAGTTCGGTGCATTGCGCCTGGGTATAGTACTGACCGGCGAAGCGTGTCATGTTGGTAGCCTGATTGAGCTGCGGATAGGTCTTCGACTCGAAGCGGAAACCCTGGTTGTCGGTCAGGTGCCAATGGAAAACATTTACCTTGAAGCGCGAGAGCAGGTCGACCTCCTTCTTCAGTTCGTCGAAACTGACGAAGGAACGGCCTACGTCGTGCATGTAGCCGCGCAGTTTGAAGGCGGCCCAGTCGGTGATGCTCACACCGGGGATGCTGGTGCCGCCGTTGGCTGCTGCGAGTTGCATGAGCGTCTGTGCAGCGCGGATGACACCGGTCTTGGTCACAGCCTGAATGGTGATGGCATCGGTGGTGACCTCCAGCTTGTAACCCTCGTTGGGGAAGCCGGCCAGTGTGTAGTCGAAGGTGCCAAGGGTGGCATCGCTTACCAGACTTACCGTCACCGTGGCAGACGGGGAGCCGCCAGTCGTGAACAGCGAGGCCAGAAGCGTAGAGTTTGTGGGGTCCGTGATGCTCACATTGCGTGTGAGGTCAAAGGTTGCGGCGTTCTCTGACAGTTCGTGAGGCTTTGGCAGGAGCATCGAGACTGCGTTGTCAGCGAATGCGCAACATGTTGTGGCAATCAGTGCCACCAGTATTAGCAACTTCTTGGTTTTCATTTGGCCAAAAGGATAATAGGTTTATATAACTTCGTAAACACACACACTCCCGGTCACAATACGACCCAGTAAGACCATTCTTCCGCGGGGGCATATCCCTCGTCGGTTTCCTCCTCGTAGACTTGCAGCGAGGCAATGTCCATGAACTGGTCGTCGGTAACGAAACGCTCGTCCGTCATTTCTGGTGCAACATAATTCTTTTTCATGATAGTATTATCTTTAGAGTTCTTAGAGTTCTTAGAGTTTCTAAGGGCCTTTAGGGTCCCTTTATTCAACAATCACCTTATTCCCATTCATGATGTAGATGCCCTTCCGTGCCTTAGTCACGCGCCGACCGCTAAGGTCGAAGATGGCACTTCTCATTTCCTCATTTTCTCCATCTCTCATTTTCTCAATCCCATCGGTGCTCCAGTTCAGGATGAAGCCTTTCACCTCTCCGACATTGGCAGGCAGGTAGGCGCGGTAGGCGTCCAGTTCGCCGGTGCTGCTCAGACGGAAGAATCCAATCTCCTGGTCCTTTTGATTCAGCACGTAGCCGTCGACGTGCTGCTTCGTGAGCACGCCCTGCAGCTGGTTGCCCGATGCGTCGGCCGTGGCCTTGTCGTTGATGGTGGCCTGGGCCGTCGTCGCGCCTTCTGCCGAATAGAGCAGAGCGGGCGTCTCCTTGGGCAGTTCCTGGCCCATCGATGTCGGGATGACCCACTCGCCGTTCACGGCTACCTTGTAGGCCGTAACGTTGTTGGGCAGTGTGATGCCGAAGGGCAGATAAAGCGTGCCGTAGGAGGCATCACCGATGGCATGGAGAGCCAGCGGGTACTCCTGTGTCAGTTCTACCACGAAGTCGGCAATGGCCAAGAATTTGGAGACATCTGTAGTCGTGACAGAGATTGTGGCCGTCTTGGCATAGATGTCCGTCTGGCTCAGTTCTGTGAAGTCGGCAGCCGAACTTGCAAACTTCGGCGTGATGGTGGTGCCGTCCTCAGCCTCCAGGGTGTAGGTGTGGGCAGCGCTGTAGGCCTTGGCAGCAAGCAGCGAATAGCCCTTGATCAGGTACCCCTCGGGGGCCTGCAGTGTCAGTGTGGCGGGTACGTTGGCCATGGCGGGGTGATAGGCCAGGTTGAAGTGGCCGTTCCAGGTGGAGAACTGGTCGAATTTGCCGTCCGACTTCGTGAGTGTGAGTCCTTCTATCTTGTTGCCAGTATGCTTCTTGGAGGTCCATGTGTCGCCGGACAGCGTTCCGTAGGTGGTGTGCCCAGTCAAGCCTTGAACAATCTTTACGAATTTGCCCTCCAACTCCTGTTCCTCGAACCAGGGCTTTGCCTCGTCGTACCATGCGAGCAGTTGTTCGCGGGTGATGGTGAGGAAGTTGATGGGGTAGTGGTTGTAGTCGGTGTAGCCGCCGGCTTCGTTCAGGCCCTGGTCTTCGAAGAGCATGCCCAGGTTGCCGTTCTGGAGCTTGGTCAGCGTGACATATCGTACACCCTTGGGCTGTATCTGGCATACCAGCTTCCAGTCCTCACCGCCGTTCAGGCTCATGAAGAGGTTGAGGTTGGCATGCTGCCCGGTGGTCATCGTGTGCAGCAGGATGTCGGGTTCGCCGGTGTCGGCCCCAGTGAGGTCGGTGGCACGGCTATAGTAGAGGATGTCCTGATTGTTGGGATAGCCGCCAGCGGTCAGTTGCGAGGTGTTGTACTGCTGATCCCAAGTGAAGGTGACGGTGCCGTCGTCGTTCTTGACGTAAGTGCCGGTGTTGAAGCCGCGCTGGTTGCTCTGGCGCACGGAGGCGATGAGCGAACCGTCGTCGGCCTGTTCCAGTTTGGCCTCGTCGCCGCCCACAAAGGCCGGTGTCTCGCTGATGTGCCACGTGTCCCCGTCGTCGGTGCTGTAGAATACGAAGTCGTGCGAGTTGTTTGTCTTCTCCGTCTTTTCGGCATTGGTGTATGGCTGAGCGGGCAGCAGATACATCAGTACACCGTCGTGGGTGTAGAGTCCCTTGCCCGAGGTCACGAAGTAGTCGTAGAGTCCATAGCAGGGCGTGCTGCCGAAGGACGATGCGTGGTCGGTGATGCGTCCGGTCTCATAGAGGTCGACGGGTGTCGTCCATGTGGCACCGTTGTCGTCGGAGGTGGACATGCAGATGCGGTTCAGACCGTAGAAGTAGCCCGTGTTGCCGGCTGCGAAGAGCAGATAGAGACGCCCGTCCTTGCCCTTGGTGAGCGACGGGTCGCCGTAACCACACTTCGCATCGTCCGCGGTGCCCAGGCCCTTGGCCACTACCACGGGGTCGCCCCAGGTCTTGCCGCCATCGGTGCTGCGGCGCACGACGATGTCGATGACATGTCCGCCGCCGATGTCCCTGAAGCTGTCATAGCGCTTGTCGACGGCCGCCACCAGCGAACCGTCGTCGGCAGTGACGAGGGCTGGTATGCGATAGACGCGACTGCCATTGTCGCGAGGTAGGAAGGGATAGCTGCGCGTCTCGAAGACCATCGCACCACGGTCGGCGGGGTCGCCGGCATCGGTGAGGTCCAAGGTGGTCTGCGCACCATAGCAGGTGTAGGTCAGACTGGTGACAGCGGCATCCAGAATGTTGCCGACGGGGGCGTCGCCCTTCACGGTAGCAGCCAGCCAATAGTAGTGGTTGCCAGCGGTCAGGTTGCCGATGGCCATGTCGGTCGCAGCCTGGGGATTGGTTACTTCGGCCAAGACCGTCTTGGTGGGAGCACCGCTGCCGGTGGACATGATTTCGGGAGATTCGTTCGATGCTTCATAGAGTGTGAGCTTACTGATTAGCGCCTCGGCTCCGTCCTTCAGGCTGATGCCAAAGCTGGCACCCGTGGCATTGCGGAAAGGCTTGGCCACTATGCTCAGCAGCATCACCTCGCTGTCGCGTCCGGCTGTCTGATAGCCCTGGGCCACGGAGACGCCGTCGGGCAGGATGGCCAGCGTCGGGTCGTACTCGACGGTAATTGTCTGTGCCTCGGCATCCACGATGCAATTCAGCATTCCGACTAACGCGAAGTCGGCAGTCGTAGGTGTTACCCCGGCCGGAAGGAAGAAGTAACCGCCGTTGTAGACAGATGTCAGTCCCTTGACATCGTCGCGGGTGCAGGCTAAGCGAGTGTCGGCACCGGCAGAGGGAATAATGACGCGCCAGGCAGTGAGTCTGGCCTCGGCCAGGTCGATGGGGTAGACATCGAAAAAGCCTCCCGTACCGTTCGTCTCGCCGATGAAGTATTTGCTGCCCAGATAATAGGGTATGGCCTTGTAGCCAGAGTGGATGAATTGCATGCCGTTGCCGGCACTGTAGGTGATGGAGACGTTTTCTACGGTCTCCTCTGTGCTCACAGGGAAGAATTTGTTATACGCTCTCAGGTATCGCCCGTTGGGTAGTTGCCATGCGTAGCCGTTGGCCGTCTTGGCGATGTGGGTGTAGTAGACGGTGTTGTCGATGGTGGGCTGTCCGTCCACCTTGCTGAATGACAGTGGATAGTTGCGGTTGGCCTGATACTCGATTTCGCTTTCCGGCACATATACGGTATGGCCGGCGTAGGTTCCCGACTTGACGGATATCACGTACCATCCGTCGCCCGAGGGAGCGGCGGAGAGCGGTGTGCGGTTGGTCACGATGTTCATGTCCACTTCCACCTCCTCTATGGTCACGTTCTCTATCTTGAACTGGTTGCTCGCGGCGGTGCCTGTGCTCCAGGGATGAATCTTGCCGCTGCTGCGGTTCAGGCTGTGCCCGTTGCAACTCGGGGCAATGTTGCCGTTGGCCTGGAAGTTGAGTGCCCATGCACCGGCAGTGGTCGAACCGAAGTAGGTGGTGGCGTTGGCCGTAGGTGTGCCCCAGTAGTTGAAGGTCTTGTGGTTCTGCACGCTCCATGTTCCGTCACCGTTGTCGGTGAATGTGTACACGGCCGTCAGGTCCGGCGTCGGGTCGCTTTGGGCGTTGTAGCTGGTGCCAGTGTCCTTCATGTAGCCAGGGTTGCCAGATCCCACGTAATAAACCAGATAGGGCTTTCCGCTCACCAGTGCGGCTTCCGTAGTCACTTGACTGCCAGCAGTCACTTTCCATCCTGTATCAGCCTTTGCTGCGATGCCAATAATCATGGCCAGCAAAGTTAGCAATAAGGTTTTGTTTTTCATTATCTTTGGTTTTTTCTTTAGTTTAAGGCACTATCTCGGATGCAAAGATACGATTAAGTGAGCGAACACGCAAATTTTGGGGCATGAAAAAAATCGTCATATCGTCACGAATCCAGTATTCATCGGCCTTGCAGGCGTGACGATATGCGTGACGATAGGGTGAAAAAGTGACGATATATCGTCATGAAACGGGGCTTTGTACGTTTTGCTTCGCGCTTTTCTTCATGAGCCTTATACCCGGCCTCCGTGAGGTTTCGCACGAAGCGACGTATTGATGGGCCTTAATCGACGTATTGTTTCGCCGTGTCCCATGCATGGGACACGACCTGTCTTATTTGCGAAAAACTGTGAAGGAGCGTTTTTTAGGATGGAGTCCGGGGGATTCATTTTACGACCTTGCGGTAGCGGTTTTTCCCATCGTGGCGGGCTGCCTGTATGGCGATGCCGTGCTGTGGGCGGCTGATGGGTCTGCCGGAGAGGTCGTAGTACTTGCCGTCTGTGCAGGGGCGATTGTCGATGTCGGCGACGGCGGTGGGATGTTCGTGGAACTGCCAGGTGTCGAAGTCGAAGGACGGAATGCTGCTTCCCTGTACGGTGAAGTAGAGGTCGTGGACGCCCTTGATGGCGGAGGAGAGGTCGCAAGAGACTTCTGTCCACTGGCCGTCGGACGGTTCCAGCGTGATGCGGCCTCGGGGGCTGCCCGTCTTGCTGTCGATGCGCACTTGCAGGATGGCCTTGCGCTCGGCACGCACCTTGGCCATGAACGAACGGGCACCCGTGTCGCCAAAGTCGACGTTGCGAACCCTGATGTAGTCGCCGGCGCTGAGGTTGGAGACGTAGCACTGCCGGTGGTCGCCCACACAGAGCACACCCTGCGACTGGTTGATGGTCTCGGCCTCCTGCAGTTCGTAGGGATTGAGGGCCTGAAGTGGTGCCACACCTTCCGAGGTGAAGGGGATGTAGGGTAGGGAACCGTCGGCGTTGGGGGTGAACTCCTCGATGCAGGTGGAGCGCTTGAAACCACCGCCGCCAGGCAGTTTGCCGTTGTGGTAGAACATATAGTGGTGGCCGCGGAACTCCACGCTGCCACCGTGGATGGTGAAACTGCCGTCGGCCTGACCCATCATCTTGCCCTGGTAGGTCCAAGGGCCGGTGATCTTGTCGGCCGTGGAGTAGGCCCAGTGTTCGGGCACACCGCCAGCGGCGTACTCCAGATAGTATTTGTCGCCTCGCTTGTATATCCACGATGCCTCCTCGAAGTTGGTCTTCGGGTTCCCATTTTCGTCGTAGCCTTTGTAGGGGCCAAAGGCATTTTCGTCCTTCGTCGGCACCTCTATTTCGCCGCCCACTGTCGATATCATGTTCTTCGACAGGCGCGTGTACCACAGCATGTTGTTGCCATAAAAGAGATAGGCCTGACCGTTGTCGTCGATCATCACGGTGGGGTCAATCTTGAACCACCCCTGAACGAGCGGCTTACGGATGGGGTCCTTGTAGGGCCCGGCCGGGTTGTCGGCCACGGCCACACCGATGCCCGGGTAGGCCTGCCCCTTGATGGTGGCGGTGACGTACCAGTACCATTTGCCGTTGCGCTCGATGCACTGGCTGGCCCAGCAGTCGTTGTCCTGCTTGGCCCATGCCGAGAAGGTGGCCGAGGTGAGGGGCGTGCCGCGATAGGTCCAGTTGACCATGTCAACGGTGCTGTAGAGGAGCCAGTCCTTCATGGTGAAGTAACCGTTCTGGGTCTCGTCCTCGTCGTGGTCGACAAAGAGGTATAGTGTGTCGCCATGAACGTAAGGGGCCGGGTCGGGCGTATAGCGGTCGCAGATGATGGGGTTCTGGGCTGAAGCGCTGCCATAGAGGGCGCAGAGAAGACTGAGGACATAGAGTTTCTTCATGACGACAGATACTTATGATGGTTTGACTTATTCAGGTTTTGCAAGATGCTATGTTTATCAAGAATTGGAGAATCAGAGATTATATGTATCGTGCGTTATTGAAGGAATTAATGAGAAAGTCAGGACCTTCCGCAAAAATATAATTCTCTCATTCTCTAATTCTTGATAATACAAGAGAGTTCGTTCATCTTATTCCCCGACGATGACGAGGCCGCCATTCTTGGGGATGGTGATGTCGAGTTGGGCCTTCTTCAGTTTCACGTCCTGACGGCTGCCGTTGAGCTGGGCATCGTCGGCATAGACTGCAACCTGCGTGCCGGGGGCGAACATGGGCAGCCAGAGGCGGGCCTTCACGGGCTCGTCCTGGGCGTTGATGCCGGCTATGTACCACTTCTGGCCACAGCGGCGTGCCATGATGGCGTAGCGGCCGGGGTAGCCGTCGATGAAGCGGACTTCGTCCCACGTCGTGGGCACCTGCTTCATGAAGTAGATGGCCCATGCCGGGGCGTCGGTCAGGTTGTTGGGTGCCAGGGCGAAGTGCTGCACGCTGCTCTGGAACAGCACGGCAGTGGCCAGTGCATAGACATCGCTGGTGCGGCGCGTGGTGCCCGACTTGTTGTCGGCATTGTAGCGCTTGTTCAGGGCCGAACCGCCGAAGTCCATCGAACCCACCGTGTTGCGCACGAAGGTGTGTGTGGCGGCAGCGCGTGCCTCGCCGTCGCAGGCTCCCTGTCCGAAGTGCAGGTTCTCGCTGGCCAGCACGGCCTCTGAGGCTACGTAGTTGGGATACATGCGTTCCCAGCCGCGGGGCAGGGTGCAACCGTGGAAGATGACCTGCAGTCCGAAGTCGTTGGCATCGGTCAGGATGTCTTCGTAGAGTTGCATCATGGGCTGTTTGTCACCCCCGAAGAAGTCGACCTTGATGCCCAGGATGCCGTTGTCGTGCATCCACTTCATTTCCCGGCGGCGTGCTCCGCTGCGGTCCATCTTGTGCTTGGGCGACTGGGGCGCGTCGTTCCATGAGCCGTTGGAGTTGTACCAAAGGAACAGGCCTACGCCCTTTGAGCGCCCGTATTTGGCCAGTTCGGCCATGCGGTCGTAGCCAATCTGCACGTCCCACAGGGCATCCACCAATACGGAGCGATAGCCCATGGCGGCAGCAAAGTCGATGTAGCGCTTCTGCTCGTCGAAGTTGCAACTTTGGTCCATGCCGATAATCCACGACCATGTACCCTTGCCGTAGGTGTATTCGCGGCTGGCCTCGTACTTGGGTTGCACCAGGTCCCATGCGATGGTGGTCTCCACAATGTGGGCCAGTGTCTGGCCCATGGTGATGGTGCGCCAGGGCGTTGTGGCGGGCAGAGCCACGGAAGCCGTAGTGGAACCGAAGCCATTCATCTCGCCCTCCTGGGGGAATCCGATGCGATAGTTGCCGCCGCTCTCGTTCAGCAGTCGGCATCCGACGTAGCCGCCGTCGGTGCCCGTCTCAGAGATGAGCACCCAGATGGCCGGATCAGCCTGTTTGTTGCCCTTCTGCTTTCCCGTTTTCGTGGGTTGCAAGGCAGAGGGAACCTTGAAGAGGCAGGGGAAGGTGTAGCCCTCGCCCCAGCCGTTCTTGCCCACGGGTTCGTCGTAGCTGTAGGAAGTCTCGTAGCTGGGCGACGTGCGGGCAAAACCACCCATGGGGCCGGACTGCGGACAGAGGAATGTTAGTGTGTTCTGCGGGAAACGGAATCCGCTGGCCTCGCCCTTTACGACGCAGGATAAGGTGCCTCGGCGGGGCAGGATGCGATAGCGAAAGGCCACGTCGCGGTTGGTGATGGCAAATTCGATGTCGAGGACTTCGTGACCGCGCTTTTCGAAGTGGCAGACGGCCGTTGTGGCCATGAATAATGTCTGGCTCTGCTTGATGGTGCGCAGTTCATATATGTTAGTGGTCTTGTCCGTCTCCACCGACTTCAGCGACAGCCCTTCGGTCAGGTCGTCCATGTTGGTCACCAGTCCCAGGGGGGCAGCCTCGATGACGGTCTCTCCGTTGTAGATAATCGAGTATGTCGGGCGGCCCTCCTTGTCGTTCACGATTACGGTGGTTTGCTGGTCGGGGCTGCTGAGCAACTTTTCCTCTGCATGG
This sequence comes from uncultured Prevotellaceae bacterium, assembly GCA_946626595.1. GTDB lineage: Bacteria > Bacteroidota > Bacteroidia > Bacteroidales > Bacteroidaceae > Physcousia. Next base: position 90,626 of record CAMOUQ010000001.1, on the reverse strand, counting down.
ATGGTCAGTGTGCCCAGTGCGAGCAGTGAAAGCATCCAATACTTCATGGTCTGCATAGTATTCATGTATTGATGTATAAATATAGTATGCCCAGACACCAGGAAGGTGCCTGGGCATATTGAAATGATGTTAGTCCCTTACTTTACGATCACCTTGCGTCCGCCGGAGATGTACAGGCCACGTACGGGTTTGCTGATGCGACGACCGCTGAGGTCGAAGATGGCAGACTTGCGGTTGGCACCGGCTTCGTCGGCGCTGACGGTCTCAATGGCGTCGGGCTGGGTCTTGCCGAGGTAGAAGAGCTGCCAGTTGGTGAAGATGGTCCAGTCGCCTTCGATGTGAGCGTACTTGCGGATACCGAAGATGGCCTTACCGTCCTCGTTGACCTGGAACTGGCACTTGTTCTCCGTGTAGTAGCCGAAGTCCATGTAGGTCTTGGCAGCTTCCATGTCGTTGGGGATGTAGTAAACCATCTCGCCCAGTGTCACTTCGCTTTCTGCACCTACATATTCCTGCTCCTCACGTGCGCCGTCCATAGCGTTCATGAGCGGAGCCGTGCGAGTGCCCACGCCGGTGGTGGCAAACATCTCGGCATTGTGAACCTTTGCCAGAGAGTCGGTGATTTCGCCGGGGAAGCCGGGACGATAGAAACCGTTGACGGTCACTTCGTAGAAACCGGGCTCCAGGCCAATCAGTGTCTGGCTAACCTGCAGGCTGTCGTTGTTGTAGCATTCCAGCTCGTTCAGATTGTTGTCGGCATTGCCGGTAGCTCTGCTGCCGCCTACGATGGTAACGTCCCAACCCTTGGTGGAAATTTCCTGAGAAATCGGGTCGATGTAGTCGTAAGCATAGATGATGTCGGAAACCTCCTGAGGATTGTTCTCAGAAGCCTGGTCGATGATGTCGTACATTACAAATCCGGCCCAGCCTTCCTTCAGGTCCTGGATACCCTGCAAGAGAGCCTCGTTGCTGGGGAAGTCTTCGGGAGTGGGGAATGCGCACTTGCTGATGAGGTCGAGATATTCGGTGTCGCCAGAGTCGATGCTGGGAGCCATAGATTCGTAGAACTCGGCCAGATCCATCAGTTCCTTGGCGATGCCGGCAGCTTCCTTCACGTAGGTCAGAGCCTCGTCGAGCTGAGTCATAGCAGCGAATACGTCGTCCAGTTCATTGCCTTCGAGAGCCTTGTCACCAGCGTTGATAGCTGTATTGGCTATTTCCTTGGCAACGGGCGTTACGAATGCCTCGGGATCGTCGATGACGGCCATCAGAGCATTCTGGCGGTTGTGGATTTCGTCAGCAAACAGTTCCACTGAGCAACCAGCATATTCGATGCGGAAGTTGTCCCAGATGGCCCAGATTTCCTCGTCGACAGCCTCCTTCACGTCAACACCAATGGTCAGGTCACCGGGCTTGGTCAGCACGATGCGGCAGTGGTTGGTGTAGAAGGGTTCGCCAGTTACGGGGTTAATCTTGGCAAATGCGGCAGAAGCACCCTGCATTGAGTTGGGATAGTAAACAACGGTACCGTCTTCCAGTTCACCTACGTTGTCATAGGGATAGCCAGTGTCGTCTACCGTGCCGAAGCTGGGCTCGGTGGCATACTCCTCGGTGATGTACTTGAAGCAAGTCTTAGAGTCGCCTGCGAAGAGGGTCACCTTGTCTCTGTTACCACGAACAAAGCCCTGAACGGTGACGTCGTATGCGCCGACGGGCATGTTCTTGATGGTCTGCTCGATGTGTCCTGCGCCGTAGTCGCCGTAGTTCTCGATGTTACCCCACTGCTTGGAGAGCTCCTTCACCTTGCCTTCCCATCCGGGAACGGTGTGAACGTCGGAAACGGTCTCCTGGAAGTCGGCATTCTTCAGCAGAATGGTCAGGTCGTCGCCTTCCTTAATCTCGATGGCACCGGTAGCGATGGCATTGACGATGGTGTTGATAGCGCTGTCGCGAACTGCCTCCAGATAAGCATGGTCGGCAACGGCGTCCTCCAGCTTCTGCTGGATTTCATCGGCCAGGTTGCTCACGGTCTCCGTCACGACATCCCAGTCGGCGTGATCCTTCTCCAGCTGGTCGGCCAGGTTGCGTGTGGTGGTTGATACGACAATCAGTTCCTTGTAGTCGGTAATAGAAGCAGCCAGGGCTGTGGTGGCAGCCTTCAGGTTGTTGAGGAGTTCTTCGTAGTTGCCGTCAGCGTCGCGAGCGGCGTCCATAGCGCTCTCGTAGTTGTCCTTCACCTGCTGGTTGGCAGCAATCTCGTCGAACGTAGCAGCATAAATCTGGTCGTTCTTCTTCACAAGGTCTTGCAGTTCCATCTTGTTGGGGTCAACCTTGCCGTAGTAGGTCAGAGTGAAGTTGTCGAAGATAACCCATGTGCCAGCGCTCTTGGTACGGATGCCGATGGTGATGCCGGCGATTGGCTCAGTAACGACGATGTTCAGTACGCTGGTGTAGTCCAGTTCCTCGTTGTCACCCGTGTGGTGGCGGAAGTGATACAGGGCACCGTTCATACCGTTGGGTGCCCACTTACCGTTGCGGTTGGCATCGCCATACCATTCGCCGCCGTTTTCGTACAGCTTCTCAACGGTAGCATAGTCGTCGATGTGAGAGATGTAGGAAATCTGCTCCGTACCGTCGGGCATGATGGCATACAGTTCAGCAGGAACGTCCTCGTCATCGGGACGATAGAATCCCTGGCAGGTGAACTTGTAGACACCTGCGGGCAGGAAGTCGATGTACTGGCTGATGTCGAATGCTGCGTGGAAAACCTCGCAGTTCTTACCCCAAGAGTCATCGCCGATTTCGCCCATTGCACCCGTGCTGTTGGGGCCTTGGCCATTCCATGCCAGAGTGGCAGGGGTCGCACCCTTGATGGTCCAGCCTTCCATGCCGTTGTCGAAGTCGAAGCTGGGGTTAATCAGCACATCGTCGGTAACGTCCAGAGGATCGTCCTCAGAGGCTGCTTCCCATCTGTCGCCGAACTCGGCTTCCTTAATGGCAGCCTTCAGTTTGCTGGTGGCAGTGTTCAGTTCAGCCACTGTGGCCTCGGCATTGTTGTAGACAGCCGTGGCGGCGTCGGTGTTGACTCCGGCTTCCTGGGCCTCCAACAGAGCGTTGTAGAGGCCGAGCTTGGCATTGTAGAGTTTCATGGCCTCAGCATAGGGAGCAATGGCTTCCTTGTCGATGCCATTCACGGGGATGAACTGCCACTCGATGTTGGCTGCATCGGCGCCCGCGTTGAACACAACGGCTGCACCTTCGCCCGAAGCTGAGGCATACTCTGTAGCAGCGTCGGGGTAGTTACCGTCCAAGCCTTCCACTGAGTGCCAATAGTAGTTGCCACTCTCGGCCTTCTCCAGAATCCAGTACCATACGGGCTGGCTGCCGTGGTCGATGAAACCGCTCACGTTGCTGTCGCGGAAAAGGTAGGTACCCGTGAAGCTGCGGTCGCCACCGGCACCGGTGAATGATTGCGACTTGCCAGGGTTCAGTCTCAGTTTTACTGCCCCTTCGGGGTAATACTCTGCTTCCTCTTCTTCCAGAGGCTCAACGACAACCTCCATATAAGGTTCGCCGTTGGTGCCCATTGAAATCTGAGTACTCCACGAGTTCGCACCGGTGATAAACTGTCCGCAACCTACATTGTAGATGTAGTAAAGCGAAGTACCATCTGCCTCATAGTCCACAGCCTTGAATGGGCTTTCAGGAGCTACGGGAGCCGTCCACTGTGCTTGCACGCCAATGGCCATCATGACCATGGTGATCAAAGAAAGTAGTCTTGCTTTCATGTGCTTTTGATTTAGTTAATAAATAGGTTAATAATTAGTTTTTTTAAGTCGAATTTGAATGAAATCAGGGCAAAGTTATAAATAAATGTTTAAATATATATTAAGAAATGTCTCAAAAATTTAATTATTTGTTACAAAGTCGCGCGGGGCTACCCCAAAGTGCTTGCGGAACATCGTGGAGAAGTAGCCGAGATTGGAGAATCCGACCGTATAGGCCACCTGGGTGATGTTTAGTTTCTGTTCGCGCAACAGTCGGGCGGCCTGTTCGAGACGTATGTTGCGGATAAACTCGGTGATGGGCAGTCCCGTCATCTCCTTCATCTTGCGGTGCAGGTGGGCGCGGCTGATGCCTACTTCGGTGCACAGTTGATCTACGGTGAACTCGCTGTCGGCCAGGTGCTTGTTGATGCTCTGCATGATGCGGTCCATGAGCAGTTCGTCGTTGCCGCGCTGTTCCGGCACTTCGGCACGTTCCACGCCGGCCTGCTGTGCTCCGGAGTACTTGCCGCGTAGTCGCTGGCGCTGTGCCAGGAGGTTGCGCAGCGTGGCCGTCAGTTCGCTGGTGGTGAAGGGCTTGGCCAGATATGCGTCGGCTCCGCGCTCCAGTCCTTCCAGGCGACTGGCAATGTCGGTTTTCGAGGTCAGCATCACCACGGGCAGATGGGCGATACGTGTGTTGGTGCGGATGAGGCGGAGCAAGGTGAACCCGTCCATTTCGGGCATCATCACGTCCGACACGACAGCTGCGAAGGCACCCTCCGGAGCGGTAAGCAGCGTCTGCAGGGCCTCGTTGCCGTTCTTGGCGGTCTGGCATCTGAAGTGGGGCGACAATTCGCGGGCCACGTAGGCCGAGAGGTCGGTGTCGTCGTCCACCACCAGTATGTTGCCCACTTCGCCCTTGCTGACAGGCTTGACCACCGGGGCCGGAGTTTCGGTCTGTTCGGCATTGGCCACGGCCGATTGTTTGGGCAGTTCCACGGTGAAGCGGCTGCCAGTCTGTCCGTCGGTGCGGTTCTGCACGCTTATCTTTCCGCCATGCATGTCCACTATCATGTGGCACAGATGCAGGCCGATGCCGGTGCCCGGTACCTGTTTGGTCTGTCGGCTCTGGTAGAAGCGTTCGAAGATATGCGGTATGGCTGCGGGGGGAATGCCAGGCCCCGTGTCGGTGACGGAGAAGCGGACGCTGTCGTCCGACGAGGTCAGTTCCACCGTGATGTCGCCGCCGTCCGGCGTGTACTTGAAGGCATTGGAGAGCAGGTTGGCCACCACTTTCTCCAGTTGCTGCGGGTCGGCCTGGATGTGTATGGGCTCGTCGGGATGCACGAATCGGAACGTGAATCCGTGCTCTTGTGCGGCGAAGTCGTGCATGTGACAGATGGCTTTGATGAGCGCCGTGAGGTCGATGTCGACGGGGTGGAGCTGCATCTGCTGACGGTCGATTTTGCGCAGGTCCAGAATCTGGTTCACCAGGGCCAGGATGCGTTGCGCATTGTGGTGTATGATGTCGAGTTCGGCCTGGTCGTCCTTGTCCGAAGACCGCGAGCGGAGTTTCTCGAGCGGTGACAGGATGAGCGTCAGCGGCGACCGTATGTCGTGGGTGGCATTGATGAGGAACTGCATCTTGTCCTCGTCCAGCTGGCGGCGTATGTTCTTGCGGTAGGTGAAGGCCGCGTAGGCCAGAATGGTCACCAGGAGCAGCAGGTATATCCAGTAGGCAGCTGTCGAACGCCACCAAGGCGGCAGTATCTCTATGGTGTATGTCTCAGTGTCGGTGTATGTTCCGGCCGTCAGGGCACGCACCTGGATGCGGTATGTGCCCGGTGCCAGGTGGTTGAAGGCTATGGTGTTCTTGCCCAGTCCTGTGCTCTGCCAGCGCTGTTCGCCGTCGATGCGGTGCTCGAAGACCACGTCGGCAGCATCGGCAAAGTCGAGGAGCGAGAACTCGAGTTGGAAACTGGCGTCGAGGTAACTCAGTCGGAAGTGGTGGCACGAGTCGATGGCCGTCTGCATGACGTTGCGTCCGTTGCTGCGGGTCAGGATGTTAGCCTGTTCGCCGGCTATGACGAGTGCCGTCAGGTGGATTGTCGACTGCTCGGGACGATGGCTGCGGAGACTGTCGGGCTGGAAGCACGCAATGCCATCGGCCGTGCCGAAGAGGATGTGGCCGTCGGTTGTCTGCAGACCGGCCCCCTGTACGAACTCACGCGTCTGCAGTCCGTTCGATTCGACGTAAGCCACCAGTTTCCCTTGTTTGGGGTTCCAGTGCCAGATGCCGTCGTTGGTGCTGAGCCAGAGGTCGCCCTTCTGGTCCTCGGCAATGTAGCTGACGGTGATGTTGCGCAGCGGTTCAGTATTGGGTTCGGCCGTCATTTGATGCTTCTTGGTCCAGCGTTGCATGCCGCCTTCCATGCCCAACAGCACGTCGCCGTTGCGCAGTACGCGCAGTGCGGTGCAGGCTTCGCGGTCGGCCAGTACGTCCCATCCTTCGGTGCGGAACGAACCCGTCTGCGGGTCGTAGCAACTGATGCCCGACGTGGTGCCAATCCACAGGCGCCCCTTCGGGTCGGTGTCCAGTGCATAAATCCAGTCGTTGGTTAGCCGGCCGCGCCCGACGGTGTCGGTGTCATGCATGGTCAGGTGGCGAACGGAGGTGCGCGATACCTTATTTATTATATATAGTCCTGTGCCGTAGGCGGACACAGCCAGTTGGCCGTTGCCCAGGTCGGTCATGGTGTTCACCTGCAGTCCGTCCAGGTCCGGCACGGGCGTTGCGCGTCCGGTCACGGGGTCGTAGGTCCAGAGTCCGCTGGTGGTGCCCAGCCAGTAGTTGCCGTCGCGGTCGCGGTACATGGTCTCCACGCCTTGCGGAGCATGGGGATGGGCTACAATTTTGCCCATTTCATCGAATCCGTAGACTCCGTCGCCCTGCACCGTACACCACACGTTGGCACCCTCTCCCGGCACGATAGCCGAGACGCAGGTGCCCGTCTCCTGCCGCTGTGCGGCAAAGCTCCACGTCTGGAACAGCGAACGCCTGTGGAGGGGTATCATGAGCAGGCCGCGCTGTTGGCATCCCACCCACAGATTCTCCTGATGGTCGACAAAGACGGCCTCGATGCGTGCTCGTGACAAGTCGAAACCCCCGACCACAATCTGGAAACGCTGCGGACGCGTGGCGTTCCGCGGAATCCAGTAGAGGCCGTCGCCACGGGTGCCGATGTAGAGATTGCCTTGGCGGTCGGTGGTGGCGTTGGTGAAGTGCGAAGCTACGCCGGAGGTCTCCACCTTCTCCATTCCCCCGTTGCGACTTAGGCGCAGAAGTCCCTGTTGACAAAGGGCATACAGCACACCGTCGCGTTCGAAGAAGCTGACGGCCAGACCACAGGGTGAGGTGTAGATTTTCAGTTTACCCTCCGGGGTGCGGCAGGTGATGCGGTTCTTTGTCCCGAAGCGCCAGACGCTGCCGTCGCGAGCCTGGTATAGCGTGCCGAAGTAGTCGTTGTCATCCTTTGCTCCGTAGCCTTCCAGCTGGGTGGCCTGCATGGTCTCGGGGTCCACCGCGTACAATCCGTAGCCGGAGGTGGCCGCCAGCAGGGTGCCGTCCTTCAGTTGCAGGATGCTGGAGACGCGGGGCTCGAATCCGTTGGGGAATTCGACGGCACGGAACTGCGTGGTGCCTTTGTCGTAGCGCAGCATGCTGCGTGTGGTGCCCACCCAGAGACGTTGCTCCCTGTCGGACAGCAAAGAGGCGACCACCATGGGGCACGTCTGACCTTCCTCCGCCTGTGTGGTGCGGCGGACAAAGTGGTAGCCGTCGAAGCGGTTGAGTCCGTGTTCGGTGCCTATCCACAGAAGTCCGTTGGCGTCCTGGCAGAGTGTCGTAATCATGGTGCTCGACAACTGGTCGGCACCATAGAACCGATAGGCCTGGGCACGGGCCCCTGCGAAGGGCAGGATGAGCAGAAGGAATGATATGAGGAATCTATACATTGATATGGTCTTCATTTAAGGTTAGCGATAACAAAATTACGAATTTAGATTCGTTTTACGAAATTTTTTACCACGTTTTTGTGCGATTGCCGTTGTGACGGAGGTAAATCCACCATAAAATTCGCTTGACACACGATTGTGCGTCAAGCGAATCGACATAGGGAAAGATGTCAAAGGTTATCGCAAAACCTTGCGAGTCCGCCATTGTCCGTTGTCCATCTGCTCGCGGACGAGGGTGATGCCCCGCTGGGGAGCAGAAAGTGAACGTCCGTCGGTGGTGAAGTACTGCGTGGCAATGACCCTGGGAGCTTCGCCGGGGGTGCCCTGTATGCCTACCTCATTGGTGACGACCACGTTGAGACGTGCGGTGCGGCGGGTGCCGCTCTCGTCGGTGAAGGCGCCTATAATCTGTGCCGTACCTAAGGCCTTGCCGAAGACTGTTCCGCTTTCGTATTCGGCGATGTTCTTCTTGTTGCTCCGGGCTTCCACCACGTCGCTGACATCGCGCCGGTAACCCGTCTTGCCGATGGCGTAGAAGTGAGCCTCGACGGTTTCGCCCGGTCGAACCTCCACGGTGTTCGGGTCGGCGACGAGCTTCTCCATCATCAGGTCCTCGGGATCCAGCAGGTCGAGCGTGCCTGGTGCATAGAACTTCTCCTCGGTAAACTCGGGCTCGGTGGAGAACCAGTCGATGTCGACGTAACCACCGTTCTGCTGTGTGGCATAATTAAAGATGTAGAAGCGCTGTCCGACGAATATCCTCAGCGTGTAGCGCATGTTCAGGTCGATGCCGAACTTGGTCCAGTTCTGGTTGTCGAGGCTATAGTAGAACTTGGCCACGCTGGTGCCGAAGTTGACGATGGCACGCAGGTAGATGGTGTCGGCCTCGATGACTGGTCCCTCCTCGTCTTTAGCCTCGGTGACTTTGCCCCAGTCCTCATAGTCGCCTCGCTTGCTGTAGAGGCGTCGAACGCCGTCCTGCTGACGGATGGCAATCATGGCATAGGAATCCTGGAAGACGGCCAGTCCGGCTATGTCGCCGTCCTTCATGCCGCCGATGGCCATTCTGATGGTGCCGTAGCTGTCGGTCACCTTGTTCGCAGCCGTGTTGGCAGGCGAGTAACCCAAGATGCGTTGTGTGAGCGAGTTGCGTGCCTGCATGAGGTCGGTGGCGGTGCCTGTGGTGTTGAGTCGCAGCCATCCGTGGCTCAGGCTCCATGCCTCGTTGTCGGGGTTGTGGTTCCACTGCCACTGCATGCCCAGGCGCGTGCCGCCAAAGGCATCGTTGGTGGGCAGATAGGAGAGGGGAGCGCCGCCACCTACGTCGGGCTTCTTGTATCCGGAGCCATTCTCAGTGACGTCGCGGCCGTTCTTGCCCAGTGTGGGCCAGCCGTCCTTCCAGGCTACGGGCTCCAGATAAGGGATGCGTCCGATGGCTCCGGCGTCGCGGAATAGTATGGTCCACCACTGGCCGGTCTGCGTCTCGACGAGTCCGCCCTGATGTATCTTCTGTCCCTCGAAGATGCGACCCTCATGCTCCTCGTAGGGTCCCATGGGACTCTTGGAGCGGAAGATGGTCTGCGAACCCTCGGTGCCGCCGTATGTGGCATATATATAATAGTAGTCGCCGATGTGGTACATGTGGCTGCCCTCGCATCCGTTGCCGACGGAGATGACCTTGGTGCTGGAGATTTCCTCGAAAGTCGTCGGGTTGAGTTTGGCCACATAGATGTCGCCGATGCCGCAGGCCACGTAGAGGTTGCCGTCGCCGTCAGGACCGTCGTCGAAGAGCCATCCCGGATCGTGGTAGGTACCCTTCAGCCTGGTGTCTTTCCATTCGCCTTCGGGCTTGGTGGCCGTGAGGAGGACGCTCTGCGAGTCGTGTGACCAGGTGGAGCAGGGGAAATAGATGTAGAACTTTCCGTTGTGATAGTTCAGACTGCCGGCCCACATGCCTTGCGAGTAGTGGTTTTTGCCATTCAGCAGGTTGTAGTCGTCGTTGTCAAGAATCTGCTTCAGCGGATTGGCACAATACTCCCAGTTGACCAGGTCCTTCGACTTGAGCAACGTTGCGCCCGGCATGTGGAACATGGTGGTGCTCAGGAGGTAGTAGGTGTCGTCGACGCGGATGACGTCGCAGTCGGGGAAGTCGGCATTGATGATGGGGTTGACGTACTGCCCGTTGTTGCGGTCGGCCGTCCACTGCCGTGTGAATTCGGGTCGGGGCTGCTTCTCCTTGGCCCATTCGGCATACCAGTCGAAGCAGGCCTTGGCACACGCCTCGGGTTCGCCGCCGTAGGCCGGTACCACCGTCTTGTAGCCCGACTTCTGATACGTGTCCCAGTCGAAGTAGCAGTGCGAGCCGGAGAGGGTCATGGAGATGTTGCCATAGTGGTCGTGCAACTGCTTATAGGCCACGCCCCACTTGGAGGTGCTGCCCGTCGACCACGTGCCCATGTTGGGCTGTACCCATTCGCCGTGCTCGTTGTAGTGTCCCTGTTTGTTGGGGTCGATGGGGCTCCAGTCAATCTCGGTGATGGCGATGGGGTTGGTGTCCACCACGGGCACCTGGTTGTGGAACTGCTTGATGAGGGCATCGGGGTCGCAGTGGTCGTCGCTGCAACCGTACCAGCCCGTATAGTCGTGGACGGCATAGCCGATGTTGTAGCCCGTGATGGGGTAGCGGGCATAGTCGGCATATCCAGACTGCCATCCGGCTCCCGGCACCCAGATGATACCTGTGAAACCGTTGGCGCGAATCTTGTCGACGACGGGCTGGAAGTAGTCGTGGAGGGCGCGGGCACTGCTGTTGCCGTTGGCATCCTTGACGCTGACCGGCTCGTTGGCCAGTTCGATGCTCAGCCAGCCGGCATTGCGGCGCACGTTGATGTTCTGCGTCACGATGTCCCAGACCTCAATCAGATACTTCTGATAGTAGTCGCCGACACGCAGGTCGCCGGGGCATACGCCTGGCGGGCGCATGATGACGTAGAGTCCGTGCTTCATGGCCTTCTGTGCGATGGGGAAATACAGCGATGCGAGGTATTTCTTCAGTCGAGCCGGGTTGAAGTGCTTGATGTTGGCCTCGCCGCCTGTGTCGGCAGGCTGGTCGGCAGCCACGGCATAGGTGTATCCGTTGTCGTTGGTCCAGCAGCAGTCGAGGTGGAGGCGGAACAGGTTGCAGTAGGCCCCCTGCGTCGTGTCGGTGATGGCCGTGAAGATGCGGTCGAAGTACTGGATGCAGGGTTGCACGGTGTTGTCGTTGCAGGCACCGCCCCAGCGTCCGTTGTTGAAGAACGGACTGGGAGTGTCCATGATGCCGTGGAGAACTACGGTGTTGCCGTGGGGGTCCTTGAGTTGGTTGCCCTCGACGTGCAGCGGACTGATGGTCCCGAACTGAGCCCATGTCGTGCAGCAGAGGCATAGCAGGGCAAAGGTGAGTAGATGTCTTTTCATAAGTGTCGTTTTTATGATATCTTGATTGTTTTCTGCCTGCAAAGTTATGCGTATGCGCGCAAAGGCGTGTTATAATATGTCACAAAGAGTTTTGCTGTCGTCTCATGCAAAAAAAAAGTCACCGATGCTCCCGCACAGGTGACTTTCCGCAAATTAATTAACTAACCTTTATTTAGCATGAAACCAGTATTCAAGCTTTGATGTATCATATTACGCTCATGCTGCCGTCCGGCCCATAGGCAATCTCGGCAATCTTGGCACTGCGCAGCCATGTGAGTCCGCCGGAGGGCACGCTGTCGTGGTGGAGCAGGAACGTGCGGCCGCGCCATTCCACGATGGAGTGGTGGGTGGTCCAGCCCACGACGGGCTGCAGCAATTCGCCACGGAAGCGGAATGGACCGTAGGGCGACTGGCTGGTGGCATAGCACAGGAGATGGCTGTCGCCGGTGGAGTAGCTGAAGTAGTAGGTGCCGTTGTGCTTGTGGAGCCACGATGCCTCGAAGAAGCGATGCGGGTCGTCGGCACGCAGAATTTGGCCCGTTTCATCGACAATTTCGACCGGACGGGGCTCTTCGGCAAACTGCGTGATGTCGTCGTTCATGCAAGCCACGCGGGCAGGCAGCGAGGGTTCGCCGCCCTGGGGCAAGATAGCGCTTTCCAGGGCACGATTGTCGCGGTAGCGCTGCAATTGTCCGCCCCACAGACCGCCGAAGTAGACATACACCTTGCCGTCGTCGTCCTTGAAGACGCAGGGGTCGATGCTGTACGAACCCCGAATGGGGTCGGGCAGGGCACGGAACGGACCTTCGGGCTTGTCGGCCACGGCCACACCCAGGTGGAATACGTCGCTCTTGTCCTTCATGCTGAAGATGAGGTGGTAGCGTCCGTTGTGCTCCACTACGTCGTTGTCCCAAAGCTGGCGGCCGGCCCAGGGGATGTCTTCGAGGCTGAGTATCATGCCCAGGTCGCGTGCTTCGCCCTGGTCGGGGTCGTCGAGGACGAGTACGTGATAGTCGCGCATGTCGAAGTGGTCGCCATTGTCGTTCTCGGGGATGCCGCTCTCGCGGTCGTGCGAGGGGTAGATGTACAGTTTATCGTTAAAAACGTGACCCGAAGGGTCGGCCATATAGTCGGTGGGGAACAAATAACGTGTTTTCATATTATTACATTTCTTATTAATCATTCACATGCTTTCTGCGTTCAGCCAGTTCGGCCTGCATCTGTTCGTTGAACTGCTTGCTGATGGGGTAGAAGAAGAGGGCTGCCACACCGACGGCAAACAGTAGGGCCGGAACCAGGCTGGAGACGAGGCGGATGCCCTGGATGGCCTGCTCGCTCTGCACCACATTGAGTCCCGAAGCGTAGCCGAAGCCCGAAAGGATGAGACCTGCGAAGGCACCACCCAGGCCCAGACCGGCCTTCAGGGCAAATACGACGCCCGAGAAGCAGAAACCCGTGGCACGGCGATGGTTGACGTACTCGATGTGGTCGGCCACGTCGCCAATCATGGCCCACAACAGGGGCACCGTGGGGGCGTAGGCCAGGGACTTCAGTATGCAGAGTACGAACATGGACGTGACATCCTTTGGCCCGGGCAGCCAGAACATGGCGGTGAAGACCACCGTCAGGCTGAGGCAGACGATGAAGGTCTGGCGCTTGCCATAGCGGTTGGCCAGGAAGTTGGAGAGCAGAATGACACCGACGAACTGAACCAGGGCCCCGATCATGTTGAAGAGGGAGAAGCCGATGGCATAGGCGTCGGACTCCTTGTGGGCAATCAGGTTGAAGGTGGAGAGGAGGAAGTTGCCCTCGCCCTCGGGGCGCACCAGGCCCATGTTGTCGAGGAAGGCAAACAGGGCACCCTGGTCGACGTAGCTCTGGAAGTAGAAACTCATGGCAGAGCCCCACATGGCCAGTGTGATGAAGACAAAGAGCGTGAGCACGAACATCGAGCGCCAAGGAACATTCGAGAGCAGTTCCTGCACGTCCTTGCGGATGTTCATCTCCTGCTGTGGCGGCGGAGCGATGCGCTCGCGGGCCGAGGCGAAGGTGATGATGAAGCAGACGAGGCAGATGGCAGCGTACAGTCCGATGGTGCACAGCCAGCCGTGGGCTTCGTCATCTCCGCCGAACTTGGCTACCAAGGGCAATGTCAGACCCTGCACGACGAATTGTGCAATGGTGCTGCCGATGAAGCGAATGCTGGTAATGCTGGTGCGCTCGCGGATGTCGCCCGTCATCACACCACCCAGGGCAGAGTAGGGCGTGTTGTTGAACGAGTACATGGTCATCAGCAACACATAGCTGACGGTGGCATACAGGGCCACCAGACTCTTCTGCTCGATGCCCGGATTCCAGAATGCCAGGACGTAGAATACGCAGAAGGGGATGGCCGTCCACAGTACCCAGGGACGATATTTGCCCCAGCGTGTCTGGGTGCGGTCGGTCAGGATGCCTACGGCCGGGTCGACAAATGCGTCGACGATGCGGGCTATCAGCAACACCGAGCCTGCTACGGCTCCATCCAGTCCGAAGATGTCTGTGTAGAACTTCAGCTGGAATATCATCATCATCTGGAACACCAGATTGGCGGCAACGTCGCCCATCGAGTATCCGACTTTCTCTCGTAATGAAACTTTTCCGTCTGTCATGATTGTGCGATTTTAGGTTTTCACGATGCAAAGTTATATTAAATAGTTATATATCCCTTTCTTTCTTGTACCAAAGACTTCGTTTTTTGTCTCATAATGCCAGAAACATACGTTTTCTGCTACATTTTGCATCCTCTACGTGCGCGTATATATTAAATAAAGGTATAACCGGTGGAGATGTTGTTAAAGATTTTTAAGGGTAGAATACAATAATACGCTGAGTTGCGCGTTATTTTATAAGGATGAAAAGACTATTGTGGTTGGTCGTGGGCGTGCTGGCGGCGTTGCCTGTCTGTGCACAGTATGATGCAGCGTTCGCTAACTATTGGGCGCTGCAGTCCTACTTCAACCCCGCCTCGAGCGGTCTGGATGGGCAACTCAATGTACAGGGTGCCTTCAGCATGCAGATGGTGGGATTCGATCAGGCTCCACAGACCATGTTGGCCACTGCCGACCTGCCACTCTTCTTCCTGAGTCCGCGACATGGCGCTGGCGTGGGATTCATGAATGACAAGATTGGTCTCTTCTCCAATAAAAAGATGTACCTCCAATATGCCTTCCACCAGCCGCTGTGGGGTGGTCGCCTGAGCGTAGGAGCCCGCGTGGGCTTCCTGAACGCAACCTTCGACGGTTCGAAACTCGATGTCAGGGATCCCAGCGACCCGGCATTCGCATCAAGTCAGGTGGACGGCATGGCCCTGGACGTGGATTTCGGCCTGCGATACACTTACAAACAACTGTGGTACGCCGGTCTGAGTTCGATGCACCTGACGGCCCCGACCGTGAAGTTGGGCGACGATAAGGTGAATGAGATGAAGGTGAACAGGCTCTATTACCTGACGGGTGGCTATAACATCCGGTTCCGAAATCCCGAATTCGTGCTCTACACCACGGGCATCCTGCGCACAGACTTCCAGGCCTGGCGCGGCGACATAACGGCACGCATGGCCTACAACGGCGAGAAGTTTCGCATCTATGCAGGTCTGTCGTACAGTCCGACGGTGAGTGCCGGTGTCCTGGTCGGAACCAACTTCCACGGTGTGCAGATAGGTTATGCCTACGAAGCATATACGGGAGGCATCGGAGTGCTGCACGGCACGCACGAAATCGTGATTGGGTATCAGACCGACCTGAACCTCTTCAAGAAGGGAAAGAACCTGCACAAGAGCGTGAGACTGTTGTAGAATTAAGAGATAAGAATTAAGAATTAAGGAATAAGAATTAAAATGATATAAAAAGTTATGAAGCGGACATTGTTCTTTACTTTCTACTTTTTACTTTTGATGATGCTGACCGCCTGCATGGGTTCCAGTTCGTCGGCCAATGCCGTCGGCGGCGAGGTGACGGGTGTCAAGGGCACCAGTTTCTCCGAGCCCGTGCCGTTTGGCATGGTGCCTGTCAGGAAGGGCTCCCTGCGTGTCGGCATAGAGGAGGATGACACCCTTTGGGGCGCCGGTTTCCCGAAACGTGATATTTCGGTAGACGGTTTCTGGATGGACGAGACGGAAGTCTCGAATGCCAAGTACCGTCAGTTTGTCAACTGGGTGCGCGACAGCATCATCCGCGAACGCCTGGCCGACCCCGCCTTCGGTGGCGACGAAACGTATAAGATAGAGGAGGACAAGGAGGGAAATCCCATCACTCCGTATCTGAACTGGAACAAGGCCATCCCCTGGCGTAAGGCCAACGAGGACGAGCAACGTGCCATTGAGAGTGTCTACGTCACCCATCCCATCGACGGGACGAAGATGCTGGATGCCAGTCAGATGAACTATCGCTACGAAATCTACGACTACGTGGCAGCCGCACAGCGCCGCTTCCGCCTGAATCCCGAGGAACGCGACCTGAACACCGATGCCAGTCACGATGAGATTCGCAACCGCGAGGTGATGATCAGCAAGGATACGGCATGGATTGACGACGACGGCAAGATTGTGCGTCAGACCATCACCCGACCCCTCAGTGGGCCCTGGGACTTCCTGAATACCTACATCGTGAACATTTTCCCCGACACGACCTGCTGGGTCAACGACTTCCGGAATGCTGACAATGAGCGATACATGAAGCTCTACTTCAATAATCCCGCCTACGACGACTATCCCGTGGTCGGGGTCACCTGGGAACAGGCAAATGCCTTCTGCGCCTGGCGCACCAACTTCCTCCTGAAGGGGCTGGGCGGCATGGCCAAGCAGATACAGCGTTACCGCTTGCCGACCGAGATAGAGTGGGAGTATGCAGCCCGTGGCAAATCGGGCAGTCCCTTCCCCTGGGAGAGCGGCGAGGTGAAGAGCGACAAGAATTGTTTCTATGCCAACTTCAAGCCCGACCGCGGTAACTATACCGAGGACGGCAGCCTGATAACCTCGAAGTGCGGCGGATTCAGTGCCAACAGCAACGGACTCTACGACATGGCCGGAAACGTGGCCGAATGGACCAGCACCGTGTTCACCGAGGCCGGCGTGGAGAGCATGAGCGACATGAATCCCGAACTGAAGTACAACGCAGCGAAGGAAGACCCCTACCGCCTGAAGAAGAAAAGTGTCAGAGGCGGCTCGTGGAAGGACCCCGAGAGCATGATTCGCTCGGCCTGGCGTACCTATGAATATCAAAACCAACCGCGCTCGTACATCGGCTTCCGCTGCGTACGCTCTATGGTGAACGACAACTCGAAACAACCTAACAAAAAGAAATAATCCATAGAACCCAAGGGCAACCGTGCCAATCGGGCCGTCCCTGGAAAATAGATAAGAATATGGGAAAGAAACTGAATCTGATAGAAGTCATCCAGAAATGGATGGACACCATGGCCGGACAGACCTTCATGAATTATGCCTATTCGTGGGGCGCAGCCGTCGTTATTTTGGGTACCTTGTTCAAGTTGACCCATCTGCCGGGTGCCAACCTGATGCTGTTCATCGGTATGGGCACGGAGGTATTCGTGTTCATCGTTGCCGGTTTCGAGCGCGTGACAGAGCGTGTCCCCGAGGCCGGTGCCGGACTCTCGAGCGAGGCGGTTGAAGGACTGGCCGCTGCAGCCTCGGTTGCCGCACAGAATGGCGGCGTGCCGGGCGGTGGCGCTGTAGTCATTGGCGGCGGCGTACCTGCCGGCGGTGGCACGGTGGTCATCGGCGGCGGAGGTGTGGCCTCGGCTGAAGCCTTGGCGCAGAACGAGGGAGCTGAGGCCGTTCCTGGAGCCACAGGCAACGGACAGCCCGTTGTCGTCGGCGGTGCAGGTCAGACCGTCGTTGGCGGTGCCGTTGCTGGACAGCCTATTGTCTTGGGCGGCGGCGTCATAGGTGGCGGCATGCCACTGACGGAGGCCCAGGTGGAGGCACTCGACCCGGCCACCGTGGAAGAAGCCCAGAAGAACTATGCCGAGCGACTGACCGAACTGACCGAGGTGCTGGGCCGCGTGAAGGACCAGGCCGACCGCATGAGCACCGACAGCGAGGAAATGGAGAACCTGAACCGTACGCTCACCGGCATTGCCACCGTCTACGAACTGCAGTTGCGCAACATCAGCAAGCAGGTCAGCACCATCGAACAAATCGATGAACAGACACGTCGCATGGCCCAGCAGATAGAAGAACTGAACAACGTCTATGCCCGCATGATAAAGGCACTGACCGTAAACGTCGTAGGTCCCATTGCCCCGCAGGGGGATTTGTCCTAGGCATTCCTATGCATTCCTAGGTAATCCCAGGCAATCCTAGGCAACCCTAAAAAAAGAAACAAATGGCTCAAATAAAGAAAAAGAAAGTCTCTCCGCGTCAGAAGATGATAAATCTGATGTACGTCGTGCTGATGGCCATGCTGGCCCTGAATGTCAGCAGCGACGTGCTGAAGGGTTTCACCATCGTGTCCGACGGCATCGAGCTGGCTACGCAGAATGCCATTCAGACCAACGAGGGTATCTACAAGAACTTCGAAGAGCAGATGAAGGCCAACCCCACCAAGGTCAAGCAGTGGTACGACAAGGCCCAGTATGTCCGTCAGATAAGCGACTCGCTGTACAACCTGGCCGAGGAACTGAAGGTGGCCATCGTCAAGAAGAGCGATGGCAAGAATGGCGACGTCCATAATATCCGCAACCAGGAGGACCTGGAGGCTGCCAGCAGCGTCATGCTGGCCCCCAACCGGGGACGTGGCCGCGACCTCTACGATGCCATCAACAACTATCGGGACCGCATCACAAAGATGGTCACCGACAAGGGGCAGCGCCGAATCATCGAGAGCAACCTGAACACCGAGGTGCCCCAGAAAGGAAAGATAGAAGGCAAGAACTGGCAGGAGTATATGTTTGAAAGCATGCCGACCTCGGCTGCCGTCACCCTCCTGACCAAGTTGCAGAACGACGTGCGCCACGCCGAGGGCGAAGTGCTGCACGGCCTGGTGAGCAACATCGACGTCAAGGACATCCGCGTCAACGAGGTAAATGCCTACGTGGTGCCCAATGCCCAGACCATCGTCCAGGGCGGACGTTTCTCGGCTCAGATATTCATGGCTGCCGTCGACACCACCAACCGTCCCACCATCTATGTGGGCGGCCGTGAAATCAAGGGCAGCAACGGACTCTATGAGACCATTTGCAACACGACGGGCGACTTCACCCTGACGGGTTGGATAGAAACCCTGAACGGTAGCGGTGAGAAGGTGCGTCGCGACTTCCAGCAGAAGTACACCGTCATTCCGCCCTCGGCCACTGTCAGTGCCGACATCATGAATGTCCTGTACGCTGGTTACGACAACCCCATGAGCGTCAGCGTCCCCGGCATCCCCAGCAACCGACTGCAGGTGTCCATGACTGGCGGTTCGTTCACGCAGAAGGGCGACGGCAAGTACATTGCCCGACCCACCAACGTGGGTGGCGAGGCCGTGGTGACCGTTGCCGCACAGACCGAAGGCCGTGTGCAGGAGATGGGCAAGTTCACCTTCCGTGTGCGCAAGTTGCCCGACCCGACGGCATACATCCCCATCGGCACCGACCACTTGCTGGGCGGCAAGATATCGAAGCAGAACCTCATGGCCATGACCAACCTTGGCGCTGCCATCGACGACGGACTGCTGAACATCCCCTTCTCGGTGAAGGGTTTCGAGATGGTCTTCTACGACAACATGGGTAACGCCGTGCCCGAAATTTCACAGAACAGCGAGTTCACCCTGCGCCAGAAGAACATGATACGCCAGCTGAACCGCGGCAAACGCTTCTACATCACCCATGTCCGCGCCGTCGGTCCTGACGGAATCGAACGTACGCTGAACAGCGCAATGGAAGTGATTGTGAATTGAATATTGAAAATTGTAAATAGAAAATAATATGAAGCGCATCGCCTTATTGTTAATTTTACTTTTGACATTCAACGTCGCTGCACAGAGTCAGCCTACAAAACGTAGGACAACGACCAGCACCGCCGCTGCCAAGCGCGGTACGGCACAGCAGAAGGAGACCGCAGACCGTGCCTCGCTCATGTTCCCCACCAGTGCAGAGATGCCCGAGGACGTGGTGTGGCGCCGCGACATCTATCGCCAGCTCGACCTCCTGGCCGACAAGAACGCTCCGCTGTACTATCCCGTAGAGCCTACGGACCAGCAGGTGAACCTCTTCACCTACATCTTCCGCCTGTTCCTGGCCAAGCGGGTGCCGGCTTACAAGTACAACCTGGACGGTAACGAGTCGTTTGCCGAGAAGAACCTCGTGACCGATGTCAAGGAGGTGCTGGAGCGCAACTACATCTATTACGAAGAGAAGGATGGCAAGATAACCGTTGCCGACAACGACATCCCCTCGGCCAACGTCACGCGCTACTACATCAAGGAGAGCAGCTACTTCGACCAGCGCACCGGCACCTACCGGGCCAAGGTCACGGCCCTGTGCCCCATACTCATTGAGGAAGGCGAACCCGCCAAACCGCTCTTCTGGATGAAGTACGACGACGTTGCTCCCTACCTGAGCCGCCTGCCCATCATGACCTCCAACCTGAACAATATCACCAACATGACGGCCGACGACTACTTCACCATGAACCGTTACGAAGGTAAGATATACAAGACCGCCAACATGCAGGGCCGCATCCTGGTCAACGAGACCGACACCGCCAAGGTGGAGGCCGAGCAGAAGCGCATCGAACAGCAGTTGGAGGACTTCGAGAAGAACATTTGGCACCATCAGGAGAAACCCGACACCCTGGACAGTGTGGCCGTGGCCGAACCTAAGGGCAAAGCCGTGAAGCGCCAGCGCGCCACTGCCGACTCTGCCTCCAAGGAGAAGCAGGTGCAGCGTGGTTCCACCAGCAGCCGTCGCTCCAATTCCGGTTCTTCGGCCAAAACGAAGAAGGAGAAGTCCTCTCGCAGCAGTGCTCCTGCTGCCAGCGTACGCCGACAGAGAAGGTGAGGGAGAATGAGAAAATGAGAGAATGAGAGAATGAGAAAATGAAAAAGATTATGGCACATAGACGATATTTTGGAAAGTGGCTGCCGCAGCCGCTTAACCTTCTCATTTTCTCATTCTCTCATTTTCTCATTCTCTCTCTTCATGCCCAATCGCCTGTTCCGGCCCCAACGCCAAAGGTGAAACCCTGGAGTCTGGGCGTAGAGGGCGGTCTCGACCTTAGTCGCTTCTCTGCCAGCCGCGAACTGTTCTCGTCCGAGAACCATACGGGATGGTTCCTGGGAGCGAAGGTCAAAGTGAAGATTCCCATGCCCAACCTGAGTCTGGACGGAGCCCTGCTCTACAACCAGAGCAAACTGGAATATCAGGAGCAGAGCGTCTTCAAGGACAAGAAGTTGCACATGTTTGTCGTCCCCGTCAATCTGCGCTATACCTGGAACATCGTGCCGGCCTTCGGACTGATGATATTCACCGGTCCGCAGTGGAACTGGTTGCTCGATAAGAAGGAGATAGGTTCCATAGGCAAACTCGAGCACTCCTTCTTCGACTGGAACATCGGTGCGGGCTTCGAGGTGGCCAAGCATGTCCAGTTTGCCTTCAACTACAACATTCCGCTGGGCAAGATGGGCGAGGTGAACAATGTCAATCTGCAGGGACAAACATGGAACATCCGCTTCGCTTATCTCTTTTAGCAGACGTCGTTCTGCCCCTCCCCCTGGCCGAAACCTATACCTACAGCCTGCCCGAATCCTTGCAAGACCGCGTTCGGGTGGGCTGTCGAGTCATTGTCCCCTTTGGTGCCAAGAAGATTTACTCCGCCATAGTGGTAAAAGTACACGGGGAGTCGGAAGGATTTGGAGTCAAATCTCTCCCCCTCACGGGGGAGTCGGAGGGATGGGGTGGCAAATCTCTCCCCCTCACGGGGGAGTCGGAGGGGGTCTTCAAGTCTGTCCTCGACGTCCTCGACCCGGCCCCTGTGCTGTTGCCCGAACAATTGTGGCTCTGGCATTGGATAGCCGACTACTACCTGTGCACCCTGGGCGAGGTCTACAGGGCCGCGCTGCCCAGCGGACTGAAGTTGGAGAGCGAGAGTCTGGTGGAATATAATCCCGACTACGACAGCGATGTGACATTCACACGCAACGAGCAGTACGTGCTCGACCTCATGGAACGCCTGCGCGAACAGCGCGTCCAGGACCTCCAGAAGGCCCTCGATGCCTCACAAATGGTACAAGGGATTCGCGAAGCGCTTGGCCCGTCCAAGAAGTCCCTCAACGTCCTGCCCGTCGTAAAGAGCCTGCTTGAGAAGGGGGCACTGATGATGCACGAACAGTTGAGGCAGAACTACCGTCCACGCATCGTCCACTGCGTACGTCTCACCGAGGCCTTTTTTTCACAGGACCGTCTCAACCAACTCTTCGACGAGTTGCGCCGCGCACCCCGCCAGTCCGACCTCCTGCTGCGTTATCTCGACCTCTCCAAGGCCTCCGCGGCCCTCACACTGCAGAACCGCCAACTCCTGGTCGAACTGCAGAAGTCCGTCCTCATGGAGGGACAGAGCGAGGCGGCCCTGAAAGGTCTGCGCGAGCGTGGTGTGCTGGAGGTGTACGAACGCGAAGTGTCCCGTATTATGGGGACGGAAGAGTCTACGCCCTCCCCTCGGGGAGGGATTGGGATGGGGAGCGCTTTTTCCACTGCCCAACAGCGTGCCTACGACGAAATATGTACCGCCTTCGCCACCCAGGACATCTGCCTCCTGCACGGAGTCACCAGCAGTGGCAAGACCGAGATATACATCCGCCTCATCCAGGACCAGATAGCCCAAGGCCATCAGGTGCTCTACCTGCTGCCCGAGATTGTGCTCACGGCCCAGTTGGTAGAGCGTCTGCGCCGTGTCTTCGGAGAGCGGCTCGGCGTCTACCATTCCAAGTATCCCGATGCCGAGCGGGTTGAGGTCTGGCAGAAACAACTCTCCGCGGAGCCTTATGACATCATCGTCGGCGTGCGCAGCAGTGTCTTCCTGCCCTTCCGCAGGTTGGGGATGGTCATTGTGGACGAGGAACACGAAAATTCCTTCAAGCAGCAAGACCCTGCCCCTCGCTATCATGCCCGCAACGTCGCCCTCGTCCTGGCCCGTAGGGTAGGGGCCAAGGCCCTTCTGGGTACGGCTACGCCCTCCCTCGAGAGCTTCTACAACGCCCAGCAGGGCCGATATGCCCTGGTGACACTGTCGGAGCGTTTCGGTCAGGTGCAGCTGCCCCGCATCGAGGTGGTCGACCTCCGCGACCGCCGTCACCGCAAGGAAATGCACGGCCCCTTCTCCACCGACCTCATCCGGGCCATGCGCGAGGCCCTGGAGCGCCGCGAGCAGATTATCCTTTTCCAAAACCGCCGTGGCTATGCCCCGCAGATGGAGTGCCAGACCTGTGGATGGAATCCCCGCTGCACCCAGTGCGACGTCACGCTCACCCTCCACCGACAAAGCGGACGCATGACGTGTCACTACTGCGGTGCCACCTATCCCATCCCCGAGCGCTGCCCCCAGTGCGAAGGCCACGAACTCGTTGGCGTGGGCTACGGCACCGAGCGCATACAGGAAGAACTCTCCCAGCTCTTTCCCCAGGCCCGGGTGGCTCGCATGGACCTTGACACCACACGCAGCCGCACCGCCTACGAACGTCTGCTCTTCGACTTCCAGCACGGCCACACCGACATCCTTGTCGGCACCCAGATGGTGACCAAGGGCCTCGACTTCGAGCGAGTCAGTGTCGTAGGCATACTGAATGCCGACACCATGCTCAACATGCCCGACTTCCGCAGCTACGAACACGCTTTCCAGATGCTCTCCCAGGTGGCAGGCCGAGCCGGTAGGCGCAACAGGCAGGGACTGGTCATCCTGCAGACCAAGTCGCCCGACCTCAGTGTCGTGCGTCAGGTCGTCACGAACGACTATGCCGGGCTCTACCGCGACCAGCTCGAGGAGCGCGAAGCCTTCCACTATCCGCCCTTTGTGCGCCTGGTGGAGGTCACCCTGCGCCACCGCGACGTGCGCGTCGTCGACCAGTTGGCCCGCGACATGGGTGCCCTGCTGCGCCGGCAGTTTGGACAGCGTGTGCTCGGCCCCGACACGCCAGCCGTCTCGCGCGTCCAGTTGCTCTACATCCGTCGGCTCATCCTCAAGGTCGAGGTCGAGGCCTCCATGGCAGATGCCCGTCGGCGCCTGCGCCAGGTGCGCGACTTCCTCCTCCGGCAGAAGCCCTATCGCTCGGCCCAGATTGTCTACGACGTCGATCCGGTATAATTCCCCCTTATAACCTCCCATATTAAGAATGTTCGCGCGTATGCACGTACGTGCGCAGGCGTAGTTAGGTTGGGGCTCAGACAATACGTCGATTGAGCTCCAACCTTAGTATTGTCTGAGCTCCATCGACGCGTCGATTGAGCCCCGTCGACGTATTGTCTGTTCCGAATCGTCCCTTGCATCCCCCTTTTTTAACATACTTTTATTAAATTTTCATTCTTTTTCTTTGCCATTTCTAAAAATATGTCTAAATTTTTCCCGAGTTATGCACTGGATCGCTTGCCCAAAAAGAAATTTTATCAGCAGCCCATGATTGAGACCATGGACGTTGAGGAAGAGGAAAGCATTCTCATCGCAGCAAGTCAGGAAGAGCCCGGTTACGGTGGCGAAATCCCCGGCCAGGGCCCCCAAGAATAATCAATCTTCCCATTCATATCAATCCCCTGTCAGCACTTCGCTGCCGGGGGATTTTTTATTTTCCCATCTATCTCTTGCCAATTCAAAATATAATGCGTACCTTTGCAACATGAATGCGAGAAAAGACCGGCAAAAACCTCTTAAAGTGACCATTTACCTAGCCGGCATTTTTATTGTCGTTCTTACGCTTTGGGCGGGGTTGTTGTTGACAAATAAATATAAAAAGAATAATCTATGGGAGTATATTTAGTTGCCTTGTTAGTAGGCGTTCCATGTCTGCTTTTCGTGATTTATAGTTATACGCCTGCCGGAAAACAATGGCGTAAAATGAATGGTTTGCTATAATTCAATTTAATATTAACCAAATACACACAAACATGAGAAAAAAACTACTTTCTAAACTGATGCTCCTATTGGCATTCATGCTCGTGGGGACAAGTAATGCGTGGGCAGATACAACGAAGACCAGCACGCTTACGTTTACAGCAAAGTGCGAGGGCTCGGGTACTGCCGACGATGGTGTAAAATGGACTGTGGAGTCCGATGGCACTGAGTCGAACTTTGATAATGACAGAGGCATTCACTATGGAACGAAGAATGCAGCAGTTCAGGCCATCAAACTTTCTACAAACGGCATTTCTGGTACCATAACGAAGATTGTCGTTAATGCTTCTGCCGCAAGCGGCGTATCAGCTTCATTGTATGCAACTGTAAATGGTGTTGCATTTGGCACACAGGAACAGGCTGTATCGGCTACTGCTACGGAATACACTTTCGAAGGCTCCGCTGCTTCGGGCCTGATAGAAGTTAAACTGGCTAAACCTGAATCAGCCCAAAAGGCTCTGTACATAAAGAGCGTCGCTGTAACCTATACGACTTCAGGTAATGAGCCGCCCGTGATGCAGACCGTTGCAACTCCTACGTTCAACCCTGCTGCTGGCGAAGTGGAAGCCGGCACTGAGGTGACTATTGCTACGACTACGGAAGGTGCCGCCATCTATTACACTGTCGATGGCACCGATCCCACAACGAACAGCACTAAAGGCAATACCGTAAAGGTGGAGAAGGACATGACCATCAAGGCCATCGCCGTGAAGGAAGGTATGAACAATAGTGCAGTTGCTACTGCCACATATACCATCAAGGCTGCCGTTGTCCCTGTTGAAGGCGAATTTGTTCTCTACACTGGTGCAATTACGCCTGGTGATTATATTATTTACTATGATGGTAAAGCAATGAAGGCAGGTACCGCCTCTAACCGTTTCCAGTATGAAAAGGTAGTCCCTGAAAATAACACTATTATCAATCCTGATGAGGGCATCGTTTGGACTCTGGCTGCCAGTGACGAATATTACACCTTATATAATGCATCGACGGGTAAGTACGCTGCATCCACAGGTACTAAGAATCAAGGCGCTTTGCTCGAAGACGGAACCGACGACAAGGCTCTTTGGACTGTAACAGGAACAGACGAAGACACTTATGAGTTTGTTAACAAACAAAATGCTGCAGTAAA
Source organism: uncultured Prevotellaceae bacterium (assembly GCA_946626595.1). Lineage (GTDB taxonomy): Bacteria > Bacteroidota > Bacteroidia > Bacteroidales > Bacteroidaceae > Physcousia. The sequence continues at coordinate 65,116 of CAMOUQ010000001.1, read as the reverse complement.
CGTAAATGCTAACCTGCGTAATAATGGAACTTATGGTTTTGCATGCTATGCTGCAGGTACTGGTGGTGCTTTAAGTCTTTACAAGAAGTCAGAAGGCACTCAGCCAACACCTGAGACAGCAAAGACTACAACCGTGACGATTGACGCTACCGGTATCACAAACACGAATCTGTTTGCAGGCACAGCAGCAGGTAAGTTGACGGCTATTGTAAAGGCTGGTGACAAAGTTATTGAAGGTGCTGTCGTAGCATGGGAATCGGACAATGAGGATGTTGCTTCTGTTGGAAACGACGGTACTGTAACTCTTGAGAGTGCTGGTACTGCTGTAATCACCGCTTCCTATGCAGGTGTAAAGGATCAATACAAACCCTCTGAGGCAACTTATACGCTGACCGTAACCAACGATGACCCCAATGCTGATGGAACAGCGGACAACCCATACACTGTAGCTCAGGCTCGTGCAGCCATTGACGCTGGTGCTGGTGTTACGGGTGTGTATGCAAAGGGTATTGTATCTGAAATCGTGACTGAATTTAATCCTCAATACGGTAACATCACCTATAATATTTCTGAGGATGGTACTACTACGGGCGACCAGTTGCAGGCATATCGTGGTAAGGGCAAGGATGGTGCAAACTTTACCAGCGCTGATGACATCAAGGTGGGTGATATAGTTGTTGTCTATGGTAACCTGAAGAAGTACAATACTACCTATGAGTTCGATGCCAATAACCAGTTGGTTTCTTTGGAGCGTGTAAATACTTCCATCTCTGCCGACAATGTTGATATCGCTTTTGATGCCACCACTGGTGCAATTGCTTATACCATCGACAATCCTACTGATCAGGGTGTTATGAGCGCCACTACTACATCAGATTGGCTCACACTTGCCAACGATTTCTCAAGTCCGATTGCTTTCACTTGCGAAACCAATAGTGACGGCGTCTCTCGCACAGCCATCGTTACGCTGACTTATACCTTTGGCAATGAAAAGGTTACTAAGGAAGTGACCGTGACCCAGGCTGGAAATCTGGATGTTGTAAACAATATTTCAGATATCACGGAGGTTGACGTTGCTTACAGTGTCAGAGGTACGGTGGTTGCAACTAACGCCCGTGGCTTTGTAATCGGTGATGGTACAGGTTATGTATATTATTATAAGAACGGTGCTCCTGCACAAGCCGTTGGTGACAAGGTGTCTATTTCGGGTACCACGGGAACCTATGGGAAGATTATCCAGTTCACCAGCACTGCAACGGTAGCCGAGGCTGCTTCTTCCAACTATAATAATACTCCCGCTGCTACTGTAATTACTGAAGTTCCTGATTATACTAAGGAATATCATCTGAGCACCTATCTGCAGTTTGAAGGTAAGTTGACCAAGAATGGCAGCAACTATCTGATTGCCCTGGGCGAGGAACAGATACAGATTTCCTATCCGACTGAGGCACAACAAGCCGAATTGGGCGAACTGGAGGGCAAAACGGTTCAGGTGAAGGGCTACTTCTCTGGTATTAATAGCAGTGCCAAGTTCACCGTTATGCTTGAAGGCGTCGAAGAGGTGATTACCAATGATCCGTTCATCAATGCAGAAGACGTAGAACTTGAGTACGACGCCACTACTGGTGAAATCGCGTTTACGATTGACAATCCTGTGACTGGCACAGTCCTTACAGCCTCTGCTACAGCCGACTGGATTACCCGTGTTGCGGTAAATGGTGATAAGGTTATATTTGCAACGACCGCTAACGAGGGCGATGCTGACCGTACGGCTACCATTACCCTTGCCTATGGCGAAGTGACCAAGGACGTTACTGTTACTCAGAAGCACTATGTTGTTGACTATGCTACGCTGCCCTTCGTATGGGAAGGTGGAGTTAAAGATGTCTTCCTGACCGTGAATGGTGTTACAGCAAATGGACTCGGCAGTGATTATGCAGAAAGTCATGCTCCCTACAGAATGAAGTTCGATACTACAGGTGATTACATCCAGGTAAAGACTAATGCCCAGCCTGGTAGAGTGACCATCGGTGTCAAGATGATAGGCGGAGCTAACAAGTCAAAGATAACGGTACAGGGTTCTGCTGACGGAGAGGAATTTACCGACGTTCAGGAACTCACGATCAGTGGTTCTCAGAATTCTGTTCTCACACTCGCTACTACAAAGTTCTTTGCTGAGGATTGCCGCTATGTCCGCTTGGTATTTACTAAGGGTTCTAATGTGGGCATCGGTGCTATCTCGATAGACGAACCCATATCTTATGTTGAGGCTACTGTCGGAGAGGCTGGCTATGCCACATTCTGCAGCAGCTGGGCACTCGAGCTGCCTGAAAATGTTACTGCATACATTGTTTCAGCTGTAAGCGAGAGCAACGTTACGCTGACTGAGGTGACAGCGATTCCTGCCAATACTCCTGTCATACTGAAGGCAGAGGCCAACAGTTATGAATTGCCTATTATAGAGGATGCTGATGCTGTTGAAGGCAACATGTTGCTGGCAAGCGATGGCACCGTTCAGGGCGATGGCGCTTCCATCTTTGCTCTGGGTAACAAGGGCGAGGTTGGCTTCTATCTGGTAGCTAATGGCGTGACTGTTCCCGCAGGCAAGGCTTATCTGGTGGTTACTGCTGCTGTTCGTGACTTCCTGGCATTCACCAATGGCGAAGCTGATGGCATAAATGCTGTTGACAATGGGCAATTTGCTGTTGGCAATGTGGTCTATGACCTGAGCGGTCGTCGTGTAGAGAAAGCCGTGAAGGGCATCTACATTGTGAATGGTAAGAAAGTTGTGAAGTAATTCGTAATTCGTAATTTCTAACGCGTAATTTATGAAAGTTATGAAAAAGCAATATATTGCTCCTTTGATGGAGACAGACTACATGGATGTGGCCGAAGACATCATTGCCGTCTCGCTGCCCGTTGACGGAAACGTAGAATTGCAGGAGGGCGAAATCCTCGCTCCCGAGGAAGGCCTTATGTGGGAGGACAGCGACTTCTGATTCTGAAGTCATTACGAACCATAAAGCACAAAAAAAAGGGGGACGCTCACATTGAGCGTCCCCCTTCGTTTATTCTGTTAACTTGTGATTACTGCTGTGTCTCTACGCCTTGGCCGTTGTAAGTAAAGTTGATGGCCATGGAGAAGTCTTCGTCGTTCTGGTTCTCTTTGAAGTAAATAGTCATCTCCAGGGCGAGGTTGCCAGATGTGGCTTGCGCCTTGCCAATGTAGAGGGCAGCGGCGGTATAGGTCTTGTTGTTGTAGACGATGGTGCCATCGATGCTGCTGTTGTCGGCAATGCTCAGAGCGGTATAGGAATTGTCGGAAGCTGCTGTCATGGCCAGGTTGTAGATAGTGATTTGCTGCACCGTCACGGCTCCGTCGGTATAGGGGGCCAGGGTGAGGGTACCCGTGGTGCCGCTCTGCAGCTGTACAGTCATGTTGCTGAGTTGGGTGTTCTTGCTCTGGTTGACATTGTGCCACTGAGTGCTTGACCCAGTCAGCGATTCGCTGGTGGCAGTACCCTGATAGGTGTATGTCTGACCGGTGTTGAACAAGAGGCCGATGATTTGCTGCAGCGTCTCGCTGTCGCAGCTGGTGGTTACTGTGCCCGCACCCAGCAAGGCAAGTACGAGCAATGCACTTTTGAATAACTTTTTCATTGTTCTAAGTTTTTAATGTTTTAGTTTGTTATTATCTGGATTTTCTCTAATCTCTAATCCCTAATCCCTAATCTCTAATCTAATCCCTAATCCCTAATCCTTATTAAGTTCCGGATAACTGATGCGGGTGTGATAGATGGTCATGAGCTTCTGGGTCAGCACACGCTTGGCGGTGGCGATGTCCTGGAAGGTGATGGGACATTGGGCGAAGTAGCCCTCCTGCACCTGCGAGTCCACGATTTTGTTCACCAATGCGCCGATGCTCTCCTCGGTGTACTCGGGCAGACTGCGGCTGGCGGCTTCCACCGAGTCGGCCATCATCAGTATGGCCTGTTCGATGGTGGAGGGGTTCGGGCCCGGGTAGGTGAAGAAGCCTTCGTCAATTTCCAGCAGCGGATTCTCGTTCTTGTACTTCACGTAGAAGTACTTGGCCTTGCTGGTGCCGTGATGGGTGGCTATGAACTGCCGGATGACATCGGGCAGTTCATACTTCTCGGCCAGTTGCAGACCGTTCTTGACGTGGCTGATGATGATTTGGGCACTCTTCACGTACGAGAGGTTGTCGTGTGGGTTCTTGCCATTCTGGTTCTCGGTGTAGAAGACCGGTGCCTCCAGTTTGCCAATGTCGTGATACAGCGCGCCGGTACGCACCAACTGACTCTTGGCTCCCAGTGAATTGGCCACCTCAGCGGCCAGGTTGGCCACCTGCATCGAGTGCTGGAAGGTGCCGGGAGCCTCCTCGGAGAGCCGGCGCAGCACTTCGTTGTTGGTGTTGGACAGTTCCACCAGCGTAACGGCACTGGTGAACTTGAATATCCTTTCGAAGGGGATGAGCAGCAGATAGCTCACAAGCAGCAGGAAGCCGTTCATGGCGATGAAGATGTAGGTGCCGTAGTCGTAGTTCTCAGCCTCGGTGCTGACTACGCTCATGCGGATGAGCTCGAAGCAGAGATGGCAGAGCAGCGATGCTGCCGTGACGAGCAAGACGGCGCGGAAGAGTTCGCTGCGTTGCGACAGTTGGCGCAATCCGTATATGGCCACCAGACCAGCCACCAGTTGCACCACGATGAACTCCTGTGCCGGATTGACGCAGATGGCGCACAGCAGAATGCTGATGACGTGGGTGATGTAGGCCGTGCGCGAGTCGAGGAATACGCGCAGGTAGATGGGTGTCAGGCAGTAGGGGATGAGGTATACGGAGAGGAAACTGCTCTTGACCACGGAGTATGTGATGAGCGGGAAGACCAGGGTGAGCAGGGCTATGAGAAGACAGGTGCGGGGGCGTTGCAGGTAGTCGCTGCGGAACTGGTTGAAGAACACCACCAGGCAGGTGAGCAGGATGAGGACATAGAGCAACTGTCCGCCCATCTGGCTGAATCGTTCGCTGGCCGACTGCTTGTGCCCCTCCATGTGTACGAGCATCGAGCGCAGGATGTTGTATTTCTCGTCGGTGACAATCTCGCCTTGTCCGATAATCTTCTGTCCGGCCAGCACCTGTCCCGAATAGCGTACGAGCTGTTTCTCGATGTTGTCGAACTGCGATTGCGAGCGTGCCTCATCGTAAGTGAGGTTGGGCTCGACGAAGCGACTCAGGTTGCAGTGCTGCAGTATGCTGCGCTGGAAGTGTACGGAGTCGGTGGTCGTCACCAGATACTCGTAGGCCGACCTGGGGGTGTAGACATCGCTGATGGGCAGTGTGTTGCCCATGTTCTGTATCGACACCATGATGCCATTGATCTTTGACAAGCGCAGATGGCTGTAGTCGTCGGACGAGAGGATGCCGGTATTGTAGATGTGGTGCAACCGTTTGCTGATATAGTCGCGGTAGGCATTGGGCGTGGTGGCATGCAGTTCCTTGTCAAAATATCTCTGGAAGGCCTCCACCTGTGTCTCGCCTTTCTCCGTGTTGAGCTCGTAGATGGGGCGATACAGTTGCATCAGACTGTCCTGCTCGGCCTTCAGCACCTCGTCGGCCTTCAGTATGGGAAAGTTCTCCTTGGCAATGACGTTGCCGTACTTCCATGGGTTCCCCTTCTTGAAGTCGAGATTCATCTGTCGGCCCCGTGGCATGAAGAAAACCAGCGTGGCAGCTGCTGCAACGATGGCCAGTGTCCGATAGATGTATCCGCGGGTCGTGATGTTGTTGTAGTGGTTGAAGCGACTCATATCTTAGTGTATATTGGGCGATGTATACCATATAATATGTGCAAAGGTACAAAACTAATCCTATAAAATCGCCCAAATTCATATTTTTTTTGTAATTTTGCATCCACTTATCATACATTATACATTATGGATCGTGAATTAAGGAAGGTGAGGGTGCGTTTTGCCCCCAGTCCTACGGGACCTCTACATATCGGCGGTGTTCGCACGGCCTTGTACAACTATCTCTTTGCGCGCCAGCATGGCGGTCAGATGATATTCCGCATCGAGGACACCGACTCTACGCGTCTGGTGCCCGGAGCCGAGCAGTATATCATCGAGTCCTTCCGCTGGTTGGGCATTGAGTTCGATGAAGGCGTTTCCTACGGAGGCCAGTATGGCCCCTATCGTCAGAGCGAGCGCCGCGACATCTATAAGAAATACGTCCAGCAGTTGCTCGACAACGGCAAGGCCTACATTGCCTTCGACACGAAGGAGGAGTTGGACGCCAAGCGTCAGGAGATAGAAAACTTCCAGTACGACGCCCGTACCCGTGGCATGATGCGCAATTCGCTCACGATGCCCAAGGAAGAGGTGGAGCGCCTGATACAGGAAGGCCATGAGTACGTAGTGCGTTTCCGCATCGAGCCCGGCGAGGATGTCCATGTCGACGACCTCATCCGAGGCGATGTGGTCATCAATTCGAGCATCCTGGATGACAAGGTTCTCTACAAGAGTGCCGACCAACTGCCCACCTACCATCTGGCCAACATCGTCGACGACCATCTGATGGAGGTTTCGCATGTCATTCGTGGCGAGGAGTGGTTGCCCAGTGCACCGCTGCACGTGTTGCTCTATCGTGCCTTCGGCTGGGAGGATACCATGCCCCGCTTTGCCCATCTGCCCCTGTTGCTGAAGCCTGTGGGCAACGGCAAACTGAGCAAGCGCGACGGCGACAAACTCGGTTTCCCTGTCTTCCCATTGGAGTGGCACGACCCCAAGTCGGGAGAGGTGAGCAGCGGTTATCGCGAGAAGGGATATCTGCCCCAGGCCGTGCTCAACTTCCTGGCCCTGTTGGGCTGGAATCCGGGCAACGACCAGGAGGTGATGACGATGGACGAGATGATTCGTCTCTTCGACCTCTCGAAGTGCTCGAAGAACGGTGCCAAGTTCGACTATGTGAAGGCTGCGTGGTTCAACCACCAGTACCTCCTGCAGCAGCCCGACGAGGCCTGGGTGCCCCAATTCGACAAACTGCTGCGCGAGCAGGGCATAACGGCTACGGCCCAGCAAGAGGCTGAGGTCGTAAGGATGATGAAACTGAAGGTGATCGAATACGTCGATGGCGAGGGCAACAAGAAGAAACGCAACATCAGTTTCGTCACCGACCTGTGGCCGCTCACCAAGTTCTTCTTCGTGGCACCCGAGGCCTTCGACCGCGAGGATAAGTTCGTGCGCAAGAACTGGAAGGAAGAGACAAAGGCCGAGATGCAGCAGTTCATGGACGTCTTGCGTGGCATCGACAACTTCACGGTAGAAGGCCAGAAGGCCGTCGTTGACCCCTGGACCGAGCAGACGGGCATACGCCCCTGGAACGCTTGGCGCATCTGTCTGGTGGGAGCCGGACAAGGTCCCGACATGTACGAGCTGGCCGCCTTCCTGGGCAAGGATGAGACCCTGCGCCGTATGCAGTTTGCCATCGAAACTCTGGGCTGACCATGTATTCGTTAGCCATATTCCTGTATCAACTGCTCGTCATCATGGTATCTCCCTTCCATCGGAAGGCCCGTACCCTGTTGCGCGGGCAGCGCGATGCCTATCGGATTCTGAAGCAGAAAGTAGATAGGAATGCCCGCTACGTATGGTTCCATGCGGCTTCGCTCGGCGAGTTTGAACAAGGCAGGCCGCTGATGGAACGCATGCGTCGCCTGCATCCCGAGTACAAGATACTGCTTACCTTCTTCTCGCCCTCGGGCTATGAAGTCAGGAAGAACTATGAGGGGGCCGACATCATCTGCTACCTGCCTTTCGACACGCCCAGCAACGTCTACCGCTTCTTCCGTCACATACGTCCCGAGATGGCGTTCTTCATCAAGTACGAGTTCTGGTCCAACTACATGTGGGCCTGCCATCACTACCATATCCCCCTCTACAGCGTCAGCAGCATCTTCCGTCCCAACAAGGTATTCTTCCGTTGGTACGGACGCACCTATGCCCATGTGCTCCGCTATGTAACCTATTTCTTTGTGCAGGACGAACAGAGTCGCGAACTCCTGGCCAGCCGCGGCATCAAGGACAATGTCTCTGTCGTGGGCGACACCCGTTTCGACCGGGTCATCGACATCGCCCGTCAGGCCAAGGAACTGCCCCTGGTGGAGAAGTTCTGTCAGGGAGCAAAGTGCGTGCTGGTTGCCGGCAGCAGTTGGGCACCCGACGAGGACCTCATCATTCCCTACTTCAACAGCCATCCCGGCATGAAGCTGGTATTGGCCCCCCATGTCATCGACGAGGCCCACTTGCAGCAGATAGAGCACAAACTTCGCCGCCCGGCCTTGCGCTATACCGAGGCTACGGAGGAGAAAGCCGCCCAGGCCGACTGTCTCATCATCAATTGCTTCGGTCTCCTGTCCAGCATCTATCGCTATGGTCAGGTGGCCTACGTGGGCGGAGGCTTCGGCGCCGGCATCCACAATGTCCCCGAGGCAGCAGTCTATGGCATACCCGTGCTGTTCGGCCCCAAGAACAAGGGATTCCGTGAGGCGCAGGACCTTTTGCGCATGGGCGGTTGCTTTGAGATTACGGGTCAGACACTCTTCAATGCCATCATGGACCGTCTGCTCTCCGACCGCCAGTTGAGAAAGACCCGTGGTGCGGTCTGCAAGGACTACATCACCAGCAATGCCGGTGCCTCGGATGTCATCTTCAATACTGTCTTAGGTCATCCTAGGCAATCCTAGGCAGACCTAAGTAATCCTAGGAAATCCTAACAATCCCTTTAACCACAATCTCCTATGAAACACCTCTTTCCCTTCCTGTTGCTTTTCATTGTTCCGACGATGGTCCTGGCCCGTCCTCGCACCATTCGCCGTGTGGAGCCAGTATCTGTCTCTTGTCCCGTGGGTACGGCTCCCGTGTTGCCTTACCAAGTGTGGGTGACCTACAGCGACGGAAGAGGGGAGTGGCGCCAGACGCGATGGAACAACTCGTTGCGAAGCGTGGAGGAGGACGAGGCCCGGAAGCCGCAAGGCGCGGAATACGAGGTGGAGGGAGTCGTCATCGGCGATAACACCACCGACGAGGGTTATCCCATCAAGGCACAAGTGCGCGTGGTGGCCCATCCGGCCCATGTCCCTGAGGCACAGCCCATCGCACATCCATTGCCATTGGGCGATGTGCAACTGACCGGGCACAATCGCCTGACCAACAATCGTGACCTGCTCATTCGTCAGATACTTTCGTGGGACGTCAACCAGCAACTCTACAACTATCGTGACACCTATGGCCTGCCCACCGAGGGCTATCCTGTGGCCGACGGCTGGGACTCTCCCACCACGAAGCTCAAGGGGCACGGCAGTGGTCACTATATGTCGGCTTTGGCCTTTGCCTTTGCCTCGGCGCAGGACGAATCTCTCCGTTCCGAGCTTCGCAACCGTATCCGGCGTATGGTGGACGAACTGAGAATGTGTCAGGAACGGACCTTCGTCTGGAATGATTCGCTGGGTCGATATTGGGAGGCTCGCGACCTGGCCCCCGAGGCCGAACTGCGTCAGTTGAAAGGCTCGTGGACAGCCTTCGACACCTATAAGAAAGACTATCGCCACTACGGCTATGGCTATCTGAATGCCATTCCGGCACAGCACCCCGTTCTCATAGAGATGTATCGTGCATACAACAATGAGGAGTGGGTGTGGGCTCCCTACTACAGCATCCACAAGCAGTTGGCCGGACTCATCGACATCGCCAACAATGTCGACGACCAGACTATTGCCCAGAAGGCACTGCTCATTGCCAAGGACATGGGCCTGTGGGTGTGGAACCGCCTGCACTATCGCACCTATGTCGACACAGACGGAACGCGTGAGGAGCGCCGCAGCAAGCCCGGCAACCGCTACGAGATGTGGAACATGTACATTGCCGGCGAGGTGGGCGGCATGGCCGAGAGCCTGAGCCGACTGTCAGAAATGGTCAGCAACGGCGATGAGCGGGCGCGGCTTTTGGAGGCTGCATCGTACTTCGATGCTCCGGCCTTCTTCGACCCCCTGAGCCGTAACATCGACGACATACGCACCCGCCACGCCAACCAGCACATCCCCATGATAACCGGTGCCCTGCGATCGTATCGTGGCAACCAAAACCCCTACTACTACCGCTTGGCCATGAACTTCTGGAATCTGGTTCAGGGGCGCTATGCCTATGCCATGGGTGGCGTGGGTAACGGCGAGATGTTCCGTCAGCCCTACACGCAGATGCTGTCGATGAACACCAACGTCATGAGCGACTATCATCGTAACATTCATCCCAATCCCGACATCAATGAGACATGTTGCGCCTACAACCTGGCTAAACTGACCAAGGACCTCAACTGCTACACCCCCGACGATGCGCGGTTGATGGACTACTACGAGCGCGTCCTCTACAACCAGATAGTCGGTTCCGTGCATCCCACCCATTACGGGGTCTGCTACCAGTATGCCGTGGGCCTGGATGCCACGAAGCCCTTTGGCAACGAGACCCCGCAGTCGACCTGCTGCGGCGGCACGGGAGCCGAGAACCATGTGAAGTATCAGGAGGCAGCCTATTTTGTCAGCGACTCCGCCCTTTGGGTGGCGCTCTACCTGCCTACCGTAGCCCATTGGAAGGAGAAAGGCATCACACTCCGACAGGATTGTGATTGGCCTGCCGAGCAAACGCGGATTACGATAGAAGGTAATGCCGAATTTACGCTGAAACTGCGCGTGCCCTATTGGGCCACCGAGGGCTTCAAGGTGCTTTTGAACGGAAAAACCCTTTCACCTTCGATGCTCGATGTCAAGCGTTCGTCGTCCAAGGTCAAGGGTTTCCAGCCTTCCTCCTACATCTCTCTCCCTCAGCGCCGTTGGCAGACGGGTGATGTCGTGGAGGTATGGATGCCCTTCCAGAAGCACGTCTGCTACGGTCCCGACAAAATGGACCTTGCAGCCACATCGCAGGGACAAACCCATTTCGCACCCCAGTGGATGGGGGCACTGATGCTGGGGCCGCTCGTGATGGCTACGCCTGACGTGAAGACGTGGGATGAGGCTGACTTGCGCCTCTCTGCCGACCTACATGAGGTGAAGGTGCTAAGGGATGATGCTTCACAACATACTATGCTTCCCTCGGCTTCGTCGCTTGGCTCGCCCATGGCCCTACAACTTGGCGACCTCTCCTTCCAGCCCGACTATTGGCAGACGGGACATGCCACCCACTATCTGCGTTTGAATCAGGGCGATGTGAAGCAGAAGTCAAAGAACCGCCAGGGCGAATGGAACTCCCTCCTGCAGCAGGCCCGCGAACGTGAGGCCGACCCGCAGGCCTGGGCTCCGCATGGATACAAGCGCATGCAGCAGGCCATGCAGGACAAGGATGCTGCCGCCCTGAAGACGGCGTTGGCCACCATGCGTCCGAGCAACCTGGCCGAGCCCGAGGACCTGGCCGAGCTGCTTACGCTGCTGACGCAAGCAAAGAACGTACGCGACAAGTCGACGGCCCTTCGCGAAGCCATCGACTATGCCGACATGGTGGTGCAATACGTCAACGACGGTTCTGGTACGCACGACTTGATAAAGAAGGCCACGCAACAGTTGCGCACGGCCTCCCCTAATCCATAAAGCCCCCATATATTCCATGCGCCAGTCCCATACGTGGGACACCGCTGTCCCATGCATGGGACTGGCCCGTCCCATACGTGGGACGAGGCGAAACGATACGTCGTCTGCAGCGAAGGCTCGATAAGACGATGGAAAGTATATCCGTGAAACTATTTGAGACGATAGTTAAACAGATATTGCGTTTTATTTTGTATCTTTGCACCGAACATTTTACATAAAACGATGAAAAAGACTATGTTGGTGGCCCTCATGCTGGGCCTTGTGATTACGGTGAAAGGCCAGAGCCAGTTGTATCCCGAACACTTCGACCTCAGTGAGGTTACCCTGACGGAGGGTCCCATGAAGACGGCCATGGAACTGAACTTGAATCATCTGTTGCAGTACGACGTGGACCGGCTGCTTACCCCGTTCGTCCGCCAGTCGGGCCTGGGAGCAACAACCGACGCCAGCAGTGCCTACTACAAGTGGGAGACGCGTCACCCCAACTTCAAGAACTGGGGCGGCGATGCCGGGTTCGACCTCAGCGGTCATGTGGGCGGTCACTACCTCTCGGCCCTGGCCTTGGGCTATGCGGCTTGCCACGATGCTGACATGCAGGCAAAGTTGAAAAGTCGCCTCGACTACATGCTCCAGGTGATGTGGGATTGCCAGTCGAACTACGACAAGGATACCCAGGGACTCTATGGCTTCATCGGCGGCCAGCCCATCAACGAATCGTGGCGTGCCCTCTATCGCGGCGACCTGTCGAAGATACAGTCGAACTGGGGCTGGGTGCCCTTCTATTGCCAACACAAGATTCTGGCCGGCCTGCGCGATGCCTATCTCTACGCCGGCAGCGAGCGGGCACGGGAGATGTTCCGCAAGTTGGCCGACTGGAGCGTAAACCTCGTGTCAAAGGTCTCGGATAACGATTTCGAGGGATTCCTCAATTGTGAGCACGGAGGCATGAACGAGAGCCTGTTGGATGCCTACCAACTGTTTGGCGACCGGAAGTATCTGACGGCAGCCAAGAAGTTCACCCACAAGGCCATGCTCAATGGGATGCAGACCCTGTCGAAGAACTTCCTCGACGGCAAGCACGCCAACACGCAGGTGCCTAAGTACATCGGCATGGAACGTATCTACGAGCAGGATGCTACGGCCACCGCATATCGCAAGGCTGCCGAGAACTTCTGGCAGGATGTGGCCCAGAACCGTACCGTATGCATCGGAGGCAATTCGGTGGGCGAGCACTTCCTGGCCGCAGCTAATGCCAACCGATACATCGACCATCTGGACGGCCCGGAGTCGTGCAACACGAACAACATGCTGAAGTTCTCCGAAATGTTGTTCGACCGCACCCACGATGCCCGATATGCCGATTTCTACGAAAACGCCATGTGGAACCACATCCTCTCCACCCAGGACCCCACAACGGGTGGTTACGTCTACTTCACCACTCTGCGTCCCCAGGGCTACCGCATCTATTCGCAGCCCAACATGGGCATGTGGTGCTGTGTGGGTACGGGCATGGAGAACCATTCGAAGTACGGCCACTTCATCTATACCCACGAGGGCAAGGATGTGCTCTACGTCAACCTGTTCACGGCTTCGCGTCTGGAGAACGAGGACTTCGTGATTACCCAGGAAACCAACTTCCCCAACACCGGCACCACCGAACTCGTCATCGGCAAGGCCGGGCGCTACACCATCGCCTTCCGCCATCCCGAATGGGCTGGTAAGCAGTACGACTGGTCGGTGAACGGAGAGAAGGTGGCCCACGAGGTGGAGTACGGAAAGGCCTATTATATTAAGGAAACGCGCGACTGGAAGGTGGGCGACCGCATCCTCATTACGCTCGACATGCAGTTGCGCTACGAGGAGTGCCCCAACTATACTGACTACATTGCCTTCAAGTTCGGTCCCATTTTGTTGGGAGCAGCCACCACGGCCGCTGCTGAGGGTGATACCGAATCCACAGGCCTGGCCTACGAGAAGTTGCAAAACGAATATGCCAAGGACGGACGTATGGACCATGCGCCGGGCTCGATGGCCACGATGAAGAACCTGCTGTCGGCACCGTTGCTCATCGGCAATCGTGCCGATGTGCTGAAGCGCATCGAACGCCTGCGCTCGACCAACCTCAGTTTCACCATCGACGCTTCACGTCCCGGTGTGGAGACCTATAAGTGGACTTCGCTGAAGCTTGTTCCCTTCTATCAGATTCACCACCAACGCTATATGTGTTACTGGTATCAGCAGACACCCGAGACCTTTGCCCAAAGCGACATGGCCATGCGTGAAGCTGAGAACGAGGCACTGATGGCCCGTACGTTGGACTTCGTCGTTCCGGGCGAACAGCAGAGCGAGGCCGGGCACGAGTATAACTACTCCAGCAACTCCGGCAAGGGCAACTACAATGGCGAGAGTTATCGCGACGCACAGGCCGGCGGCTACGTGCAGTATTCCTTGTACAACAAAGACGGAGTGACCAGCCAACTCTCCATCATGTGCCGCTTCACCACAGCCGACAAGGGGCGCAAGGCTACCCTCACTGTCGATGGACAGACCATAGCCTCCATTACCATTCCGTCCAGTGTGAAGGGTTCGGAGAACGGCTTCTATAACGTAGAGTTCCCCATCCCGGAGAAAATTGCCACCCGCTCAAGGGGAAAGGCAAAGGACAAGTTCGTGGTTCGTCTGTCGGCAACCGGCGGAACTCCCAATCCCGGCCTGTATGGCATGCGCCTGATGAAGGACTATACACCCGAGGACCACACCTATCGCTTTCGTGCCTCCGACTGGACAACGGGCGACGCCAACCGCATCCCGGCCAGTGCCATCAGTTATGACATGGAACGCAATGTGATAAAAGCCAAAAGCAAGGGCAACAACAACATAGCCCTGACGATGAAGTACAACGACCTCGACTATGACATAGATAAGTCGCAGATTTACCTGGTGGTGCGGGGTACGGGACTGAGCCTGAGCGACACACACTCCTATCTGTGGTGGCTGAATGGTACGAACCATGCCTCGCAAGTGAAGCCCACCACACGCAAACGCATCACTGTAAACAATGAATCCCAGGCCATCATAGCCTGGGATTTGACTAAAAGCGGACTTTACGAGAACTTCTCGGGCGACCGCCCCAGCGTCTGTATGGGACAAACCATCTTCGGACTGACCTCATCCGCCAGCGACGGTTCGTGCGAGATTCACGACATCAACTTTGTTGCAAACCTGTCGGAGTACGAGAGCGAGGCTACGGTCGTTGGTCGGGTCGCCGATGCTCTTCAGTCTGATCAGTCTTCTGACTATTACACGCTGAAAGGCACATCCGGCCGCCTGCCTGGCAAGAACATCTACATCCATCGCGGTCGCAAGGTCTTGCGATAAGGTGATTGAAGGTCTTGCGATAAGGCGGATTATTTGTATTCCTCGCTGGTCGTGACCACCTGCGTATTCTCCGGGTTGCTGTCGGCTTCGCGAAACCAGTCGCTGTACTCGATGTAGTGAGCGGCGTACGTTTTGTTCAGGGCCTGTGCCTGTTCGGGATCCACCTTTTTGATGAACTTGGCTGGGACTCCGCCCCATAGTTCGCCGTCTCCAATCTGTGTGTTCGAAAGCACCAGCGCACCGGCTGCCACGATGGCGCCGCGCCCCACGACTGCATGGTCCAGTACGGTGGCTCCCATGCCTACGAGTGCACCGTCTCTGACCTCGCAGCCATGCAGCGTTACGGAATGTCCGATGGTGACATCGTCGCCCAGGATGCAAGGTGCCTTGCCATTCAGTGTGTGGATGCAGGAGTTGTCCTGTATGTTGGTGCGGTTGCCCACCTTGACGTAGTGCACATCCCCGCGGACGACAGCATTGAACCAGACGGTGCAGTCGTCGCCCATCTCCACATCGCCCACAATGACCGCTCCTTCGCTGAAATAGCAGTGCCGGCCGAAGCGGGGGGCGGGCATGCCATTAAGTTTTTTGATTATTGCCATATTTACTGATATTTCTGATTACTCTGATATTTCTGATTATTCAGATTATTACGAATACTCTGATTATTCCGAAAGCTAAATCTCCTTTGTGGCTTGGCGCAGCCATTGGCGGTCGGCCTCGTCGTCGAGCAAGGGGGCCAGTTCGTCATAGACATGCTGGTGGTAGCTGTTGAGCCACTGAATCTCGTCGGGGAGCATCATCTCGCGACGGATAGGGGTGGTGTCGATGGGGCAAAGCGTCAGGGGCTCGAATTGCAGAAATTCGCCGAACTCACCATCGCAATAGTGCGTAATGAGTTGGGTGTTCTCGGTTCGGCATCCGTGTCGGCCTGCCTTGTAGATGCCCGGTTCGTTGGTCACCGTCATTCCGGCCACCAGGGGAGCGGGCATGTAGTTCATGCGTATTTGGTGGGGTCCCTCGTGCACACTGAGATAAGAACCCACGCCGTGCCCTGTGCCATGCAGGAAGTTCTGACCCTGTTGCCACATGGCATAGCGGGCCAGTACGTCCAACTGTGTGCCACTGCAGCCTGCGGGGAACTTGGCCATAGCCAGTCGGATGTGGCCCTTCAGAACCAGGGTGTAGTCGGTTCGCTCTTCTTCCGTCAACGGGCCCAGAGCGATGGTGCGTGTGATGTCAGTTGTTCCGTCCTGGTATTGTGCGCCGCTGTCCAGCAGCAGAAGTCCTCGCGGCTCCAACGGAATGTCGGTTTCGGGCGTAGCCTCGTAGTGGACGATGGCTCCGTGTGCCTCATATCCGGCAATGGTGTCGAACGATATGTCGCGAAACAGCGGTTGTTCGGCACGCAGGGCGGTCAGCTTGCGGTCTATGCTCATCTCAGTCACCACCTCATCGTTCATCGTCCATTTCCCATTCTCCATTTTCCATTCTCCCGTCGTGAGCCATCGCAGGAATTTCACCAGTGCAACACCGTCCTTGTGCATGGCGCTTCGATAGCCGGCAATCTCAGCGTCGTTCTTGACGGCTTTCATCGGAGCGATGATGCTCGGGTGCACGATGACGGGAGACGCAATGGGCGCTCTGTTGGCAATGGCAATGTTGGCGGCGTTGGCGTAGAAGTCGTCGGGGAAGGCCGGGCGATTGTCAATGGTGTCGATGAGGCACAGCAATTCGAAGATGACATTGTTGGTGGTATCCGGGTCGACGAGAAAACGCAGACCTCGCAAGTCGTTGCTCTGTCGCAGGTGATCGGCAATGGCTTGATAGGGCGCAGTGCGGACATGTATGTCGGAAAGATATTGTGCCACCTCGGGGGTAATCTTATCCAGGTTGGTGTACAGGATAGTTTTGTCGGGCAGCAGAGCCAAATAGGCCACAAACACCGGTGTGCAATGCACGTCGCTGCCGCGCAGGTTGAGCGTCCATGCGATTTCATCCAACTGAGTGATGATGGTGGCGTCGGCACCTGTGGCATACACGGCTTCACGGATGCGTTTCATTTTGTCTTGGGCCGTTTCGCCTGCGAATTCCAGGGGTTGAATCTGAATGGGGAAAGTGGGAAGTTCCGGTCGGTCGGTCCACAACTTAGATGCCGGCTCCAAGTCTGTGCGGAGCGTCATCCCGGCTGCCATAGCCGCATTTTGCAGACTTTCGGCATAGCTTTCCACCACGCACCAGCCGTCGATGCCCACTGCCAAGTTTTCGTTGTGTGTATTTTCTTGGTTAATCCACGCTATCAGTTCTTCTGCCGTTGCCGTGTTTCGGCGACAACGGACAACCTCGAAGGGCGTATTTGCCAGTTGCTCCTCAGCTGCCAGCCAATAGCGGCTGTCTGTCCAAACGGCAGCACGATTGAGTGTGACCACAGCAGTTCCAGCCGAACCATTGAAGCCTGAGACCCATTCGCGAGTCTTCCAATGGTCGGGGACGTATTCGCTTGCATGCGGGTCGGTACTGGGGAATATGAAGGCGGCAAGATTGTGCTCGCGCAGCCATTGACGAAGAGGGGTGAGGTCTTTCATAGCATACAATTATTATATATAGGTTTGTGGTTGCTTAGGAAGGGTTGTATGGGGCTTCAACGAGTTTTACTATCTTTTCCAGCCAGACTTTGTCGGTGTCGTCGAAAGTGGAAAGCAATTCGCTGTCAATGTCAAGTACGGCTGTGACGTGTCCCTCGGCATTGTGCAGGGGAACAACAATTTCGCTTCTGGAGGCCGAAGAGCAGGCAATGTGACCTGGGAACTGATCGACGTCGGGGACTACCTGGGTTTTGTCTTCAGCCCATGCTGTGCCACATACCCCCCGACCTTTCCTTATCCGTGTGCAGGCCAGCGGTCCCTGGAACGGGCCCAATACCAGTTCTTGAGGCCGTTCGGCGTTCTCGGTGTCGATAACCCGGTAGAATCCCGTCCACCAGAAGCCGAAGGTCTCGTGTAGCATGCTGGCCACATTGGCCATGCGGGCTATCAGGTCGGGTTCATCCTCCACCACGCTTTTTATTTGGGGTAGCAAGGCGGCATATTTGTCCGCCTTGCTACCCTTTGCTATTTCCAGATGTTCTGCCATGTTAATCTATTTGCAGTAATTTCTGCCAAAGATACGAAAAAAATCTTATTCTTCAATCTCAATGGCCACAGATTTTATTTCCTGCCATCCGGCACGGTCGGTGACGCGAATCATGAAGTGGTAGTCGCCGGGGTCGATGTCTTGGGGAATGGCGATGTCGACACTGGCCGAATAGGTCTGACTGCCAGCCGGAATACTGAAGCTCTGGTTGTAGACCCAGGGATTCTTGGGCGTCACTTCCTCGTGGTCGTCATGCTCCTCGCACCAGCAACCATGCGGCTATGTGTCTGCGAGTCTTCACCTCCATCTTCATGAGTACAAAGGTACGATTAAGAGATTGATTATACAAATTTATTTGGCGTTTTCACATTTATTCCGTATATTTGCGGTGAAAATAACAAACAACCATTTAAAAACATACACAATTATGGCTTTTTTAACTGAAGAAAAACTTGTGATTGTTGGTGCTGGTGGCATGATTGGCTCCAACATGGTGCAGAGTGTTTTGATGCTGGGACTGACGCCCAACATCTGCTTGTATGACATCTATGAGCCTGGTGTACATGGCGTTTACGACGAAATGTGCCATTGCGCCTTCCCCGGTGCACACATCTCCTACACGGTAGACCCCAAAGAGGCTTTCACCGGTGCCAAGTATATTATTTCCAGCGGTGGCGCTCCCCGTAAGGAAGGCATGACCCGTGAGGACCTGTTGAAGGGAAACTGCCAGATTGCAGCCGACTTCGGTGAGAACATCAAGAAGTATTGCCCCGACGTGAAGCACGTTGTCGTTATCTTCAACCCCGCCGATGTTACGGCTCTGACAGCTCTCATCCATTCTGGTCTGAAGCCCAATCAGCTGACTTCGCTGGCAGCTCTCGACAGCACCCGTCTGCAGCAGCAGTTGGCACAGGAGTTCGGCGTACAGCAGGACAAGGTGACCAATGCTTACACCTATGGTGGCCACGGCGAGCAGATGGCTGTTTTTGCCAGCAAGGCCCTCATCGATGGCAAGCCCCTGTGCGAACTGCCCCTGTCGGCAGAGCGTTGGGCTGAGATTAAGCACATGACCACTCAGGGTGGCAGCAACATCATCAAGCTGCGCGGACGTTCTTCGTTCCAGAGTCCTGCCTATCAGGCTGTGAAGATGATTGAGGGTGCCATGGGTGGCGAGCCCTTCAAGTGGCCTGCTGGTTGCTATGTGAACTGCGACAAGTGCGGCTTCAAAAATGTAATGATGGCCATGCCCACCGTTATCGACAAGGATGGTGTGCACTTCACTGCTCCCGAGGGCACAGAGGAGGAGATGGCTGCTCTGCAGGCATCTTACGAACACCTGCAGAAGATGCGTGACGAAATCATCGAACTGGGCATTATTCCCGCCGTTGCCGATTGGGGCAAGGATAATCCCAATTTGTAAATAACAGTTATTTCAATATTTCAGGGGGCATCGAACCATCGATGTCCCCCTGATTTGTTTCTGGATATATAACAAAAAAGACGGCCCGAAAGGTCGTCTTTTTCGTAGCGGGAAAGGGACTTGAACCCTTGACCTTCGGATTATGAATCCGACGCTCTAACCAGCTGAGCTATCCCGCCAACATTGTGTCTTAAATGCGCCCTTTTTCTGAAACGCGGTGCAAAGGTAGGCAGAAAATCTGAATCTGCAAAGAATTTTTGATATTTTTTTTATTATTAACACCTATTTACTTCGAACATCAACATTTTCTTTGTATCTTTGCATGCTCAAATAGACGTACACGCGTATAGAACGTACATAAAAGGAATGAGGATAATCAAACGATTGGATGCATTTTCGATGAAAGCATTTCTGCAACTGCTTGCAGCAACGTTTTTCGTGTGTCTGTTTGTGTATATGATGCAATACACATGGCGATACCTGGAGGAACTCATCGGAAAGGGACTTTCAATGAAGGTTTTGGCACAGTTCTTCTGGTATATGGGCCTGAGTTTTGTGCCTGTGGCTATTCCCCCTGCTGTATTGTTGGCCTCGCTGATTACGTTCGGCAATATGGGTGAGAAGCTGGAACTGTTGTCGATGAAGGCTGCAGGCATTCCACTCCTGCGTGTGTTCAGTCCGCTCGTATTCATCGTTCTCCTTCTGTCGGGCGCCAGTTTCTATTTCCAGAACAATGTTGGTCCCGAAGCCTCCAAGCAATTGGCTGCTCTGCTGTGGTCGATGAAGCAGAAGTCACCAGAACTGGAGATTCCGGAGGGAGAATTCTATAGCGAGATTCCAGGGTACAATATCTTTGTCGAACATAAAGACAAGGAGACGGGCATGCTTTATGGTGTGATGATATACACCAATACGAACACCCAAGAAGATACGCAGATTGTGCTGGCCGACTCGGCACGCTTGCAAAGTACGGTGGACAAGATGCATCTGATGCTGACGCTGTACAATGGCGAACGCTTCCGCAATATGGATGCACGCTCGGCCAATATGATGCGGGCAGAGGTTCCTTACATGCGCGAGACATTTACCCACGAGGTGGACCTGATAGCATTCGACGGGAACTTCAATGTCATGGACGCTACACTCTTTTCCGGCAATGCACAGACCAAGGGACTGAAGAGCATCTGGAAAGGTATTGATTCGCTGGAGCATCGCATCGACAGTACAGGGCAAGCCCTCTACAACATGGAGCGACACAGCGTGATGGAACGCAGCCTCTATATGAAGCGTGGCGAGGACTCGCTCAAGGTTGTAGCTCAAGTTCCTCAGACGGAGCCTTTCGACTCGCTCTACGTTCGTCTCACCCATGACCAGTTGCAGGGCGCTGTCCGGACGGCAACCACTAAGGTGCGACAACTGAAGGCGGAGTACGAATTCCGAGCCCTCATATCGGATGAGGAGAACCGCAACCTGCGCATTCATAAAGTGGAGCAGCACCGCAAGTTTACCTATTCGTTGGCATGCCTTATCTTCTTCTTTATAGGCGCTCCTCTCGGTGCCATCATCCGCAAGGGCGGACTGGGGCTGCCCGTGGTGATTGGTGTCAGCATCTTCATCTTCTATTACATAGTGAATTCCGGTGGCGAGAAGTTGGCCAAAAGCGGCACATGGAACATCGCTTTCGGCGTATGGCTGAGTAGCATGGTGCTGACCCCCGTCGGCGTATTCCTCACCTACAAGGCTAATCAGGATTCGGCCGTGTTTAACATGGACGGCTACCGAATGTTTATTATGCGGTTGTTCGGACTGCGCGAATCGCGTAAACTCAACCGCAAGGAAGTGATTATCCACGACCCCGACTATCCTTCGTTGTGCAACGAGTTATCCCAGTTGCAGACCGATTGCAAGAAGTATACCGAAGAACATCATCTCGTACGCATGCCCAACTATTGGAGAATATTCTTCGAGTATGAGGAGGATGCCAAAGTCATCGACATCGACCAGCGTCTGGAGCACCTTGTGGAAGAACTTCACAACAGCAGGGACAAGATTATCCTGGGTACGCTGAACGAATTGCCCGTACTGGTACCTGATGCCCATACCCGTCCGTTCCACGATGCGCGGCGCAATATGGTGGCCGGCATTCTGTTGCCCGTCGGGTTGTTCTTCTATCTGCGCATCTGGCGCTATCGCCTGCGATTGCTTCGTGATATGAATGTGATAGAAGATAAGTCACAAGTGATTATTGATAGAATTGAGATATTGGAAAACGAATCTAACTAGATATGGACGAGAATCTGAAAAACATTGAATTGGCCATCGAAGACTTCCGACAGGGTAAGTTCGTCATTGTGGTGGACGATGAAGACCGCGAAAACGAGGGGGACTTCATCACGGCAGCTGAGACCATTACTCCGGAGAAAGTGAATTTCATGCTTCAGCATGGTCGTGGAGTGCTATGTGCTCCCATCACCATCAGCCGAGCGCAGGAACTGCAACTGCCCCATCAGGTAGAGGAGAATACCTCGATGCTGGGGACACCGTTCACCGTGACGGTGGATTTGCTGGATGGCTGCACCACCGGTGTCAGTGCCCACGACCGGGCTGCCACCATCCGCGCTTTGGCCGACCCTGAGCGCAAACCTGCCGACTTCGGACGGCCGGGCCACATTAATCCCCTCTATGCCCAAGATAAAGGCGTCCTGCGTCGCGCCGGACATACCGAGGCCGCTATCGACCTGGCTCGCCTTGCTGGTATGCAGCCTGCTTCAGCCCTCATCGAGATACTGAACGAGGATGGCACGATGGCTCGTATGCCCCAGCTGCAGGAGGTGGCCCAACGTTTCGGTTTGCGGATTATCTCCATCAGGGACCTCATCTCATACCGTCTCCAACGTGAATCTTTGGTGGAGAAAGGTGTTGAGGCCGACATGCCTACCGAGCACGGACACTTCCGTATTGTCCCCTTCCGGCAGAAGAGCAATGGCCTGGAACATGTGGCCCTGTTCAAGGGAGAGTGGAGTGAGGACGAGCCCATACTGGTGCGTATGCACTCGAGTTGCATGACGGGTGACATCTTTGGCAGTAGGCGTTGCGACTGTGGCGAACAGCTGCACAAGGCGATGGAACTCATCGAGCGGGAAGGTAAGGGTGTAGTAGTCTACCTCAACCAGGAAGGTCGCGGCATAGGGCTGATGAACAAGATTGCTGCCTACAAGTTGCAGGAGCAGGGCGAAGACACCGTGGACGCCAACATACATCTGGGATTCCGTCCGGACGAGCGCGACTACGGCGTGGGAGCTCAGATACTGCGCAGCCTGGGCGTCGGCAAAATCCGGCTCATCACCAACAATCCTGTGAAGCGTGTCGGTCTGGAGGCCTACGGCCTGGAAATCGTGGAGAACGTTCCCATCGTCGTTGAGCCCAACGAATACAACCGCCGTTACCTGGAAACCAAGAAGACCCGAATGGGGCACAAACTGTAATATAAACATAAAGTCGTAAATAATTAAGATAAAATCATAACGCTATGGCAACACAACTATCTGACCGTCTGAACAGACTTTCACCCAGTGCAACACTGGCCATGAGCCAGCGTAGTAGTGAACTGAAGGCACAGGGCATCGACATCATTAACATGAGTGTGGGCGAACCGGATTTCAACACGCCCGACCACATCAAGGAAGCTGCTATCCAGGCCGTGCGCGACAATTGGAGCCGCTATTCTCCTGTTCCGGGTTATCCCGGCCTGCGACAGGCCATCGTGGACAAGCTGAAGCGCGAGAACCATGTGGAGTATACTCCGTCGCAGATTCTCTGTTCCAATGGTGCAAAGCAGAGTGTGTGCAACACCATCATGGCCCTGGTGAACGAGGGAGACGAGGTCATCATTCCTGCCCCCTATTGGGTCAGCTATCCCCAGATGGTGCTGTTGGCCGATGGCAAGCCCGTTGTCGTTGAGGCCGGCATCGAGCAGAACTTCAAGATTACCCCCGAACAGTTGGAGGCTGCCATCACTCCTAAGACGCGAGCCCTCATCCTCTGTTCGCCCAGCAATCCCACGGGTGCCGTCTACAGTCGTGAGGAACTGGAGGGACTGAAGGATGTACTGATGAAGCACGAGCGTGTCATCGTCATCGCCGACGAAATCTACGAGCACATCAACTACATCGGTCAGCATGCCTCTATGGCCCAGTTCCCCGAAATCAAGGACCGTGTCGTCATCATCAACGGCGTTTCCAAGGCCTATGCCATGACGGGTTGGCGTATCGGTTTCATCGCCGCACCCGAATGGATTGTGAAGGGCTGCAATAAACTGCAGGGACAATACACCAGCGGCCCATGCAGTGTCAGTCAGAAGGCTGCCGAAGTAGCCTTTGCTGGTCCTCAGGAATGTGTGGAGGAGATGCGTCTGGCCTTCGAACGTCGGAAGAATCTTATCGTCCGCCTGGCACGCGAGATACCCGGTCTGGAAGTGAATGACCCCGAAGGTGCATTCTATCTGTTCCCCAAATGCAGCAGCTTCTTTGGCAAGCGCGATGGCGACCGTGTGATAAACACGAGCACGGACTTTGCAATGTATCTGCTCGAGGTAGGTCATGTGGCCACGGTCGGCGGAGATGCCTTCGGCTCGCCCGAATGTTTCCGCATGAGTTATGCTACCAGCGACGAGAACATTGTTGAGGCCATGCGCCGTATTAAAGAAACCTTGGCTAAGCTTTCCTGAGCAAGCCGAGTCATATATAGGACGTCCCGGGAAGACCCGGGGAAAACCTAAAGAATGAATAAGACAAAACTGATACGCAACCTGCTTGTGCCCCGTATGCACCAGCTCGACCGCTATGCTACGGATGCCGAATACCTGCAGCGCAAGGTGCTGATTCGCCTGTTGAAAAGCGGGAAGCGCACCCAGTGGGGAGCCGCGCATGGGTACGACAAGGTTTTAGCCTATGAACAGTTCGCCCGCTCGTCGTCCATCAATACATACGACGACCTGAAGGACTACATTGACCGCATGCGCCATGGCGAACGGGATGTGCTGTGGCCCGGACAGGTAAAGTGGTATGCCAAGTCGAGTGGCACGACGAACGACAAGAGCAAGTTCATCCCCGTTAGCCAGGACAATCTCCACGACACCCACTATCGTGGCGGAGCCGATGTGGTGGTCTGGTATCTGAGAAACAATCCTCAGAGCCGGATATTCGACGGACGTGCCCTTATCTTGGGTGGCAGTCATGCCCCCAATTACAATCTTCCCCATTCACTGGTCGGCGACCTCAGTGCCATCCTCATCGAGAACATCAATCCTCTGGTCAACCTCGTCCGTGTCCCCAAGAAGGCCACGGCCCTGCTCAGCGACTTCGAGGAGAAGCGCGACCGCATAGCCTATGAGGCCATGGACAAGGATGTCACCAACCTGAGCGGTGTGCCTTCGTGGATGATGTCGGTCCTGACACGCATGCTGGAGATAGCCGGCAAGACGGATGTGACACAGGTATGGCCCAATCTGGAAGTGTTCTTCCACGGCGGTGTTGCCTTCACGCCCTATCGCGAACAATATCACCGCATCATCTCCAATCCTTGCATGCACTACATGGAGACGTACAACGCCTCGGAGGGCTTCTTCGGAGTGCAGGACGACCCTTCGGATCCGTCCATGAGCCTGATGCTCGACTATGGCGTTTTCTACGAATTCATCCCCATGAGCGAACTGGGGCATGAAAATTCGACCGTCGTCCCGCTGTGGGAGGTGGAGACAGGGCGCAACTATGCAGTGGTCATCAGCACATCGAGCGGCCTGTGGCGCTATCTGATAGGTGACACGGTTCGCTTCACGAGCACCAATCCCTATAAGTTCATCATCACCGGCCGTACGAAGTCGTTCATCAATGCCTTTGGTGAGGAACTGATTGTGGACAATGCCGAGCGCGGACTGGATGTGGCCTGCAAGGCAACGGATGCCGAAGTCAGGGAATACACCGTTGCTCCCGTCTTCATGGACGAGCATGGGCAGTGCCGCCATCAGTGGCTCATCGAGTTCGTTCGCGAACCCAAAGACCTTCAGGCCTTTGCCCATCGTCTGGACTTGGCCCTGCAGACGCTCAATTCCGACTACGAAGCCAAACGTTACAAGGACATCACCCTGCAGCAACTCGAGGTCATCCCGGCTCGGCCCGGACAGTTCGACGACTGGTTGCGCCAACAGGGAAAACTGGGCGGACAGCACAAGATTCCACGCCTGTCGAACGACAGAAAGATAATCGAAAGCATTTTGAAATTGGGAAATTGAGAGAATGAGAGAATGAGAGAATGAGAGAATGAGAAAATGAGAAAATGAGAAAATGAGAAAATGAGAGAATGAGAAATGAAGAACAAGAGGAAAGATAATATGGAACAAACGAATAAGTCAACTTCTAAAACAAGAGGTTTGAGAGAACTTTCTCATTTTCTCATTCTCTCATTCTCTCATTTTCTCATTTTCTCCTGCGCCAGTATTGGCACACCAGACGGAGGTCCGTATGACGAGAAACCTCCAAAGGTGGTTGAGTGCTCACCTGCTAACAAGGGGACAAACGTCGACAACAAGAAGATAAACATACTCTTCAATGAGTTCATCAAGATGGAGAATGCCAGCGAGAAGGTTGTCGTCTCGCCGCCGCAGATAGAGATGCCCAACATCCGTGCTGTCGGCAAGCGGGTGAAGATAGACCTCTACGACTCGCTGCAGGCCAATACCACCTACACCGTCGACTTCAGCGATGCCATTGTCGACAACAACGAGGGCAACCCACTGGGCAAGTATACCTACTCGTTCAGCACGGGGGCCACCATCGATACGATGGAGGTATCGGGCACCGTGCTCAATGCCGAGAACCTGGAGCCTGTGAAGGGCATACTTGTAGGCCTGCATCCTGCTGATACGACCTATCACGACTCGCTTTTCCAGACGCGGCCCCTCATGCGTGTAGCACGGACGAATGGTAGCGGACAATTCACGGTCAAGGGCGTTCGTCCCGGCAGTTATCGGGCCTTTGCCCTTCAGGACATGGACGGCAACTACCGCTTCAACCAGAAGAGCGAAGTCCTGGCTTTCGACACGACGGTCTGCGTCACTTCGCAGCGCCCCGACATACGCCCCGATACGGTATGGCTCGATACCGCCACCATCCAGAAGATCCGCATGGTGCCCTACATCCACTACTATCCCGACAATATCGTACTGCGGTCCTTCCTCGAAGCCGGACAGGACAAGCACCGACTGAAGGAGGAGCGAAAGACACCGGAGTCGTTCACGCTCTTCTTCACTGCTCCACAGGACTCGCTGCCTATCATCAAGGGCTTTGGATTCGATGCCGACAGCGTGCTGATACCAGAACCTTCGGAGCACAACGACACCATAACCTATTGGATTACCGATACCCTCGTGTCCTATCCCGATACGCTGGCCTTCTCCCTTACCTATCTCGATACCGACACCCTGGGCGTCGACCAGTGGCGCACTGATACCCTGGAGATGGTGGCCAAGGAGACGCATGCCAAGCTGGAGAAAGAGCGACTGAAGAATAGCGAGGAATGGTTGAAGGATCGCGAAAAGTCGCTGAAGAAGGGTAGGGCAATCAACCCCAACGAGGAGAACCCCTATGAGGTCACATACATGACCATTCAGACAGCGCCGAATGGCGGCATCGCTCCCGACCAGAATGTCACCTTCACCTTCTCGGAACCCATAGCGCGGGTCGACACCTCACGCATACAGTTCCTCATGAAGGTCGATTCCCTCTTCGTACCTGCGCCCTACCTGTTCACTCCTGTCGAGGGACAAGTGCGCCAATGGCGACTCTATGCCGAGTGGGAACCGCAAGGGCAATACAAGTTGGTGGCCGACAGCATTACCTTCCTCGGGGTACTCGGTCACTATGCCAAGAGTATGAGCCAGGAATTCCGTGTTCGCTCTCTCGACGAATTCGGTTCCATCTTCATCCACCTCACCCACGTCAATCCTGCCGACAGTGCCGACTATATCGTCCAGTTGCTGGATAAAAGCGACAAACCCGTAGCCCAAATGGTGGCCAACAAAGACGGACGTGCCGATTTCTTCTATCTGAAGGGGGGCGACTACTATATGCGCCTCATTGTCGACCGCAACCGCAATGGGCGCTGGGACACCGGCGAATACCGTTCGGGCACGGCACCCGAGGAGGTCTACTACTTCCCGCAACCCATTCCGCTCAAGGCTAAGTTCGAAATCGAGCAGGACTGGGACCACCTGAGCATCCCCCTTACCAAGCAGAAGCCCAAGGCCATCACCAAGCAGAAGGCCGACAAGGAGAAGACCGTAAAGGATAAGAACCGGCAGCGCGAGGAGGAAAAGAAGAAGGGAAACGCAAGAATGAGAAAATGAGAAAGTAAGGAGGTACAATTATGGAACAAAAGAATATGACAATGCATAAGGTAAGTAGTCCGAGACGTTTTTGGAGAAAGACCGCCCTGCAGTCTCATTCTCTCATTCTCTCATTTTCTCATTTTCTCATTCTCTCATTTTCTCTATTCCTCATTTTCTCCTTGCCTCAACCTGTCATGGCCCAGTGTCCAGTCCAGAACACGGCCTTCCAGGATGGTGAGCGTCTGGACTACAAACTCTACTTCAACTGGAAGTTTATCTGGAAGACGGCAGGCTCTGCCACGCTCACGACCAAAAAATCCACCTACCATGGGCGTCCGACTTTCCAGAGCGACCTCATCACGCGCACCTCGGGACGCATCGACCGATGGTTCTGCATGCGCGACACCCTCCGTTCCATAGTTTCGGTCGACATCATCCCCCTCTATTACCACAAGGCCTCCAACGAAGGCGGTAAGTATCGCTTCAATCGCATCACCTACTCCTATTCGGGCGGACAGACCCGTACCCATCAGTTCTATCGCAACCCCAAGGGCAATATCACGGAGGTCGACAATCAGGTTGTGGGCTGTGCCTACGACATGCTCTCCATGATGCTGCGTGCCAGGTCGTACAAGTCCAGCCAGTTTGCCGTAGGCCAGCGCATCCCCTTCAATTATGTCGATAATGCCAAGATGAAGACCGAGACGCTCATCTATCGTGGCATCCGCCAGTTTACGACCGAGGATGAAAACCCTGTTACCTACCGTTGCCTTGTATTCTCATACGTAGAGAAGAACGAGAAAGGGAAGGAGAAGGATGTCGTCACCTTCTATATCACCGACGACCTCAACCACATTCCCGTTCGCCTCGACCTCTTCCTGCGCTTTGGCATAGCCAAGGCCTACCTTGTCTCGGCCACCGGACTGCGCAATCCGCAGACCAGTATCGTCAAACGCTAAGCAGAGAGAAAGCGAGTGTTGGGAGGACTTATTCCCAGCATTCCAGTTCGCCTTCCAATTCCGGCAGTTGGCTGCGGTGGAAGGTGGGTTCCTTGATGCCTTGTCGCTTCTGCAGCCGATAGTCGTCGAGCAGACGGAAGGCGTAGCGGCCCAGGAGCACGATGGCGACGAGGTTGCAGGCCGTGAGGAGAGCCATGAAGAAGTCCACGATGTTCCACACGAGACTGAAGCTGGCCACAGCACCGAATATGACCATCAGGCCTGCCGAGCAGATGCGATAGATGGACATAATGGTTTGCGACCTTGCGGCAGAACATCCGTAGTTGTACGTAATGAATCGGATGTTGGCTTCGCCATAATAGTAGTTGCCGATGATGCTGGAGAAGGCAAAGAGGAAGATGGCAATGGCCACAAAGACGGGGCCCGCCGAACCAACCTCCGACTGCAGGGCGGCCTGGGTGAGGGCTATGCCGTTGAGTTCGGGCACATTGTAGAGGCCGCTGATGAGGATGATGAATGCCGTGCATGAGCACACGAGCAGCGTGTCGGTGAAGACCCCGAGGGCCTGTATGAGGCCCTGTTTCACGGGGTGCGTGACGGCCGCCGTGGCAGCCACGTTGGGCGCACTGCCTTCGCCTGCTTCGTTGGAAAACAGTCCGCGCTTCACGCCATTCATTATCGTGGCACCGATGCCGCCGCCGGCCACCTGCTCGATGCCGAAAGCATCCGTCACGATGACCTTAAAGACGTGGGGTATCTGTTCGATGTTCAGGGCTATCACCACGATGGCCAGCACCACATAGCCCACGGCCATGATGGGCACCAGTATGGAACTGACGTGTGCTATGCGCTGTATGCCGCCAAAGACGATGAACAGCCCCATGGCTGCGAGCACGCATCCCACCAATATGGGCGACCATCCGAAGGCCTCCTGCATGGCATGGCAGATGGTGTTGGACTGGATGGAGTTGTTGGAAAGGCCGAACTGGCAGGTGATGAGCACGGCAAAGAGGACGGCCATCCATCGCTTGTGCAGTCCGCGCTGGATGTAGTAGGCCGGTCCGCCGATGAACGAATCCTTCTCCTTCTGCTTGAAAAGTTGCGCCAGCGTCGACTCCACGAAGGCCGTGGCCGACCCGATGAGCGCTATGAGCCACATCCAGAAGACGGCACCCGGTCCGCCGATGGCTATGGCCGAAGCCACGCCTGCCAGATTGCCGGTGCCCACGCGGGTGGCTACCGACACGGCAAAAGCCTGGAAGGAGGAGATGTGTTTGGTGCCTTTGGGGGTTGAGGCTGCTGAGTCGGTGAGCAGCCTAAGCATTTCGCCCACCATGCGAAACTGTACGAAGTGCGTCCGCCACGTGAACCACAAGCCACATCCGACCAGGGCGGCTATCAATACATAGCCCCAGACGGCATCGTTGATGGCTGTTATCACTTCGTTCATAGTGGAGCCGGAGGGGATTGAACCCTCGTCCAAACAGGGAAACCCTGTGCTTTCTACACGCTTATTCTGGACTTGATTTTCGTGCACGGGCAAGACCCAGACCACCAACTCGTGCCTTATCCTCTAAAGTTTCATCGTGGGCGCGAGGCCACTCACGACTATCCCCGATTTTGCTGTGCCACCGGTTCGGAGCGCTTCGGGGCGGTTAGCCTCCGGGTGACATCTCGTCGCAGCACCTGGTGCCGCGATTAAGCCAGCGATCTACTGTACTTCAATCAGGCAGCGAGAGCGTAGTTGTTTTCGCCAGTTAATTGTTCGGCGGTCAGAGATTTAAGAGAGCGGCTGCCAACTCTCTGCGTGCTTACACAACGTTCCGTCCTGCTGTCAAATCCATGTCGACCCCAAGTCTGTGTGCAACGTTTGCGTGCTTTTGCGGCTGCAAATGTACTACGTTTTTGCGAAATACGCAAGGGAAAAATGCAAATTTTGCACCACTTTTCTGCAAGGCCAACGAGGAAAAGTTCCGCCATCGCCGATGAACGTGCGTACACCGACGATGAATGTACGGACGCCGACGATGGATGTACGTTCATCGACGATGGCGGAACTTTCTCACACGGGCCTGTCAGAAATATCGTATGAGCGAGTGGAATTGTTGTCGAAATATTTATGATTTTTTACAATATTTTCACACTTTGCGAGTTATTATATTTAGATAATAAATAAAGTAAGGAACAGAAAAAATCAAGAATCGAGTAATGCCAGAACAAAATAAGTATGTTGACGGGATGAACTGGGTGGAGCGTGCCATCAAGCGTACGTTCGACATCGTGGCATCCTTTTGCGGACTCGTACTCCTTTCGCCGGCCATAGCCATCGTCTCCTATCGGCTGCATCGGCAAGGCGACGGTCCGGTCATCTTCCGCCAACAGCGTATCGGCCGCGGCGGCCGTCCTTTCGAGATACTGAAGTTTCGCACCATGTCGGTCGACTATGAGGCCGACGGCGTACCCCTATTGGCAGAGAAGTGCGACAGCCAGCTGACGCCCGTGGCCCGCTTCCTTCGCGAGCACCATCTCGACGAACTGCCCCAGTTGTGGAACGTCCTGGTCGGCGATATGTCGTTCGTAGGTCCGCGGCCCGAACGCAAGTATTTCATCGACAAAATCATGGAGCAGAATCCCGATTATGAATACCTCTACCAGATACGTCCCGGAGTGACGTCGATGGCCACCATCTACAATGGCTACACCGACACGATGGAGAAGATGCTCATCCGGTTGCAGATGGACCTGGAGTACCTGCAGAAGCGCAGTCTCTGGCTCGACCTGCGCATCATACTTACTACAGCAAGCCTGATTGGTTATGGAAAGAAAATATAACGCCATGCGAAAATATATCCTAATGTTGGCACTCCTGATGAGTGCCGTTTGTGCTTATTCACAGTCGATGACCGACGACCAGGTCATCCAGTTCGTACTAAAGGAACAGGCTGCCGGTGCCAACCAGCAGAGCATCGTGCAGAAACTGCTGAGGAAGGGCGTCACGCCCGACCAACTGCGCCGCATACGCCGGAAAGTGGAGGCCGAGCAAACGCAGATGGGGGCCGTGGACCTGACGGGCAAGACCACCAACCAGACCGCCAACCGCGTCCGCACCAACAAGGAGAAGGCCGAGGACCTCTATCGCCAGAAGAGCGGCTACATGGTGCGCTCGCAGCGCGAAGTGGACGAACAGCGCTTCCTCTCGCGCAAGGACCAGGTGGAGGGACTGAACCAGGAAGTCGAATTCTTCGACATCGACTCGCTGGTCTACTATCAGACGATGTTCGGCCGCGAGGACGAGAACCAGGTGTTCGGCCGCAACATATTCAACAACAAGCTGCTGACCTTCGAGCCCAACCAGAATATGGCCACGCCGGCCAACTACCGGCTGGGCGCCGGCGACAATATCATCATCGACGTCTGGGGCGCCAGTCAGGAGACGTTCGAGGGAACGGTGTCGCCTGACGGATACATCGTCATCGAGGGCATCGGCCCCATCAAGGTGGGCGGACTCAGCGTCAGCCAGGCCACTGCACAGATACGCAGCACGCTCAGTCGCTTCTATTCCGACTGCAAGATAAACCTGGCCGTGGGCGAGACCCGCTCCATCCAGGTACAGGTGATTGGCGAGGTGCGCATGCCGGGCACCTATACTATGTCCAGCCTCTCCAGCGCCTTCAATGCCCTGTATGCGGCAGGCGGCATCAGCGACATCGGTACGCTGCGCAACATCCGCGTCTTCCGTTCCGGGCGGCAGATAGCCACCATCGACGTCTACGACTACCTGCTCAACGGTAACACCAAGGGCGACGTCCGCCTGCAGGACAACGACGTCATCTCGGTCGACGCCTACGAATGCCTGGTGAATGTGCGAGGTAAGGTGAAGCGCCCCATGTTCTACGAGATGAAGTCGACGGAGAGCGTGCAGCAAGTGATTCGCAATGCCGGCGGATTCACGGGCGATGCCTTCACGAAGAACGTGCGCCTGACCCGTAAGTCCGGCAGCGAATACAGCATGCACACCATCGACGAGTTCAAGATGTCGTCGTTCACCCTGAAGGACGGCGACTCCATCTTTGTCGACTCCGTCCTGGCACGCTTCAGCAACATGGTGGAGGTGCGCGGCGCCGTGCGACATGCCGGTCAGTTTGAGCTGGGCGGCGAGGTGCAGACGGTGAAGGGCCTCTTGCAGGTGGCCGACGGACTGCGCGAGGATGCCTTCGTGAGCCGCGGCGTAATGCACCGCGAGAAGGACGACCTGACGCTGGAGATGATAAACGTCGACATCGAGGGCATACTCAACGGCACCGTGGCCGACATACCCCTGCGCCGCGGCGATGTGCTCTTTGTCCCCAGCAAGGTGGACATGAAGGGCGAGCAGACACTGACCATACGCGGCGAAGTGCTCTATCCCGGTGAATACAAATATGCCGAGAACACCAGCGTCGAAGACCTCATTCTGATGGCTGGCGGCCTGACTCCGGCAGCCTCGATGGCCAAGGTCGACGTCTTCCGCCGCCTGCAGGACTTCAAGGCCACGGAGGCCACCGATGCCAGTGCCGAAGTGTTCTCGATGAGCCTGAACGATGGTTTCCGCTCTTCCGAAAACAGTTTCGCCTTGATGCCCTACGACGTCGTCGTGGTGCGCAAGAGCCCGGCCTACAACCAGCAGCAGACCGTGCGCGTGGAGGGCTGTATCAACTTCGAGGGCGACTACGCCATGAGCACGAAGAACTACCGCCTGAGCGATCTGGTGAAGGCGGCCGGCGGACTGACCAACCTGGCCCATGCCCGTGGCGCCCGACTGACGCGCCAGATGACCGAGGAGGAGAAGCTGCAGCGCGAGAACTCGCTGCGTGCGGCCCAGATACAGATGTACGAGGAGGCCATGGAGAGCGAAAAGACCTACAACATGGCACAGGCCGACTCGCTGATGTCGCTGAAGCTGGACCTGGGCGACACCTATCCCATGAGCATCAATCTGGAGGAAGCCATCAAGAATCCCGGTTCTTCAGCCGACATCGTCATGCGCGAGGGCGACCTGCTGGTCATCCCCCAGTTCTCCAACACCGTCAAGGTCAGCGGCGAGGTGGTTTATCCCGTGTCGATGGGCTACACCAAGGGCAAGAAACTCAGCTACTACATCAAGCGTGCCGGCGGCTATGGCAACCGCGCCAAGAAGAAGGGCGTGTATGCCATATACATGAACGGTTCGGCCGAGAAGATAAACCGCCGCACGAGCAAGGACATCGAACCGGGCTGCGAAATCGTGGTGCCCACGAAGAAGACCAACAAACGCATGACGACGGGCGAGGTGATGGCCATAGCCAGCGGTGGCGCTTCGTTGGCCAGCGTAGTGGTAGCATTGATAAGTATATTAAAGAAATAGTGTGAGATGAGTATGGAAGCAAACAATAACGAACGAAAGATTATAGATCTCTACAAAGTGTTTCGTACGCTTTGGGCAAAGCGTTCCCTATTCTATAAGGTATGGGTGTGCACATTTGTTCTTTCCTGTATATGGATATTGCCCCAGCCGCGCTTCTATATCTCAGAGGTGAAGTTGGCACCGGAGATGAGCGGTGAGGATGTCGGTGGGCTTTCTTCCATTGCTTCCTCCTTTGGTTTCAACATTGGCGGCCTGGGAGGGCAGGATGCCATCTATCCTGAACTGTATCCCGACCTCTTCGAGAGCCCGGAGTTCATCGTCGGCCTCTATGGAGTGAAGGTGACCACAAAGGACGGAGCCGTCAGCACCAACTACTTCGACTACATGAAGAAGCACCAGAAGCAGAACTGGCTGACGAGTCCCTTCCGTAAGGCTATGAAGGCCGTGAAGAGTCTGTTCGAAGACGAGGATGAAGCCTCGGCAGGCAACGGCCCAGGCGGCGTCAGCGCCTTCCGAATGAGCCGTAAGGACTATGCCTTGATGAAGGGTGTGATGGAAAACATCACCTGCGCCGTGGACAAGAAGACCAGCGTCATCACCATCAGTGTCAAAGACCAAGACCCACTCATCAGCGCCACGATGGCCGACAGCGTAAAGAGCCACCTGCAGGATTTCATCATCCGCTATCGCACCAGCAAGGTGGCCGAGGACGTGGTCCACTATCAGGAGATGCGCGACAGTGCCGAGCATGAGTTCGACGTCTCGATGGATGCATACAGCCGATTCTGCGATGCACATAAGAATACCATACTCCAGAGTTACCAGAGCGAGCGCGACAAACTGGAGAACGACCTGCTGCTCAAGCAAAACTCGCTGACGGCCCTGGAGACACAACTGCAGGCCACGAAGGTGAAGCTGCAGCAGAAGACCCCGGCCTTCACGACGCTCAAGAGTGCCATCGTGCCCGTCAAGCCAGACGGCCCCAAGCGTATGCTCTTCGTCATGGCTATGCTGATTCTGGCTTCTGCGGCTACGGCTGCCTATGTCCTTCGGGAAAACACACATAATGAGACTGCATGAGACGACTCGACATCTCTGAAAACAAGAAGAAGGCCCTGAACAACATGGCATGGGCCGTCAGCGGCAAGATTGTAAGCCTGACCAGCGTACTTGTCGTGGGCATCATCGTGGCGCGATATCTTGGCAAGGAACAGTATGGCATCATGAACTACGTAGTCAGTTTCGTGGCCATCTTCCAGGTGTTTGCCGACTTCGGGCTCGACTTTATTCAGATACGCGAGGAATCTAAGAACCCTGCCATGCGGGACAAAATCATTGGCACCACCTTCGTGCTGAAGGTTGCCTTTGCCCTGCTCGCCTTGGTTGCCATCGTGCTGACCGTGCTCTTCTTTGAGCCCGATGCCAGCATTCGTGGCTACATCCTTATCTATGCCGTGTCCGTCCTCCTGAACACCACATGGGTGTCGCGCAACCATTTTACATCGATTGTCTGGAACGAATATGTGGTGAAGACGGAAATCTCGCGCACGCTCATCGGCGTGGCCGTAAAGGTGGCCTTCGTATTGTTGCATCTTCCCCTCGTGTGGTTCATCTTCTCCCTGCTCATCGATTCCCTGCTTCTGGCGGTGGGATATATGAGTTCCTATGCCCGCAAGATAGACTCCGTCAGGAAGTGGCGGTTCGACAAGGCGCTGGCAGCCTACATGGTCGGTCAGTCGTTCCCCCTGCTCCTGTCGGGAGCGGCCATCGTTGTCTATAACCGCATCGACCAGATGATGATAGGCAACATGATAGACCAAAGCCACCTGGGTGTATATTCCGTAGCCGTCCGGTTCACCGAACTGCTGGTATTCGTGCCCACAATCATTGCCCAGACCATCAGTCCGATGCTGGTGGAGGTGAGGCAGAAGGACGAAGAACGCTACGAGTCCCTCTCTCGCGTGTTCATGAATGTTACGGTGGCCGTATGCATCGTGCTGGCCCTGCTGACCTGTCTGTTGTCTTATCCCATCGTCCGCTACACCTTCGGCCCCACCTATATCGGAGCCGCTTCGGTGCTCTCCATCCTGGCATTCAAGGTAATAGGCGACGCGCTGTCGCAGACCTCGGGGCAACTGATGATTATAGAAGGAATACAGAAATATGCCTCCATCCGTAATGTCATCGGCTGCGTAACGTGCGTTGTCCTCAATCTGCTGCTCATCCGCCGATTCGGAATCCACGGTGTCGCCTATGTGGCGCTGATCACCATTTTCGTCTCGGGCACGTTGGCAGACTTTCTCATCCCCGCCTATCGCCACATCTTCTACAAGCAGATGAGGGCCGTCACGGTCGGGTGGATGGATATCATACACATTAAAAAACTGCTGAAATGAACATGGTCCGCATAAAAAAAGCTATCCTGGCACGTATGCCGCTGACGGTGCAGTTCCTCGTGGAGGTGCTTGCCTATTGGCGACGGCTCTGCCGCTACAATGCTTCCATACGCACCAATCGCGACAGGCAGAAGATGCAATACACCATTCTGCGCGAGAATCATATCATAGAGAAGGGCATGTCCATGCGCAACACACGGCGTGGATTCGGGCAGGCCAAGGTGACCACGTTGCTGGAACACCTGCTGCAGTACAACCGCCTGTTCGGGACAGAGGACAAGTCCTTCCTGGATTATCCGTTGTCGACCATCAAGGCCTACATCGCCTATCAGCACCGCGATGGCGTGGACATCGCAGCGATAGAAGACACCTTCGTGCAACTGTGCCGGGAGGCCGGCCTGGACGCCGATGCCCTGCAACTGCCTGCCGGCATCGAGATGTGCAAGGCTGCAGACCTGAAGCAGCAGGCACGTGCCGACTTTGAGTCGCTTCTCTATAGCAGGCATTCCATGCGCTACTTCCAGGATGAATTGCCCTCGAGGGAACTGCTGGAAAAGGCCCTGAAACTCGCGGCCAGGACGCCGTCGGCCTGCAACCGCCAGGCCTGGCACACCCATATATACTTTGGCGACGAGTCGCACGAACTGCTGCGCATGCAGGATGGCTGCCGCGGATTCTACGACGACATCCATTGCAGCATCGTGGTGACTGCCGACATGAAGGGATTCCTGGGCCACGAACCATTCCAGTGCTATGTGGACGGAGGCCTGTATGCACAGAACCTCATCAATGCCCTACACTATGTGGGACTGGGTACTATTCCGCTCTCATGCGGATTCATGACTGACAAACTGCTTGCCATGCAGCGGCGTTTCGGCATACCGGAGAACGAAACTATGGTGGTCATCATAGGAACGGGCGTGATGCCCGATGAGATGAAGATAGCCATCTCCACCCGCCGCCCAGTGGCTGCAACAAATACGTATCATTAAGCAACTTATCTATGCACCTCGTACCGCTCGTATATTTCGCAGGACTCACATACTACTTCTGGCAGAAGCACCGGACGTATGATGTGGCTACGTATATGTCTACGCTATATACGATTACGTCGATTTGCTGTGTGCTGATGGTCATGGGTGGATTCATGAACCGCCAGGGCGGCGGCGTGCTGGTCGACGGTTACGAACCCGAGTTCGGCATCGTGCCTACTATCCTCTATTGTGGACTCATCACGTTGACCATTCTGCCCTTCTCCTTCATCAGGCCCGAAAAGTTGGAAGACATCACCAATGTACACCGATATGTGATCTATGGCTTCACGCTCTTCATTGTCCTTCAAGGCCTTATCATGTACTACCTCGTGGGCGATTCCATCACAGACTTGCTCAATGGCGACTTCAAGTTCCTGAAGGACTCCCATTACTCCGGCAACATATCTCCGGCCGACGCCAAGATGCTGACCATGCCCATGCCCATACAGGTGATGTATCTGCTGAGCTTCATGACGTTGCTGGCATTGCCGCTCTTCTTCTACTATACCTGTGTCGAAGGCCGCAGCCTGTGGCTTACATCGCCGCTGCTTGCCGTCTCCATCAGTCCCATCTTGCGCGGCGTGCTGATGGCCGACCGTACGGAAATCATCCATTACGGCCTGATGTTCTTCTTCTGCCTGGTCTTCTTCCAACGATTCATCACTAAGCGCGTCCGCAACTTCATGCTTGCGGTCAGTCTGCCCGTGCTGGCCGTGGGCGTTACCTACATCGTGGCGGTTTCGGCATCGCGCTTTGAAAACGAGGACGAGGGAGCCAGCGGCAGTATGCTGGAATATGCCGGCCAGTCGTATGTCAACTTCTGCTACTTCTATGATAACCATAACCCGGAACTTTACTATGTGGAACGCGAACTCCCGATAGTCTCGTATTTCGTGTTCAAGAACCAGTACGTAGAGACCAAGGACGAACGCACGGCCCGAGAAGGATTCTTCATCGGCGTATTTGCGTCGCACATTGGGTCGTGGCTGCTGGACGTAGGGGTCGTAGGGGCCATACTCATAAGCGCCTTCTTTGCATTTATTTGCTGTTTGGTAATTAACCGATACAACCGGACGGAATTTGACGTGTCCGACGTGCTTATGCTGTTTGCATTAGGTGCGGTGCCCACATTCGGTATATTCTATTATAGGTACTATACCGTAGCCACAGCGTTTGTGTATCTCGCTGCAGGTCTGCTGTTCTTGTTTTCTAAATATATTTTTGTTTGGCATAAAGAATAAAACCAGTCTTGCATGAAGTATTTTTTCCCTATACACCTTGATGGCGGCAATCGCGGATGCGAAGCCATAGCAAAGGGCTCGGCAATCCTTCTGGACGAGTCGGCAGACCGGCTGTTCGGCTATTGTCGCGATGTAGCATTGGACACGCAGTTGGGGATTGCCGACTATGTGACGCTGGTTCCCTGTCGGCGCGAGTCTCTCTTGATTGATAAGTTCCTGGGGCTGACGAACCGTATCTTCCGAACGCACCAGACAGCCACGTGGCGCGAACTATATCCCTACAGGTCGTTCTTGCGCCTGATAGGAAAAGACGATGTCGTTGTCTCTACGGGTGGGGATATGATGTGCTATGACAACAATGCAGTAGTATACACCAACAATTGGCTGCACGGGCATGGCATCAAGACCATCCTGTGGGGCTGCTCGATGGGGCCGGAGAACCAGACAAAGGAGAAGTTGGAGACGTTGTTCAAGTTCTCCTTGATATATGCAAGGGAATCGCTGACGTTTGAGTATTTCAAGTCTCTGGGGCTGAAGAATCTTTGCCTCCTTCCCGATCCTGCTTTCATCCTGCAGCCGCAAGAATGTAGTTTGCCCGAGTGCCTCATGCACGAAGATGTCGTAGGACTGAACGTCAGCAATTTCGTGATGGGCGGAGTCTCCCTGGATGGAGCGTTCGCCCCGGAGGTGCTTTCCCTCATCGACCATATATTGCAGCATACGGCCAGCCATATCCTCCTGGTTCCCCATGTGACCTGGAACATAGACGGAGTGAATCAGGACGACCGCCAGATGGCCCGCATAATATGCGAACACTTCGGTCGTAACGAAAGGTTGCATATCTTGGACATCGACAATCTTAATTATTGCCAGATACGCTATGCAATATCGCATTGCAGCATGTTTATCGGTGCTCGCACCCATGCTGTGATTTCGGCCTACCGAATGTGTGTGCCGACAATAGCCTTGGGGTATTCCATCAAGTCGAGGGGCATAGCCAAGGACTTGGGACTGGATGAACGTCTGGTCGTGGACAGCAAGCATTGTACGAAGGGCGAGCTGTTAAGTTCCTTCACCTATCTGTCGGAAAACAAAGACTGCATTCGTCGGCACCTAACCGACATCATGCCTGAATACATACAACGGACCTACCAGATACGCAACTATCTGGCTCAACTAAATAACGAATGATATGAATAAACCAAGAATCATAGCCCTATATCTTCCCCAGTATCACCCCATCCCCGAGAACGACCTCTGGTGGGGACCGGGATTCACCGAATGGATGAATGTCGTCAAGGCCAGGCCCCTGTTCCGAGGGCATGTGCAGCCGAAGATTCCGGCAGACCTCGGGTTCTACGACCTTCGTCTGCCCGAAACCCGAGAGGCGCAGGCGCAGTTGGCCCGTGAGGCCGGAATAGAGGGCTTTTGCTATTATCACTATTGGTTCGGTGGAAAGCAGTTGCTGGAGCGCCCGTTCAATGAGGTGCTGGCTTCCGGGAAACCCGACTTCCCCTTCTGTCTCTGCTGGGCCAACCACTCGTGGAGCAACAAGACCTGGAACCGGAAGTCGAACCTTCAGGCCAATTCCATGCTGATGGAACAGACTTATCCGGGAGAAGAGGACGATACGGCACACTTCATGTCGTTGCTGCCAGCCTTCCGCGACCCGCGTCACATTACCATTGACGGGAAGCCTGTTTTCTTTCTTTTCAATCCCTGGACGCATACCCGCATTAGGGAGTGGATAGCCTGTTGGCGGCATCTGGCCGAATTGC
Organism: uncultured Prevotellaceae bacterium; assembly: GCA_946626595.1. Lineage (GTDB taxonomy): Bacteria > Bacteroidota > Bacteroidia > Bacteroidales > Bacteroidaceae > Physcousia. The sequence goes on along the minus strand of CAMOUQ010000001.1, from coordinate 24,361 downwards.
ACGGACTGCCTGGGTTATATCTCGTAGCCATGTGCGATTCCACATTGGCTTTCAAACTGAATGCTGACGGGACCCATTCCCGTGCCATACCTAATCTGGAAAGTAGTGCTGACCTCTTCCAGACAGTTCTCGATATGGGCTTTGATGCCGTCAACTCCTTTGGACGACGTAGGGGAGAGATGCTGAGTAAAGGAAAATACAGCGACCTCGCAAACACGGTGCTCAGGAAAATCGGCGTGCCTATAAAGACCTGTTATGACTACTCGCGCACCGTTGAGGGATTCTTTGCCCCGGAGGATAGATGGGAAAACGTTTTCCCGACGGTCATGCCCAACTGGGACCGCAGTCCACGGGCAGCCATGCAGGATGGGGTATATGTAGGTGCCACGCCGAAAGCGTTTGAAAAACACATCCGGCAGGCCATGGATATGGTTAAAGATAAGGCTGCGGAGCATCAGGTCATCGTGCTGAAGTCGTGGAACGAATGGGGGGAGGGCAATTATGTTGAGCCCGACCAGGAGTTTGGCCATGGCTGGCTCAATGCAATAAAGGATGCCTTGGGGAACTGAAAAATTAAGATTGAAGATGGAGATAAGCATCATACTTCCAACCTATCGCCCGGAGGGATATCTGTGGGAATGTCTGGATTCGATTGACAAACAGACCTTGGACCACAGCCTCTTCGAGGTCCTGCTCGTCCTCAATGGCGAACGGGAACCTTATGAACGGCAAATCCAGACTTTCCTGGACAGCCGTCCTGATTTGCCCTGCCGGATGATATATAATGAGGAGAAAGGAGTCAGTGCGGCTCGCAACAGAGGCCTGGACGAGGCTCGGGGCGAATACATTTGTTTCATCGACGACGACGACCTCATCACACCCACATATCTGGAGGCACTGTATGCTCGGGCTACAAAAGAAACCGTCCCCTTGTCCTATATCACAATATTTGACGACGGCACGGACATATTTGTCCCCAATTATATTACCCGGGATTATCAGGAGTCAGATGCGAACATCCCATATAGGCAGGCACGCCGATATTTCAATGTCCCGTATTGCAAGATGATACATCGGGATGTGATAGGGACAAGGCGCTTCGACAAGGCCCTGAAGAATGGCGAGGATGCCCTCTTCTTGTTCCTCGTATCGGACCGATTCAAGTGGGTTCGCTTCACGGATAAGGCGGCGGAATATCACTATCGCCAGCGCTCGACAAGTGCTTTCAACGCCAAGAAACCGGTGACGTACCACATCTCGAACATGCTGACATGTCAGTTCAAGGCTTCGAAGATTTTCTGGGCTCATCCCCTTCGTTACTCTTTCTGCTTCTACGCTGAGTATATGTTGGCGATAGCAATGGGATGTTTCCGCAAGATTATCGGTACTAAATAACGTACCCCCTAATCTTTTCCTTCCACGAATAGTGGTTGACGACCATGTCGTAGCCCTGTTCTGACAGTTCCCGGCGTAGTTTCGGGTCGCGCATGATGCGGATTGTGGCTTCTGCTATGGTCGAGGCATCGTCGCGGATGAATACGTTCTTGCCGTCTTCCAGTTCAGGTATGGCCTGGGCAATCAATGTGGTCATGACAACCGGCAGTCCGCATCCCATGGCCACGAGCACCTTGTTCTGTATGCCGGAAGCCACCCGCACCGGGGCAATGGTGACGCAGACGTCGGAGATGGTGTCGGGCAGATTGTCTACGAAACCCGTTACGATGATGTTCTCGCTTGCTAATTGCTGTATGCTCTTTGGCGGTTGTGCACCGACCAAGTAGAGCACCGTCTCTGGCTCCTTTTGCAGGATTTTGGGGAATACCTCGCTGACGAAGAACAGCACTGCATCCTGGTTCTGCAGGGTGCGCATGTTGCCGATGAAGCATATCTTCTTGTCATTGTATGAGGTGGGCCTCTTTTTCATGCATTCCACACCGTTGGCATGCAGCTCGAGCGAAGAGTGATATGGGGTCAGGCGTTTCAGATAGTTGATGTCGGCCTGAGAGACGAGCACGCACTTCGGGAACCGCTCCGTGATGTGCTGTTCGTAGCGCTTTATCAGGTTGTGCTCGAGGGCATAGATGATGCGTAGTATGCCGCCCCCCTTGGCCCCGGACGACATGGAATAGGTCTTGGACAGGGCATCGGTCATCTCGATGATGGAGCATTCTTCGAGCTGCAGCTCTTCCAGATAAGGCGTCATGCGCAGCAGGTGCGAGATGTATAAATCTGGTTTTTCTTTTTTGATGACTTCCTGCAACAGTTTCTTGTAGACCGTGGAATAGTAGTAGCCGCATTGCATGGGGCGGCCGCTGATGAGGAACAGGGCAGCATTGATGGCGGAGGTCAGACGGCTACGTGGTACGGTGTATATCTTGTGATAGATGCGCTGCGCCTCGTACATCTGTGGGCTGTCCTGGTCGTGGAAACTTACCAACACCAGTTTGTAGCCCTGCTTGCGCAGTTGGCGTGCTATGTTGTTGATGCGCAAGACGTCGCCACCATTCTCGGGCAGTGGGAAGCGTGGAGCCAGGATGCATATCTTCTTTGCCTTCTTGGCAACCTCTTCGTATTTGTTGCGGATGTTCGTCCGTATCATTTCCTTGGCCTCGTATTTGTGTATGAGGCTGGTCAGACGCAGTTGCCAGGCCCAGAAGATGAGGACGTCGACGATGATTATCCACGAGATGTGCAGGCCCAGGTGGTATAGTCCGAAGTTGAGGACGATGAAGAATATGTCCATGCCCAGGATGGACAGGAGCGTCTGCATCGGCGTCTTTCCGCCTTGGAGCATCTTGTGGTGGATGTGCGTCTTGTCGGCCTCGAACATGTTGCCGCCGCGCATCTTGCGCCGGATGGCCACGCGGATGAGGTCGAAAGTGGGGATGATGAGTACGGAGTAGCTGGCCAGGATGCCATCGGGATGCTCCTCTATGACGAGGGGGTTGACCATGGCATATTTGATGCCCAGATAGCTCAGTGAGAAGCCGAGGAAGAGCGAACCGCTGTCGCCCATGAAGGTCTTTGTGCGCTTCTCCTCGCTGCCGAAGATGTTGAAGTAGATGAATACGAGCAGAACACCGATGAGGCTCATCGAGAAGATGCAGTAGATGATGTAGCCTTGCGAGTAGAACAGCATGGTGTATACCCACAGCGCTATGAGGCTGATGCCAGAGGCCAGGCCGTCCAGGCCATCTATCAGGTTCATGGCATTAACGACCAGCATCGTGATGAAGACCGTTATGGCATAGCCTGCCCAAAGGGGAATCTCGTCGATGCCCATGAAGCCATAGAGATGGTTGAAATACAACCCGCTCAGGGGGAAAGCCATGGAGGCTATCAACTGAACGGCAAACTTCAGGTTGGCTGTCAGGCTGAAGAGGTCGTCTAAGAATCCGATGAAGTAGATGAGTATGATGCCGACGCTGATCATTAGGGTCGACGTGTGGACGAATTCCTCAAAGTTGTCGTTGCCCAGCATGATGGCCAGGGTGCCCATCATGCCGATGAACGTGGCCGGTACGAATGCCATTCCGCCCATGCGAGGAACTTTCTTCTTGTGAATCTTCCGTGCATTTATGTCGTCGTAGATGCCGTTCTTGTAGCATAGGCGCAACAGCCAAGGCAGTAGCACCAACGCCGTTAAGGCAGAAAAGCAAAGGGCAAGAATCAGGTAAACGTATGTGGGCATGCTTGCTTTTATTATTTTTTATATTTTATTAACGAATGGGCATGACATTTTATTGCCATGCTTGTGGCTTTTTCATCGCATTTTTTTGTGAATGTGTGTACTTAGTACTTCCGAAAGACGAGAACGTTCTCGGCGGTACTAAGTTGCATGTGGCTACCGGTGAGGGCATCTATGTGGAACCGTCCGTCGGGTGCCACACCGTAAGGGGCCAAATCGCCCAAGGGGCGAACGTCATCGTCTGGCCAGAATACGGTTTTCCCGATGGTCAGTTCTTCGGGCGTGTGTGTGAAGTAAGATAGGTAATGGGATGCCCGGCTCCCTCGCTGGAATTTGATGAGGTTCAGCTGGACACAATAATATATGCTGTCTTGCTTGGTCTTGACCACTTGGTTGGTGGCACGGTTGCGCCATTCGGTCAGTTGCCACATGCCGTCCAGGTCGCCGTTTTCGTCGGTCTTTCTGTCACAGGCCGGGAACACTGTCAGAATGAGCATTCCCCATAATATATATAGTATAGTCTTTCTCATTTTCTCATTTTCTCAATCTCTCATTTTCTCATTCTCTCATTTCCTTCCAATCCATCCTGTGTACGATACGGTGAGCATGGCACCGCCGGACTTTCCGAGCAGTTTGCCGAAGTTCTGGCCATAGGCCGCACCGATGCTGAGTCCCTCGACCTGGTGGGGGCGGTATGTGGCCTCCAGGAGCAGGAAGTCGCCCTTGGCCGGGTCGGTGCGTGGAATGTCGTACGTGCCCCAACTCTTCTCGTGGCTGTAAAGAATGCGGTAGCCGATTTCTGGTGTGGGCTCTCCGTTCAGTCCGATGTGGTGCGCTCGGATGCGATTGTTGCGGAACTCAATCTTCCCGTTCGTGTTATAGATGGGGGAGAGCAGTAGGGCATGGCCCTGCGAGAATCCCGCGTGCTGCCATGCACCATATATCTGGTGGTTATAGTATTTGTCTACGCCGTAGATGCCCTCGGGCATGTTGGGTGTCTTGTCGTGATAGATGGGCCCGCTTTGGTCGGTCGTCCGCAGATATTCGTAGACGAAGCCCGAGAGCACAGGATTCTTGGGCAGGTGTCCCTCGACGCCATACAGCATGTCTTTCCAGGGATATTGCAGGAAAATCTGGCTGTGGTCCTCGAAGAAGTGCTCGGCGTATGCCGCTACAGACCATCCCTTGCCTTGGAAGTCGAGGCGCATGTGCCACGAACCCAGCTGGTTGCCTTCCGAATTTGCATAGTTGCCATCGCTGACGTCGTTGCCGCCGGGAATCAGTGCATGCCAAAAGGCCTTGAGCCCATGAGGCAGTTTCTGGTGTGGGTCGAATGTGGCAAAGTTCGGGTCGTCAGCACGGTCCCTGAGGTTCCAGGCTTCGCCGCCGAATTGGGCACTCATCTCCAGCCCTGCCGTCAGCGAGAGCGGGAACTTCTCGGTGTTGCCGATGCGTACGAATCCGGCCTTGGAGTGGTAGAACGAGTTGGCCGTCCGCAGATGGTCGGTGCCAGCCGTGAAGTTGCGTTGCCAACCGTTGTCGGTGAGCATGCCGTATGCGATGTGCGCCTTCAGGGCCAGCCAGTTTTTTGTCCTGGGGATGACCCAGAAGTCGGGCAGTTCGAGGCGTATCTGGGGGATGGGGCGTGCATTGATGCTGTTGGTCATGCCGCCGCTCGAGAGCAGGGGATTCTTCACCTCCATGGGGCGCTCCTTCTGCCCCACGGACAGGCGTATGGCCTTGAACTGGAAGTCGCCGTAGGCTTGCTGCATGACGAAGTGGCTGTCGTGGTTCACGGCACCCACCAGGTCGAGTCCGTATCCGATGCGCCAATGTCGCAGGCTGTCGGCGCTGGCGTCGCGTTTGATGCTGGCCCTCACGAGGCCGCTGTTGGGCTCGGTGGTCCCCAGTCCATATCGGTTGTTGGAAAACCAGAATGGGGCCACGTCGCCACTGCCTGCCGTACCTTGCAGGGTGGCCTGATACTGTATGTCGTGTCCCAGGCGGCTGAACTGTGCGTTCAGGGATAAGCCCTGAGCACAGAGAAACAAGAGTAATAATTTTTTCTTCATTGGAGGACAAAGATAGTCTATTTCTCCCGAATCTCGAAACAATTATGTAAAAAAACGTTTCAATAATCAATATTTAGCACCGAAAAATTGGCTAAATGGGGTTTTATGCTTAATTTTGCATTCTTTTAAGGGTAAATTATATAAGAAATTGAAGAAAATAAACATAGCGATTCAGGTAGGCTCGTCGGAGGATATCGAGGGCGTGCTTGCCTATTGTTCCGAGCATGGCATCCGGGCCTGCTCCTTGCGGGCCATGTTGGCTGCGCTCGGGCGGTTCCTGGGTCGGGTGGCTCTGCGGCTGACCGACATTGTGGTCAGTCTGTCTCTGCTGCTGACCCTGTTCCCCCTTCTCTACATTATTACGGCTATCGTCATCAAGCGTCGCAGTCCCGGGCCGGCCATTGTGGTTGAGCCTGCCATGTTGGCCGACGGCCGGCAGTGCGGACTTTTCAATTTCCGCCTGGGTACCGCAAGCCAGCGCCCATTGATAGCCCTTGCCCCGCGCCTCATAAACATCCTGCTGGGTCAGCTGAGCCTGTTCGGGCAGACGCCGACACCGATAGTCGCGCCGGAGCCGGAATCGGAACCCGCAAATGCGACTTCGGAGGCTCCCGCAGAGGACGTGGAAGATGAGAGTTTGAATACAATATATAATACTGAAAAAGAGAACAATGTCATTTCTGAGTAAACTTTTCGGCCGTAAGGAGGCCGAGCAAATGCGCATCGGCGGTATGGAGGACTTCATGACGCTGGTACGTGTATATTATCAGGCATCGATGGCAGCCCGCTTGGGCATTAGCAATCTGGGGGCTTTCCCCGACTTGCGTGTCTTCAAGCAGACCCTGAAGGTGCCTACCGTGAACAACAAGTTAGGGGTGGGCGAGAAGAAACGTGCCCAGAAGATGCTGACGGAGATGTACGGCATGAGCGACAACTTCTTCCACGAGGTTGACGAGAGCCTGAAACGCCGTTGCCGTTCGGTGCAGGAGGTGCAGAGCTATTTCCTCGTGTTCCAGGACTTTACGCAGAATCTGATGATGGCCATGGGACAGCTGATGCAGTGGAAGTTGCGACTGCCTTCGTTCTTCCATAAGGCACTGCGCCAGATGACGGAGAAGACCGTTCACGACGTCCTGACCTCGAACGACTGGAAGGACGATGGCATGCGCCGCAGCGTGGCAGCCATACGTCGGGCACAGCAGACACTGGGCTACAGCGAGCAGTGGATGGTGGAGTTTTCACACACCATACTGATGCTTGCCAAGAAGGAACCTCGTAATAAAATTGACGAAGATAAGAAGTAATTCTTAAAAATATTTTGCCAAAAGCAAAGAATTTACTATTTTTGTGAGCAGATTGAAGTAATGGCTGACCAAAAGAAAGGAAACGGACACGAATTGTTGCACTTACTCGAGACACGTGTGAGGCAACTAATCCTGCAGGAAAAGGACTTGCAGGAGCAGTGCCGTGCCCTGGAAGGTCAAATCGCCGAGCGTGACAGGAAGATAGAGGAACTGAAGCAGCAGAATCTTGACGCCCAGGCCCGGTACGACAATCTGAAGGTGGCACGGATGCTGGAGCTTAGCGATAACGATACCCGCAATGCTCGCCAGCGTCTGAACCATCTGGTGCGAGAAGTGGATAAGTGTATCGCTCTGCTGAAAGCGTAAACAAAAAAAGGAACCGATATGGCAATGAGCGATCCTCTATCGATAAAGTTGAAGTTCGGCAACCGCATACTGCCCATGGTGGTGGAGCGCGCTGACGAGTATATCTACCGCGAGGCAGAGAAACTCATCAATAGCCGATTCAATTACTATGCGTCAAAATATCCCGACCAGGGGCACGACATGTATCTGCTGATGACCACACTGGACATAGCCGTGCGCTTCAAGCGGATGGAGACCGAGGTCGATCCGGCTCCCCTGGAGAAGGCAATCGCAGCACTGATTGACGAAGTGGAACAGTCGCTCAAATGAGGCGGCACAAGAGACGCAGGTAAAGTGAAGTTTCGAGATTGTATAATACCCACAACGCACCGTAGTCTTTGCCAATGGGCCTGTGCCCGTAGGCGGGATGAAGGGCGTTTTTTTATTAACTAACTAAACTTAAATGATGATTTACATAATTGCCGTAATCATTGCCTTGGTCATCGTGGGAGCGTGGGCCGGATATTTCTTCCGCTCTCTCCTGCCTGCCAAGATGAAGAGCCTCGAGGCGCAGGCGCGCCAGCAGGTCGAACAGGAAGCAGAAGTGATTAAACAGAAGAAACTGCTCGAGGTGAAGGAAAAGTTCCTCAACAAGAAGGCTGAACTGGAGAAGGAGGTGCAGCAGCGCAACCAACAGATCCAGCAGGGCGAGAATCGCGTGAAGCAGCGCGAACAGAGCCTGAATCAGCGCCAGGACGAACTGAACCGACGCAAGCAGGAACTGGAGTCGACACGCCAGCGCTTGGAAAACCAGCAGACTGCACTTGACCACAAGGAGCAGGAGATGCAGGAGCGCATGGACAACCTGATCAACCAGGAGCGTACGCGACTGGAGGAAATCAGCGGCCTCTCCGTCGACGAGGCCCGCGAACGCCTCGTGGAGAGCCTCAAGGACGAGGCCAAGACCCAGGCACAGGCCTACATCAACGACATCGTGGACGATGCCAAGATGACGGCCAACAAGGAGGCCAAGCGCATCGTCATACAGACCATACAGCGTGTGGCTACGGAGACGGCTGTGGAGAACTCCGTCACCGTGTTCCACATCGACAACGACGACGTCAAGGGCCGTGTGATCGGTCGTGAAGGACGCAACATCCGCGCCCTGGAGGCTGCAACAGGTACCGAGATTGTGGTCGACGACACCCCCGAGGCTATCGTCATCAGCGGTTTCGACCCCGTTCGTCGCGAGATTGCCCGTCTGGCCCTCCACCAGTTGGTGGCTGACGGACGCATACATCCCGCCCGCATCGAGGAAGTCGTGGCCAAGGTGAAGAAACAGGTCGACGAGGAAATCATGGAGACCGGTAAGCGCACCGCCATAGACCTGGGCGTGCATGGCCTGCACCCCGAACTCATCCGTCTGGTGGGTAAGATGAAGTACCGTTCCTCTTACGGCCAGAACCTGCTCATGCACTCTCGCGAGACAGCCAACCTCTGTGCCATCATGGCAGCCGAACTGGGCCTGAACGTCAAGAAGGCCAAGCGCGCAGGTCTGTTGCACGATATCGGTAAGGTGCCCGACGAGGACCCCGAAACTCCGCACGCACTCTATGGTGCCAAGCTGGCCGAGCAGTACAAGGAGAAACCCGACATCTGCAATGCCATCGGTGCCCACCACGAGGAGATGGAGATGGAGACCCTCATTGCTCCCATTGTTCAGGTCTGCGATGCCATCAGCGGTGCCCGTCCCGGTGCCCGTCGCGAAATCGTAGAGGCTTACATCAAGCGCCTGAAGGACCTGGAGAACATTGCCATGTCGTACCCCGGCGTCGTCAAGACCTATGCCATCCAGGCCGGTCGCGAACTGCGTGTCATCGTCGGTGCCGACAAGATTACCGACCAGGAGACCGAAAAGCTGTCGGGCGAGATAGCCACCAAGATACAGAACGAGATGACCTACCCCGGACAGGTGAAGATCACCGTCATCCGCGAGGTCCGCTCCGTCAGCTATGCCAAATAACGATTAACCCAAATATTCACCGCTACGCCCATGCTCATTGCAGTAGACTTCGACGGAACCATCGTCCGTGACAAATATCCCGAGATAGGGAGGGAAATACCTTTCGCCACCGACACCCTGAAGATGTTGATGAACGAAGGACACCGACTTGTGCTGTGGACCGTGCGCCGTGGCCCCACGTTGGAGGCTGCCATCGAATGGTGCCGCCAGCGTGGCGTGGAGTTCTATGCTGTCAATAAGAGCTTCCCTGGCGAGGATGAGACTGAACCCGACCACCATTACAGCCGCAAACCCAAGGTGGACATCTTCATCGACGACCGCAATGTGGGCGGATTGCCCGACTGGGGCACCATCTATCAGATGATTCATGAGCGGCGTTCCTATGCCGACGTCCTCCTCAGCGGCGACGGAGGTTACTCACAGCGTAAACGTAAATGGTGGCAGTTTTAATTGCCAACTACCATAGAGAGAACATAACCCTAATTAATTAACTAAACTTAAACTAACCACAATGAGAAAACGTTTACTCTCATCCTTGTTTTTCCTCCTGGCTGGAGGAATGACAATGGGACTTCACGCTCAGACTGACGTGAGGATTATCAGTGACGTCACATCGAAGGTGCAGAACGCTGATTTCAGCGCCGATGAGCCCATCACGAAGTGGGTATGTACCTACGACTATGACATGGAGAAGAACGGGACTGACCTCTATGGTCAGCAGCCCGTGACGGCATGGACGGCAGCCTCTCCCACTACCAACACATTGGAGGCCGACCGTAAGGATGGCACCAATGCCAAGGCCAGCGGCATCTTCGCCCTGCTCAGCGATGCCGACGATCCTGCTACGGCTGGTCGCCTGGGTGGCGAATACTATGCTCCTAACAAGGAACTCTCCGCCGAAAAGGGCATCTATGGTCCCGTCCTGGGTATGGTTGCCGTTTGGGGCGCTGACGTCAAGTACACCCAGCCCATCACCCTGCCCGCCGGCGACTACATGATGCTGGTGACGATGCAGAACACGGCTGGCGGTTCGGCTATGCTGAATTCGAACATGGGTTTCGTTCCCGACGAGGGCGAAGCCACTTATTCAACGAAGACAGAACTGCTCGCTGGCGAGTGGGAGACAGATACCATCCTCTTCCGCCTCACAGCTGAGACTTCCGGTGCTCTGTCGCTGGGCTACAAGTCTGGCAACTATGGCTCGGGTGGTGCTTATCACCTCTTCATCGACAACGTGAAGCTCTACACCATTGAGACCAACGTCCTCGACCAGAAGGCTATCGATGAAGCTAAGGCAAAGTTGCTCGAGGTAATCAAGGTGGGTGAAGACCGTGAGGCCGATACCTCTGCAGCTCAGCAGGTTTACGACAATCCTAATGCAACACTCGAAGAGGTGCTCGCAGCCATCGATGCACAGAAGGAAATCAACGAGCAGGCCATCACCGACCTCTCTGCTTTCTTCATCAAGAATGCTCACTTCTCGCTGGACGATCCCATCGAGGATGGTATCACTACCTATGACTACGACATGCCCGACCCCAAGGGCGCAAATGGAAAGGCTGTCGCCCACTATAGTATGCAGCCTGTAACGGGTTGGACGGCTTCTCATCTCTCTGACAATACTCTGCAGGAGGGACGAGGTGACAATGATCCCAATGGACGTGCCAGTGGTGTGCTCGCTATTGGCAGCGATGCCTTCTTGGGTGGCGGTGCATTCAAGGCTCCCGCAACCATGTCAGACGGAACTGAGGAAGGCAAATTGCTCGGTTTCCTGAGCGTATGGAGCAAGATGTCTCAGTACACCCAGCGCGTATCCCTGCCTGCTGGTAAGTACACGCTCACCTTCTCTTATTATAATGTAGGTGGTAACGGTGCTGTTAGCAAGAACCTGATGGGCTTCGTTGCCGACGACGGAACGGAGTATCTGGGTCAGACCACGACCTTCACTGCCAACAAGTGGTTGCAGGAGAGCGTCAAGTTCGAAATCTACGAGCCCACGGCTGGTTACTTCACCATGGGTTACACCGCTGCCAATGCCGGTTCTGGTTCAATGCCTCACCTCTTCGTTGACGGTGTTTCGCTGAACTATGTTGGTACGGGCATCAACGCTTCTCTGTTCGCTCTGTCGGCTGCTATCGCCACGGGTGAAGAGGCTCTCGATAAGGAGTTCTATCCCGAACTGAAGGAACAACTGCAGCAGGCTGTTGAGACCGCTCAGGACCTGCTCGACAACGTTAGCGACGACGACGAGGCCAACACGGCTGCTGCCGATGTCATCTCTAACCTGATTTCAGACGTCAATGCCAACATCGCTGCTTACGAGCGTTTGGAGCGCTTCTTCGACAACGACCTGTCGGTGGCTGTTGAAAAGTACGACGCTGACAACTATCCCGAACTGAACGAGACGCTGACCAGCATGCAGGACGAGGTGGCTGACGCCAAGAACGACTTCTCCTGGACTACTGCTCAGATCAACGACTACATCGCTGCATTCACTCCCATGCTGAAGGCCGAGGTGCAGAAGATGTTCGACGCTGCCATCGCTTCCGGCGAGAAGTTGAATGCCGACCTCGACATCTCTATCCTCTTCAACCAGATGGGCTATACCTACAGCACAACTGCTGTCAGCGGCGGCAATGTTCCTGACAAGGAGTGGAAGTATGGCAATGCCGGCAACTTCAAGACCCAGTACGGTACGGCCGAGGTATGGAACCAGAGCCCCTTCGAGGTTAGCCGCACGCTGGCCGATATGCCTGCCGGTAAGTACACCATCACCACGAAGGCCTTCTATCGCACGGCCGACAACGAGACCAACTATGCCAACTACGACGAGGCCAATCCTACGGCCTTCGTATTTGCTGGCAACGTGAAGACTCCTCTGGCCAACGTAGTAGAGATTGCCAACCGCGACGGTGCCGAATTCGAAGGCTGGACAGCCATCTCTGAGGGTGATGAAGTTTACGTTCCCAACAGCCAGAAGGCTGCCTACGACATCTTCAACGACGACCAGTATGAGAGCCTTGAGAAGTCTGTTTCTACGGCTCTCGTAGACGCTGGCAACCTGACCTTCGGTATCAAGGGCGACCAGATGGAGAGCAACAGTTGGGTAGTATGGTACACCTTCTCTGTAGCTTACAATGCACTGGACAACGACGCTGTCAACGACGAACTGCAGGGTCTCATCGACCAGGCTTCTGCCGTTCTGAACGGTGAAGAGCCCATCTTCGTCAACAAGGCCGACGCCGACCTGAACGAGGCCATCACTCAGGGTGAGACGGCTCGCGACGGCGACAGCCTCGACGAGAAGAAGGCTGCCATGCAGGCTCTGAAGGACGCTATCGCTTACACTGCCGAAGGCCGCACTCTGCTGAACGACCTCACGACTCAGTTCAACTACTTCAACGACCTGAAGATGAACTTCCCCGACATCGTCAGCGCTGACGAGAACCTCGACAACCTGTTCGAGCAGGCCGAGGGCCAGTTCGAGACCAACGAAGACGTGAAGGCACTCACCGAGGCATTCCCCGGTGCATGGTTCAACTATGTATTGGGTCAGGATATGACCGGCGCATCTGTTGACCAGCCCGTCGACATCTCTGGTGTCCTCATCAATCCCGCATTCGATGCTGCCAACGCCAACTACTGGCAGTTTGTCGCTGCTGTTGACACACTCGAGGATGGCACGAAGGACAGGATCGGTCAGAACCAGGGTTACCAGAGCAACAATGTCTACACCAACGAGGACGGTAGCATCGAGATCAACCAGTTCATCGAGGCTTGGCGTCCCGACGGTGCAGTCCTGCACGACGGTGTCATCGGCAACACGCTGCTGGCTGCTCTGCCTCAGGGCTACTACAGACTCGCTGCTGACGTATTCGCCACCAACCAGAAGGAAGTTCCCGAGGAAGGCATCACTGGCGTTTACCTCTTGGCTCAGACAGAATCTGGCAACCGCACTACGGCCATCACCAGCACCAGTGCCGACAACTTCTTTGTTGACTTCTACAGCGATGGCAAGTCTATCTACACCGTAGGTCTGCTTGTCAGCGGCACCACAGCTTCTTGGACAGCTGCCGACAACTTCTTCCTGTACTACGTTGGTAGCGAGCCTACCGATGCCATTCAGGGCGTTGAGGCTACTGCCAACAACGGTCGCGGTGTCATCTACAACCTGGCTGGCCAGCGCGTAAGCAAGGCCGTCCGTGGCTTGTACATCATCGATGGCAAGAAGGTGATAAAGTAAGGAATCCAACTCTGGGTTAATCCCAGACATCATAAAAGCCCGCAGCGCTTCGTGCGCTGCGGGCTTTTTTTGTTTCCTAATATTCTTAATATTCCTAATATTCTTAATATTTGTTCTCTATCTCCTCCCAGTCGGTGGGCAGAATGTCGTGATAGTCGAATCCTGGCAACCAGTAGCCGTCTCTCAAGTCGCGTATGCCGTTCCGGCGGAAGTATTGTCCGAACCTTCCCGACAATATTACGCATTGGCGGAAATTGCCGCTATTGTAATACAGACTAAATTTTTTCTGTAGGGTTGCCGACTTCAGTTCTATGGGAATACACTCGTCAGCACTCTCGCAATAAGGATTGTCTGAAAGCAAGATGTTGCTGGTGTAGCTGGTTTCTTCTTCAAAGACGCAGTTGTCCATGGTGTTGTACGTACTGCCGACAACGTAGCCGATGAACCAGCTAACCTTTGTGCTAAGTCCGCCATTAATCACCTGCTCCACGGTATACGGCGCCTCCTGGGTGCCCATGCCGACGGTATGGGGCACGATGTGTTCGGCATCGCTGTCGCCATTCTCCTCTTCCAGGTCAATCTTCTCACAGGCAGAAATCAGGCAGAGGCTGGCGGCAAGGAGAAAGGCGTTGCGCAGGCTCATTCCTCTTCGGTGAATGCGTTTACCAGTTTGCTCCACTTTTCGTGGAGTTTGATGCGTTCGGCATAGATGTCGTAGAACATGTAGGAGTAGAGCAGTGTCAGGAACACGGCCCAGCATACGATAATATATAAAGTTGTGTTCATATTAATAGGTTTGGTTTACTTCGTCCCATTGGTCAGTCTCCAGCGACAGGCTGAAGCCCTGCACGTTTGTGCCGCTGCCGAAGAACTGGCCCGTGTAGATTGTCCGCTGGTTTATCTTCATTGGCACGTTCGAGAATACTCGTTTCTGAAGCTCTTCGTCGTTGGCATCTGTGGCCACAGCCGTAAATGTCATTGTGGCTGTCTCTGCCGGCAGGAAGGCGTACATTGTCAGACCGAAGGATGTATCACTCGCTTTGTTTGCCAAGGGAAAATCTGTCCACCGAGCCGACACTTTAGCGGCAAACCCCGTCAAAGCGTTAAAGCGGCAACCACCTCCGTTGGCTGTAATCCTCATATTATTCAGCGTATTGGGTATATACCCATCATGCTTCAGCCAAAAGGCCGCCACACCACGGGCCAAGACTATACTCTGTGCTTCAGTTGAAGCCGCGGATACGGTCAGCTGTATGGTTTTGTAGAACATGTTCGGTACGTAGTTGTCGACGAACCAAATGTCTTCGGGGTTGCTCATGTTAGCTGTGCGGTCTCCGTTGTATCCCAGAAACACCACGGTGTACTGTCCGTAGGCCAGGGTGGCGGAGAACTGTCCGTAGTTGTTATCCCCCTTGGCCGTTTGTGTTTGGCTGACGAGGGCATTGGTGGCGGCATCGTAGATGGCCATGTCCAGATGTGCCAGAGCCGTAGCATCGGTGGCGCGAGTCACGTCGTCCAGGCTCACCTGCTGGTAGTTGACAACTTCGAAGGAGATGGTTTTCTCTCCCTCCTCGGGTTCTTTCTCACTTCCGTCGCTGCTGCATGCTGTGCAGCACAACATTGCTATTGCAGATAGCAGACAAATAGTTTTTTTCATTTTTGTTTTAGATGAAGGTTGGTCTTTGTATCCTTGTGTTTTCCTCATTCCGCATCGCGGGGGTGTCACAGGTCGGCAATGGTGGTATCTCCGTCCTTGGCCGAGAGCGACCCTCTTATCCGGCGTATCTGGTGCCATTCTACGTTGCTCTTTGTCCAGTTGGGCGCAATGCGTCCCACGCCGTTGTTGTCCAGGTGGTTGATAATCTTGTTGATGGTGATGCGGTGTATGTCCTGTCGGGGCAGGTAGTGCTGTGTGGTACCCGTTTCGTCGTGCGTTTCGCTCAGCAGCCCCACGTTCACCAGTTCGTCCAGCAGTCCCTGCACCATGGAGTGGGGGAGTCCCGTCTCTCGCGAGAGCATGTGGGTGGTGTATGGCGGCATGCCTTCCATGAATCGGTGTGCGATGTGGTGCAGCAGCAGTATGCACAGTGCATCGTGGTCGCATCGGGCTATGTTCTGCGAGTCCTTTGTGAAGGCATATTCGTTCACGCTCTGGTTGGCATAGCTCATCTGTGCCCCCGTCAGGATGATGATCCACGAGATGTTCATCCACAGCATGAACATGGGCAGTGCGGCAAATGTACCGTAGATGGCATTGTAGCTGGAGAGCACTATCTGGAAGTTGATATACAGATACTGTAAGCCTTGGAACAGGGCACCCACCACGATGCCCGGCACCAGCACGGCGCTCCACTTGACGTGGGTGTTCGGCATCAGTTTGTACAGCAGCACGAAGGCCAGGCACCAGAGCAGCATGGGCGCCACCTGTATGACGAACTCCATGGTGCTGGACAGGATGACATAGTCGCTGAAGAGGCTGGTGAGCGTAATCATGAACACCGAGAAGCCGCTCGTCACCACTATCATCAGCGGCAGTATGGCAAACACCGTGACGTAGTCGATGATGCGGCGGTAGATGTTGCGCGAAGAGCGCACGTGCCACATGGTGTTGAAAGCCGTCTCGATGTTCGACGTCAGCATCACCACCGTGTAGAGCAACACCAGCAAGCCCACGCCCAGGAAGATGCCGCTGTGCGTGTGTTCGAGGTATGAGTCGATGAAGGTGAAGATGGTCTCGGCGATGTCGGGGCTCAGGGAGAGGTTCGAGCGCAGCTGTTCCTCGATGACGGTGCCGAAGTTGAATCCCCTGGCAACGGCAAAGATGATGGCCAGCACGGGCACGGCTGCCAGGATGCAGTTGTAGGTCAGTGCTGCGGCATAGCTGGTCAGGTTTTCGTTCAGGAATCCGTCCGCCACGATGATGAGCCTCTTCAGCAGGCCCGTCCACAGTCGGCGTCCCAGAGGCAGTTTTTCCTCGTCGATGCGCCAGATGTCGCGAGTCAGATACCGTTCTATATGTTCACTACGTGTCATATCTTCTCTATATAAAGAACGCGCTTGCGAGACCGCCTGTAAGCCGGGTTCTGTCGTGGCCTGTCATTTATCCACTGCCGCCGTCTCCGACGGCCTCTATCGTTCTACCCTCCAGCATCGGACGAGCAGCCCTCAGTCGCTGGTATACATGAACTTTCAACATCCGGTGTGCACAGCACGCATGTCGCCATGCGCCTGGTGGGCTCTTACCCCGCCTTCTCACCCTCGCCCCTCGTTGCCTTGGGGCAGTCGTTCTCTTCTGCACTTGCTGACCCTCGCGGACCTCTTCCCGTTAGGAAGCGGATTGCTCTGTGTTGCCCGGACTTTCCTCCCGCCCCGTCGTCTCGGGGCCAGCGACAAGCCGGCCGTCTCGTCATGCGCATTCTCGTTACAAAGTTAATAAATAATTGCCAATTGTCAACTGAAAATTCCGAAATTTATCTTTTAACGAATGTGAAAACCTGTCACGTTGCCTTAAAATGACTTAAAAAAAGACTGACAGAGTGACAATATATGCAACTTTTGCATTAATTTTGTGTCACTGAAAGCAGAGAACCATAAACCGTAAACATTAAAAACAGTAAATAGTAAATTACCATTATGAACAAGACAACAAAGACATGGATTGGCGCAGCAGCCCTTGTTCTGGGCACAAGCGTAGTGACAGCATCAGTGGTCAACCTCAAGGCTAACCCCGTTCCCGAACCGCAGCCCCAGCCGGCCCCCCTGGCCGTGGCAGCCCCCTCGGCCTACGTCGACCTCACCTCGGCTGCCGAGACCGCCGTCAACAGCGTCGTCTACATCAGCGTCACCATCGAGGGCAAGACCCAGCGCATGCAGATGGTCGACCCCTTCGAGGACTTCTTCGGCGACTTCTTCGGCTTCGGCCAGCGCCGCCAGCAGCCCCAGCAGCGCGAGTATAAGCAACCCGACCGCCACGGAGCCGGCTCCGGCGTCATCATCTCCCAGGACGGCTACATCGTCACCAACAACCACGTAGTCGGTCAGGCCGACGAAATCACCGTCAAGCTCAACGACAGCCGCGAGTTCAAGGGCCGCATCATCGGCACCGACGAAACCACCGACCTGGCCCTCGTGAAGATAGACGCCAAGGACCTCCCCGCCATCAAGATTGGCAACTCCGACAACCTGCGTCTCGGACAGTGGGTACTGGCCGTGGGCAATCCCTTCAACCTCACCTCCACCGTCACGGCCGGCATCGTCTCGGCCAAGGCCCGTACCCTGGGCGCCAACGGCATCGAGAGCTTCATCCAGACCGACGCCGCCATCAATGCCGGCAACTCGGGTGGTGCACTCGTCAATGCACAGGGCGAACTCGTGGGCATCAACTCCATGATCTACAGCCAGACCGGCTCCTATGCCGGCTACGGCTTCGCCATCCCCACCACCATCATGAACAAGGTCGTAGCCGACCTCAAGGTCTACGGCACCGTGCAGCGTGCCATCCTGGGCGTGCAGGGACAGGACGTAGATAAGTACATCGACCTGGAGAAGGCCAAGGGCGAGACCCCCGACCTGGGCACCGTCAAGGGCGTCTACATCGCCAAGATCTCCGACGACAGCGCAGCCGAGGAGGCCGGACTGGAGAAGGGCGACGTCATCACCAGCATCGACGGCCGCGAAGTCACCAAGATGTCGCAGCTGCAGGAGCAGATAGCCCAGCACAAGCCCGGCGACAAGGTGAAGATTACCTACCTGCGCAACAAGAAGGAGAAGACCGTCACCATCACCCTGCGCAACGCCCAGGGCACCACGAAGGTGATGACCGAGGTCGACATGGACCAGCTGGGCGTCAACATGAAGCCCATCACCGACGAGCAGAAACAGCAGTTCGGCCTTAGTTACGGCCTCGTCGTCAACAACATCCGCCGCGGCAAGATGATGGACGCCGGCGTCACCAAGGGCACCATCATCCTGCAGGTCAACGACCGCAAGATGGAGACCCAGGAAGACTGGGAAGAAGCCGTCAAGCAGGCCAACCAGTCCACCGACCGTGCCCTCTGGATCAAGGCCATGAAGCCCAGCGGACGTAAGGACTCGTTCGTCATCGACCTCAACGAGTGATTCCTACCGACCACGAGGTTTTCTTAGACCACGAATTTCTCGAATTACGCGAACACCGACGCGCCGACACTTTTCAGGCAATACGTCGATTCGCCTCCAACAATACGTCGATGGAGCTCAGACAATACGTCGTCTGAGCTCCATCGACGTATTGTCTGAGCCCCAACCTAACAACGTGCGCGCGTATGCGCCTGCGCGCAGGCGTGTTTCCATATATATAATGTGCTGATTTCCCGTAAGTATAATAAAGTAGTTAAAAAACTTTAATATTTTTTGCACTTACAATATTTTTTCTATAACTTTGCTGCGAATTGGTGTATAAAAAAGTTTTAGTGATGACTACATTAGCACAGAGAATAAAGGAGACCCCCATGGCACCATATATGAGTTTGCTGCAAGGAATGACCCTGGAGCAGAAGCAAATAGTGGTAACATTCATCACAGAGTCGATGGTTGAACCGAAGGCCAAACGGGAAGTCCCCCTCGCTTTTAAAAGATTGCGGGGTATGGTGAATATCACCGATGAGGAAATTGCTCAGGACAAACACTTAGCACACATCATGGAACGATGAAGCGGATATTCCTTGATACGAACGTCGGCATTATGACTTCTCCGACATACCACATTACTCGTCTGCTTCCTTCGTGAGACAACTGGACAATCTGCTAAAGTAAATACGATAAGTTTCGTTAGAGAACCAGAAACAATAGATAAGTCAAAAAAGAACAGGAGGTAACTATGGCAGCAAACATCATGCTTCTGACAATTATAGCAATAGCAATTGGCGGATATGTCTACTTCAAATACCAGGACATTAAGCACGAGAAACAAATGGTAAACGAATAGCAGAATACACTAATGAACAAACTTTTTATAATTAACCTGTTTTATTAACTAATTAGTTTATTCGATATATATATGTTAGGAGTAAAAACAAGAAGGATGCCTATAAGAGGAAAAATTGCGAAAGACATTCGCAGTGCCCTCGTGCGCGTTAATTCTGGACAACTGAACGAAACAGACCAAAAGAGCGTAAGGAACTCTAAGGAAGCACTAGAATACTTCCATGCCACGTGGAATTAAGAAATGGTTAGAAAAGAACTCCTTTTTAGACGAGCATACGACGCTTCACTACTCGAACAGTTCTGGTGTGGCGTAGAGTCAATGGATAATTTTATCCATGATAGGGAGAATGGGCTGGAAAAGTTCATTTACCTACGACTCGCAGAATGTTAAAACTTATTATTCCCTTAGACGATAAAGAAAAATGATACCTTTTATAATTAATCTATTTTATTAACTAATCAATTAAAATCATGAAAAGAAAGCTACTTTTCGCGATGCTTTGCATCGTTAGTGCGCTCGGCTTGAACGCACAGACGTGGACGGCTCCTGTTTTAGAGCCTTCCGAACTTGTCTCAGGAGGTACCTACTACATCAAAAATGTGGGTGTAGGACAATTCCTGACAGGTGCTAATTCGTGGGGAACTCAAATTAGTTTAACCACTAGTGGTAATGGCTTGAAAGTTCGCTTGGATGAGGTCACAGATGTGGATGTGGATGGTGTTAAACTTTCTGGTTGGGAGATTGTCAACTTGACGAATTCCAATAAGTTGTTTTTCCGTGATAGCGAAGCTGCGGGTTTCGTTGATCGGGGGAGTCAGAAAAGGGGTTTTGTATGGAATATTACAAAAGTAGGCTCATACTATCGCCTTCAGACTGCTGTTGGTGATAAGGCTTATCCCAATGCCGCCACTCAGTATGCTGGTGCTGACGAAGCAGGAAAACCAGTTGAATTCAATCGTGCGGAGGATGCAGAGAACATTGACTGGGCTTTTTGTGATGCAATCCTTTTTGACGCTAGAACTTCACTCTATGAATTACTTCTTAAAGCTGAAGCAGAGGGCGTAAACACGGATGATGCTGGTGCGGTTTACAACAACGCAAGTGCTACGGTCGAAGATATAAACGCTGCAACTACAGCACTGGATAAGGCTATCTTCGATCATAGCGTTGCTATTGCGTCAGAGGACAACCCCCAAGACCTGACGGCATATTTTGTCGTCAATGCCGATTTCTCCACTAAGAATGGTGACGGATGGACGAGAACTGGTAGCTGGGGTAATCAGCAATTTGGTACAGGGGCAATGGAATCTTGGAATAATAACAATGTTTCCGTACTGCAGAATCTGGAAGGTCTCCCCAATGGTAAGTACCGTGTAGCCTGTGACATGATTTCTGGTAATGATACAAAAACGGCTTATGTTTATGCAAAGGGTATGACTGAGGTTATCGGCGAAACCGTTAGTGCCAAGTCCAGTGCCGGCAATTATAATACCATGTCCAATGAAGTGGCTGGTAATACTGTAAGTGCCTATCCTGTTCTTGTTGACAAGCATACCATGACAATTGGTTTTAAGGATCCTTCTGGATGGGTTGTTGTAGATAATTTCAAAATTATTTATTATGGTCCTGACCTTACAGCATTTAAGGAGGCTCTGCAATCTATGATTGACGACATAGCAGACCTCAAAGGCACCACCACCACAGCTGCATACAATGCTGCCAAGAGCTATGCTGATGGTATAGATATGGATGCCCTGACCACAGAAGAGGCTATATCGACTGCTTCTAGCGAACTTGCAAGCCTCGTAGATGCCGCCAAGGCATTGCAGCCAAGCTATTCCCGCTATGCCACTATTAGGGATGCCGCTTTGGCAATTTCTTCTAATGTTGTTCTGCCCGATGTCGAATCAGCTACCACAACCGATGCTATTGACGCTGCAATTCCCACTCTCCGTGAAAACTTCCTTACAGAACTTCCCAACGTTACGATACCTGCCGATCCCGGCTTCATCGATGTAACCGCTGTGATGGTGGACAACGCCGGTGTTCATACTAATACCGACTACTGGACAGCGGTAGAAAACGGTTCGGCTAGAACTGGTAACAGTTGGGCTGTATGCAATTACGGTGAGTGCGAATTCTACAAGCAGAACTTCAAGTTCTATCAGACTTTGGCTCTGACTCCTGGTACATGGGAGTTCGGCGTAACAGGTTTCCACCGTGCTGGTAACCACAACACCTACTTCTATGCTGGTGATGATAAGATACTGATCCCTGGTGTAGAAAGTTCTGTTGTGAACACTATGGCTGCAGCTAAGGACTACTTTGACGGTGGCAATGGTAAGGTTGCCCTGAAGTTCCTCATCGAGACCGCTGGCAATGTTGAGATTGGTATCGACAACAAAGACACTGAGACCGACAAGTGGACCATCTTCCGCGACTTCACTTTGAAGTACTATGGTGCTCCCGACTATACCATTTATGACCAGCAGTGGTCAGATGCTGTTACTGCAGCCAACGAGACTTTGGACGCTCAGGCGTATAAGTATGTCAGTGGCAGTGAAAGAACTGCTGTGACAACAGCCATTGCCGACGCTCCTGATGGTTCATCAAAGGCTAACTACCTTGAGAAGATTCAGACTCTGGAGGCTGCTACTGCAACCTTCAAAGCTGCTGCATCGAGTTACAACGCATGGGTGCTGGCTAAGACTGAGACAAAGGAACTTTGGGGTTCTGCCCTTGGTGTAGAAGATCCCACTACCGCTGCCGAGGCAGTTACTGCTGTTCAGAATCTGAATATTGCTCAATATAACAAGGTAGCTACCGAATATACCTTCTCTGCCACAGGCCTGATTGGTGATTTCGGTTCTTGGACTGGCACTGCCACTGTCAATGGTGAGCCTGCAACTCCCAACTATCTCAGCAACGAGCACTGGAGTGGTACAACTCACGCATACTATGAGCAAGCCGCTGCTGGTTGGGGTAGCGATGCATGGACCATCAAGTACGAGAAGACCTGCACCCTGCCCGCTGGTAGCTATGTCATCAAGGTGGCTGCACGTTCGTCTGTGGATGTAACAAGTAGCGTTAGCTGCTCTGCAACGGCAACAACTATATCTCTGCCAAACGTTGGTAATAGCGGTCGCGGTATCAGTAAGTCTGGTGCTGCCAGTTGGTCTGATGGCGATGCCTTCATTGCCAGCACAGCAAATGTTGAAAACGCAGGTGCCGGCTGGCAGTGGCGTTTCCTCCCCTTCACACTCGATGAGCAGACAGAGGTAACAATGACCTTCTATGCTGAGACGAACAAAAAGTATAATTGGATGTCTATTGCTGACGGTGAACTCCTTTCTACAACTAAGTTGGCTCAGGATGTAGCTTACGATGAGAATGCTGCTAACACTATCGAGAACACCATTATCGCTGATGTCACCATGGCTCGCAGCATCAAGTCTGGCTACAACACAGTAGTTGTACCCTTCGACCTGACTGCGAATCAGGTAACTGAAGCCTTCGGAGCTGGTACCAAGGTTTACAATTTCTCTGAGGAGAGTGATGATGCAGAGGCTGTTAAGATTACGTTCCAGAGTGGTGACGGTTCTATCACGGCTAATGTGCCCGTACTGGTTAAGGCTACCAATGCCAGCGACAATCTGACCTTCAAGGGTGTTCAGGTTAAGGCTCCCGCAGCCGACGTCAAGGTTGCCGGCAAGTTCATCGACTTCGTAGGTACTTACGCTCCCGTTGATGTTGCAGAAGGTGACTACTTCGTAGGTAATGGCGCTCTCTATCGCAGTGAGGGCAACACCAGCATGAACGCTTTCCGCGCCTTCCTGAAGGTTAAGCCGGCCGAGGTGAAGGCAGAACTCTTCATCGACGGTGTGGCTACTGCCATCGAGTCTATCAACGGCAACGTTGCACAGCCCGCAGGTGCTATCTACAACCTGGCTGGTCAGCGCGTACAGAAGGCTCAGCGCGGTCTGTACATCGTGAACGGCAAGAAGATTGTTGTGAAGTAACTCAATGTGTTGTGTTAGAAACAAACTGTTAAACCTAAAAAAAGTAAAAACAGCTATGAAAAAAACATATATTGCTCCTCTCATGGAAGTTGAAGTGCTGCTTGAGGATGAGATGCTGGCTACCAGCATTACCGGTATCGCTGGCGATTCAGGTATGCAACAGGGTACTGGTGACGTTCCAACAGACGCAGACGTTTCGGAACAACTCCTTGTATGGTAAAGCGTTAGTTGCGGTCTGACCCGCAACTAACCGACACGGGGATTCCCGAATTCCCCAAAATAGACGACCGGCGCGAGCTCTGCATGAGTTCGCGCCGGATTATTATTATTTCTCTTTCTCGCCCCTCCATCTTCGGTTTTTCAATATAAATTGGGCGAAAACTTGCATATTTCCGAATTGTTTAATAACTTTGCCTACGGAAACAAGAAAACTATGCGTATCGTATCACATCGCCGGCTGAAGGAATTCTATGAGCAAGAAGGACATGCGGATGCACGTGCCGCGCTGGAGCGCTGGTACGATGTCGCTGAAACTGCGGACTGGAGGAGTGAATAAGATTACAAAGGAACAGTACGAGTTTGCCCTTGGCCGCATAGAGGAACTCCTGCCGCTGGTGACAGACGAGACGCCGACGACAGACAGCAGTGCAGTGGAGTTGTCGGTGATGTCGGATATAGTGATATCCTACGAGAAGGAACACT